>JANJTU010000014.1 GCA_024710965.1 Thauera sp. | reverse complement strand
AGAAGGCGGCGAGCAGGCCGGCGAGCAGCACGGTGGCGGCGACCACCCACAGGTGGCTGGTGGCGAGCACCAGCGGGCCGATCGCCAGCGTGTCGGCGGCGAAGGGCAGGCGGTGCATGTCCTGCGCCGCCGCCGGCACCGAGGCGACACCGCCGCGCATCATCATGCCCAGCCCGAAGGTGAGCAGCACCGCCACCAGGTGGGGCTGGCCGAGCGCGCGCCGCAGCACGGTGCGCTCGAGCACGGCGCCGAGCACGCCCACCGCCAGCACCGCCGCCAGCGCCGCGACGACGAGCGGCCAGCCCGCGAAGGCGTGCAGGCCGAGCGCGGCGAAGGCACCGAGCATCAGCAGGTCGCCCTGCATGAAGCTGAGCGTTGCGGTGGCCTTGTAGATCAGCACGAAGGACAGCGCGACCAGGCCGTACACGCAGCCGATCGCGATGCCGCTGGTGAGGACCTGGACGAATGCGAGCATGGGAGCGAAGGATAGTCGATCCGGCCGCCGCCGCGCCCCGCCCGGCGACGCCGGCTCAGCCGCCGGCGCGCACGGCCCCGCTCGGCGGCAGCGCGCAGGCGGCGCGGTACTCCGCCGCCAGCCGCGCCGCCAGCTCGGCCACCGCCGGCACGTCGTGGATCGTCGCCACGCCGTGGCCGGCGCTCCACACGTCGCGCCAGGCCTTCGCCTCCTCGGCGAGGTCGTGCAGCTTGCCCTTGCCGAAGCCGGCGGCGAGCTGCGCGCGCGCGTAGCCGGCGCGCTCGAGGCTGGGCCAGAGGAAGTTGGCGTTGGTGCCCGACACCGCATCCGTATACACGATGTCGGACGGGCCGCAATCGACCAGCATCTGCTTGTAGGCGTCCTGCGCCATCGACTCGCGCGTGGCGATGAAACGCGTGCCCATGTAGGCGAAGTCCGCCCCCAGCACCTCGACCGCGCGGATCGAGGCGCCGTCGGAGATGCTGCCCGCGGCGATCAGCACGCCGTCCCAGAACTCGCGGATCTCGCGGATCAGGCTCACCACGCTCTGCCCGCCCGCGTGCCCGCCGGCGCCGCCCGCCACCGCGATGATGCCGTCCACGCCGGCCGCAGCGGCCTTGCGCGCATGGTAGGCATGCACGATGTCGGAGAACACGAGACCGCCGTAGGCATGCACCGCCTTCACCACCTCGCCCGGATGGCCGAGGCTGGTGATGACGAAGGGCACCTTGTGGCGGACGATGGTGGCGAGGTCTTCCGCCAGGCGGGCGTTGGAGGCATGCAGGATCAGGTTCACGCCATAGGGCGCGCTGCACTGCCGCGGCTGTGCGGCATCGTGCGCGGCAAGGGCGCCGTCGATCTGCGCCAGCCAGTCCTCGAGCTGCGCCGCGGGGCGCGCATTGAGCGCCGGAAACGTGCCGCCGACGCCGGCCTTGCACGCGGCGATGACGAGCTCGGGCCCGGAGACGATGAACATCGGCGCGGCAATGGCCGGCACGCTGAAGCGGCCACGGAAGCTCTCGGGAATCGGCATGCTGTCTCCTGTCTGGGCGGTATGGGGTGGGTCGGTCCGGGGTGCGCGGCCCTCGACGAAGATCGACTCTAGCATGTCACGGCGGCAATTCAAACGATCGTTTGAATCCGGCCTGCCGCTGCCGCCGCCGGCGCCGGCGTCCACCTCCCGCACCGTCGTGTCCGCACCGAGCGCGATGCTATGCTGCGCGCCATGCAAGGCATCGAACCCCTCCTCTATGGCATCGGCATCGCCGGCGTCGCCGCCCAGGCCGCCGCCGGCGTGCTCGACGCCGGGCGCAAGCCCTTCGACCTCTTCGGCATGGTGGTGGTGGCGCTGGCGGCCTCGCTCGGCGGCGGCTCGCTGCGCGACCTGCTGCTCGACCGCACGGTGTTCTGGATCGCCGACCAGCGCTACCTGATCGCCGCCGTCGCCGCCGGCCTGGCGACCTTCGCCCTGGTGCGCTTCGTGCGCCTGCCGCCGCGGCTGTTCCTGCTCCCCGACGCGATCGGGCTGGCGCTGTTCACCGTGTCCGGCACCCAGGCCGCGCTGGCGATGGGGGCGCCGTGGCTGGTGGCGAGCCTGATGGGGGTGATCACCGGCGTGTTCGGCGGCATCGTGCGCGACGTGCTGTGCAACGAGGTGCCGCTGGTGTTCAGCGGCGAGCTCTACGCCACCGCCTCGTGGGCCGGCGCGCTGACGCTGATCGCGCTCGGCGCCGAGGGCGTCACGCCGGGCTGGGCGGCGCTCGCCGCCGGCAGCATGGTGCTGGCGATCCGCCTCGGCGCGATCCGCTTCGGCTGGCGCCTGCCGGTGTTCGTCGCGCGCGGCTGAAGCGGCCCGCACGGCGCCGGCAACGGATGTCCGGGGCATGGAGCGGGTGGCGCCTGCGCAGCGCCCGAACTAGTATCCAAATCAGATGGTCCGCCCGGCTCTGGCTTGCACCGGCCGAGGGCTGGACCGCCCCCTGCAGTGAAACCACGACCACAAGGAGAGCTTATGAGCTTCATCCAGGAGTTCAAGGAATTCGCCATGCGCGGCAACGTCATCGATCTCGCCGTGGGCGTGATCATCGGCGGCGCCTTCGGCAAGATCGTCGACTCGCTGGTCAAGGACATCGTGATGCCGATCGTCGGCCGCCTGGTGGGCGGGGTCGATTTCCGCCATCTCTACCTCAACCTCGGCAGCGGCGAGTTCGAGACGCTGGAGGCGGCGGAGAAGGCCGGCGCGCCGCTGGTGAAGTACGGCGCCTTCATCAACACCGCGATCGACTTCCTGATCATCGCCTTCGCCATCTTCGTCGCGATCAAGGCGATCAACAGGCTCAAGCGCGCCGAGCCGCCCGCACCACCGCCGGAGCCGGCGCCCGAGCCGGAGGACATCAAGCTGCTGCGCGAGATCCGCGATGCGCTGAAGCCGCGCTGAGCGGGGCGGGGCGCAGCCCGTCAGCGCCTACAGGGCCGCCCGCGCCGACCGGCATCCCCGGACGGCGCGGGCGAGTCGGGCTTTCCGCCCGTCGCCCGGCTGGCGCCACGCAAGCGCGGGCGGCGGGGCGGGCGCGCTGCCTCAGCCGTAGCGGCTGCCGACGAAGGGGTTGTGCGCGCGCTCCTCGCCGAAGGTCGAGGTCGGGCCGTGGCCGGGGATGAAGACGATGTCGTCGCCAAGCGGGAAGAGCTTGTCGCGGATCGAGCGCACGAGCGTGGCGTGATCGCCGCGCGGGAAGTCGGTGCGCCCGATCGAGCCGGCGAAGAGGACGTCGCCGACCACCGCCAGGCGTGCGCCCGGATGGACGAAGACGACGTGACCCGGCGTGTGGCCGGGGGTGTGGATGACGTCGAGCGTCTCCTCGCCCACCGTCACCGTGTCGCCGTCGTGCAGCCAGCGCTCGGGGACGAAGGACTCGACGTCGGGGAAGCCGAACATGCGGCTCTGCTGCGGCATGCCCTCGAGCCAGAAGCGGTCCTCCTCCTGCGGGCCCTCCACCGGCACGCCGAGCGCGCGCGCCAGCTTCGCCGTGCCGCCGGCGTGGTCGATGTGGCCGTGGGTGATCAGGATCTTCTCCACCGTCACGCCGAGCTCCTTCACCGCGGCGAGGATGCGCTCGATGTCGCCGCCCGGATCGACCACCGCCGCGCGCATGCTCCGCTCGCACCAGAGGATGCTGCAGTTCTGCTCGAAGGGCGTGACCGGGACGATGCGGGCCTGGATCATGGAAGGGGCTCCTGGATGCGGGGGAATCGGGCGCCAGTTTAACCGACGCCGGCGCATGCCGCCGCCCGCCGTGAACGCGCACACGCCCGCCGGCGCAAGGCACGGCGGGCGGTGCGAACGACGGGCGGCGACGCCGCGGCCGGTGGAGCCTTAGATCACGCCCTGGGCGAGCATCGCCTCGGCGACCTTGACGAAGCCGGCGACGTTGGCGCCGTCGGCGTAGCTGACGCTGCCGTCGTCGCGCCTGCCGTACTTCAGGCAGGCGGCGTGGATGCCGTTCATGATCTCCTGCAGGCGGGCGTCGACTTCGTCGCGCGTCCACGACATGCGCATCGCATTCTGGCTCATCTCCAGGCCGGAGGTGGCGACGCCGCCGGCGTTGCTCGCCTTGCCCGGCGCGTAGAGCACGCCGTTGTGCTCGAACAGCTTCACCGCCTCGGCGGTGCTGGGCATGTTCGCGCCTTCGGCCACCGCGATGACGCCGTTCCTGACCAGGGTGGCGGCGTCGCTCGCATCGAGCTCGTTCTGGGTCGCGCACGGCAGCGCGACCTCGACCGCCACGCCCCACGGCCGCGCGCCGGCGACGAAGCGCGCCCCGATACGCTCGGCGTACTCGGAGACGCGGCCGTAGTGGTGGTTCTTGATTTCCATCAGCAGCGCGAGCTTCTCCGGGGTGAAACCCTCCTCGTCGATGACGGTGCCGCTGGAATCCGAGCAGGTGATCGGCCGGGCGCCGAACTGCATCAGCTTCTCGATCGCGTACTGGGCGACGTTGCCCGAGCCCGACACCGCCACGCGCATGCCCTTCAACTCGCGGCCGGCATGCTCGAGCATGGCCTTGGCGAAGTACACCGTGCCGTAGCCGGTGGACTCCGGGCGGATCAGCGAGCCACCGAAGGCCAGGCCCTTGCCGGTGAACACGCAGGCGGCGTTGTTCGACAGCTTCTTCATCATGCCGGCCATGAAGCCGACCTCGCGCCCGCCGACGCCGATGTCGCCCGCCGGCACGTCGGTGTCGGGGCCGACGTGGCGGTAGAGCTCGCTGATGAAGGCCTGGCAGAAGCGCATCACCTCGCCCGGGCTGCGGCCCTTCGGATCGAAGTCGGAGCCGCCCTTGCCGCCGCCCATCGGCAGCGTCGTCAGCGCGTTCTTGAAGGTCTGCTCGAAGGCGAGGAACTTCAGGATCGACAGGTTCACCGAGGGATGGAAGCGCAGGCCGCCCTTGTAAGGGCCGATCGCCGAGTTGTGCTGGATGCGGTAGCCGCGGTTGACCTGCACCTCGCCGCGGTCATCCACCCACGACACGCGGAACTGGATCACGCGCTCGGGCTCGATCAGGCGGTCGAGAACGGCATGCTCGGCATAGCGCGGGTGGGCCGAGATGAACGGCCACAGGCTCTCCATCACTTCGCTGACGGCCTGCAGGTACTCGGGCTGACCGGGATTGCGCTGGTCGACGTAGGCCAGAAATTCCTCGAGAGACTGATATTTCATTGATGTAGCGCCTGTGTGGGTGGTGGACACGCACACGCGATGGCCTCGGCGTTACCCGAGGCCATCGCGTGGATTCACGGTTATTGTGCATCAAATTCACCATAACGGTGCATGAACAGAGCTGATGCGCCTCAGTTCATGACATTCGCGCATTCATGCACCATCACGGCGCACCCTCTCGCCCCCTGCCTGCCCGGCCTCGCCGCCATTGATGGGGACGGGCGCGGGCGTTAGGCTTGGCCCTGCCGCCCGCGCCTCCAACCAGACCCCAACCAGCCCCCGACCAGAGCCCATCGCCATGGCCCGCATCAAGATCGAACTCCCCGCCACCTTCCCCTTCTCCACCGCCATCCCCGTGTTGGCCTCGCATATCAACTACGGCAACCACCTCGACAACGCCCAGGCGCTGGGCATCGTTTCCGAAGCGCGCGTCCGCTTCCTGCAGTCGCTGGGCTACACCGAACTCGACATCGAAGGCCTGGGCATCGTCGTCGCCGACGCCGCGGTGCAGTACCGCGCCGAAGCCTTCCACGGCGAGACCATGGTCGTGGAGATGGGTGCCGCGGACTTCCACGACTACGGCTGCGACCTCGTCTGGCGCATGCACGACCGCGACAGCAGCCGGGAGGTGGCACGCGGCAAGACCGGCCTCGTCTTCTTCGACTACCAGGCGCGGCGCAAGGCCCCGGTGCCGACCGCGTTCCGGCGCCGCCTCGCCGGCGCCTGACCAGGCGTCACCGCGCCGCCCGCACGAGACCAGCCGCCCGCGCGGCGTACAATCCGCCCCCGCCCTGAGTTGCCCGCCCTTAGTTGCCCGCCCTGAGCTGCCCACCGACATGCCCTCCTCCGCCTCACCGCCGCACCGCACTCCCCACGTCGCCGTCATCGGCGGCGGCCCGGCCGGGCTGATGGCGGCCGAAGTCCTCGCCAAGGCGGGCCAGGCGGTGACGGTGTTCGACGCCATGCCCTCGGTCGGGCGCAAGTTCCTGCTCGCCGGGCGCGGCGGCCTGAACCTGACCCACAGCGAGCCGCTCGACGCCTTCCTCGCGCGTTACGGCCCGCGCCGCGCCGAACTCGCGCCGATGATCGAGGCTTTCGGCCCGCAGGCGCTGCGCGACTGGGCCGCGGCACTCGGCGTGGCCACCTTCGTCGGCAGCTCGGGGCGCGTGTTCCCGCAGGAGATGAAGGCCGCCCCGCTGCTGCGCGCCTGGCTCGCCCGCCTGCGCGCCGCCGGCGTGCACTTCGCCGTCCGCCACCGCTGGCAGGGCTGGAGCGCGGATCGGGCGGCCGGCGCCGCACCCGGCCGCCGCCACTGCCTGCGTTTTGCCACGCCGGACGGCGCGCGCAGCGTCGACGCCGACGCCGTGGTGCTGGCGCTGGGCGGCGGCAGCTGGGCCAGGCTCGGCTCGGACGGCGCCTGGGTGCCGGTGCTGCGCGCCGCCGGCATCGAGGTGGCGGCGCTGGCGCCGGCCAACTGCGGCTTCGACGTCGCCGCCGGCGGCGAGGGCGGGCACGGCTGGAGTGCGCACTTCGGCGCGCGCTTCCGCGGCCAGCCGCTGAAGTCGGTCGTCGCCCGCGTCACCGACGCCGCCGGCACCGTGCACGAACGCACCGGCGAATGCCTGGTTTCCGCCACCGGGCTCGAAGGCGGGCTGATCTACGCGCTCGCGGCGGCGCTGCGCGACACGATCGCCGCCCGCGGCGAGGTCACGCTCGAGCTCGACCTCGCGCCGGGCCGCAGCCTGGAGCGCCTGCGCACCGAACTCGCGCGCGCGCGGCAGCCGCTCGCTGGCGAGCCACCTGCAGGGCCAGGCCGGGATCAAGGGCGTCAAGGCCGGCCTGCTGCGCGAATGCCTGCCCCGCGCCGCGCTCGACGACGCCGCCCGGCTCGCTGCCGGCATCAAGGCCCTGCCCGTGCGCCTGGTCGCGCCGCGCCCGCTCGACGAGGCGATCAGCAGCGCGGGCGGCGTGCGCTTCGAGGCGCTCGACCCGCAGCTGATGCTGCGCGCCCTCCCCGGCGCGTTCTGCGCCGGGGAGATGCTCGACTGGGAGGCACCGACTGGCGGCTACCTGCTCACCGCCTGCTTCGCCAGCGGCCTCACCGCCGGGCGCGGCGTGCTCGACTGGCTGGCTCAGCCGGCCGCCGCCGGCTGAGCCTCAGTGCTGCGCGCAGGGCCGCTGCGGCGGCGCGCCCAGCGCGCTGCCGCGCCGCTCGACGAGCCTGAGCGCGAGCAGCAGCACGGTGCCGAGCACCATCATTGCCGCCGCCAGGTAGAGACCGGCGGCGTAGCCGCCGAGCCCGCCCGCCAGCCAGCCGGTCACCGCCGGGCCGACGATCTGCGCCGCACCGTAGGCGAGCGTCATCCTCCCCATCATCTTCGCGGGCCGCGTCGGGTAGTAGCGCCCGGCCATCGTCAGCACCAGGCTGACCATGCCGATGAAGGTGCCGCCGAACAGCAGCGCGCCGGCGATCGCACCGACCAGGCCGCCGCCGAGCAGCGGCAGCAGGATGCCGAGGATCTGCAGCACGGCGGCCAGGATCAGCGCGTTCAGCTCGCCCGTGCGCCGGGCGACGAAGTCCCACACGATGCAGGCCGGCGCCGCAGCGAGACCGATCGCGAGGAAGGCCCAGGTGCCCTTGCCCGCCAGGCCCGGCAGGCGGTCGACGATGGCGACGATGAAGGTCGCGCTGACGACGTAGCCGACGCCGGCGCAGAAGTAGGCGGCCATGAACAGGCGCAGGAAGAGCGCGCCCGGCGGCCTGTCCTGCATCAGCCGGCCCGAGGCCGTCAGCGCGCTGCGGTCCGGCGGCGGCAGCCAGCCCAGCGCGGGCAGCAGCAGCACGCAGGCGATGGCGCTGAAGGCGAACCACTGCTCGCGCCAGTCCAGCGCCGGGCTCATCAGCGCCACCGCCGCCGCGCAGCCGGCGATGCCGAGGCCGAGGCCGGAGAAGTGGATGCCGAGCTCGCTGCGGTGGTTGTGCCGGATCAGCCAGTTCAGGATCAGGCCGGTGCCGAACAGCATGCTCGCCGCGCTGCTCAGGCCGGCGACGAAGCGCGACAGCGCCCACACGACGAGATCATCGGTGAGCCCCATCAGCACCGTGCTGAGGACCGCCAGCACCATGCCGGCACGGTAGAGGCGGTCCTTCAGCACGAGGTCGCCGATCAGCGAGGCGAGCAGCGCACCCGACAGGTAACCGGCGTAATTCAGTGCCGCCAGCCAGCCGGCCTCCGCCAGGCCGAGCCCCGCCTGCGCCTGCATCAGCGGCAGCAGCGGGGTGTAGGCAAAGCGGGCCACACCGAGGGCCAGGATGAGGCTGAAGATGCCCGCGCCGAGGACCTTCATGCGCTGCGCCTGTGTATTCATCGGGAAACGCTCTCTGCAGCTTGCTGGTCAGCGACACGATAGAGGGCGTAGCATATCCACTCAAGAGAATATTTGAGAACAAACCGTTCTGTTCTGGAGATACTCCCATGGAACTCCTCGCCCTGCGCACCTTCGAGGCCGTCGTCGAAGAGGGCGGCATCCTCGCCGCCTCGCGCAAGCTGAACACCGTCCAGTCCAACGTCACCAACCGCATCCGGCGCCTGGAGGAAGAGCTCGGCACCGAGCTGTTCTTCCGCTCCGGGCGCGGCGTCGAGCTGGCGCCGGCCGGGCGCGTGCTGCTCGGCTACGCGCGCAAGATGCTGCTGCTCGAGCGCCAGACCACCGCCGCCGTGCGCGAGGCCGGCGACAGCGCGGGCGAGCTGCGCATCGGCGCGATGGAAACCTTCACCGCGCTCTACCTGCCGGCCGCGCTGCGCGACCTGCGCGCGGCCTGCCCCGCGCTCGAGCTGCGCGTGCACACCGACACCAGCGCCAACCTCGTCGACAAGGTGCTGTCGCACAAGCTCGACTGCGCCTTCGTCGCCGGGCCGGTGATCCACCCGCAGCTGGCCTTCGACGAACTCGTCGTCGAAGAGCTGGTGCAGGTCTTCGCCCCCGGCACCGACCCGGTGCAGACGCCGCTGATCCTCTTTCGCGAGGGCTGCGCCTACCGCGCGCGGGCGCTCGCCTGGCAGCGCGCGCAGGGGCATGCGCTGACCGACGCGATGGAGTTCGGCACCCTCGAAGGCATCCTCGGCTGCGTCTCGGTCGGCCTCGGCTGGACCCTGATGCCGCGCCGCATCGTCGCGCAGTCGGCCCATGCCGCCACGCTGCAGCTCAGCGCGGTTCCGGCCGAGATCGGCCGCGTGCCCACCGGCATGATCCACCTGCGCGACGGCGCGCCGACGCGCGCCCTGGCGACCCTGGCCGAGGCCGTCGCCGCCCAGCACCGGCCGCGCCGCACCGACGTCGGCTGAGGCCCCGGGCGCGACGCGTCCCTTGTTCCGCGCGCCGGACCCTCAGCGCCCCCCGCGCCGGCCGCCTTCAGCCCGCCGCCACGCTGCGCCGCCAGGTCGCCGGCGGCAGCCCGAGCTGACGCTTGAAGGCACGCGAGAAGGCCGCTTCCGATTCGTAGCCCACGTCCTGCGCGATCGCAGCCACCGTGTGCCGGGTGTCGCGCAGCAGCCGTGCGCCGAGCTGGATGCGCCAGCTCGCCAGGTAGTGCATCGGCGGCTGGCCGAGGAACTGCATGAAGCGCTCGTGCAGCGTGGAGCGCGACAGCCCGACCTGCTGCCCCAGCGCCTCCATCGTCCACGGCTGCCCGGGGCGCTCGTGCAGCAGCGCGAGGGCGCGGCCGACGTGGCGGTCGCGCAGGCCGGCGAGCCAGCCGGTGGCGTCTGCCGGCAGGTCTTCGAGATAGCGCCGCGCGGTGTCGACGAACATCATCTCCGCCAGCCGCTCGAGCACGGCATCGGCGCCCGGATGGCGCTCGGTGGACTCCTGCGCCGCCTGCTCGATGACGCGCCCGACCCAGCCGCCGGCGCGCGCCGCCGGCACGTGCAGCAGGCGCGGCAGGGCCGCCACCAGCGGATTGAAGGGGCGCAGGTCGCAGCCGAGGAAGCCGCACACGAGGACGGTATCGGCGTCGGCGACGGGCGCGGTCGCGCCCGGCTCCCTCACCCCGCGGTGATAGGCGACGGGGATCGGCCGGGGCGCGTGACGGGTGGCGAAGACCCAGTCGACCTCGATGCGCTCGGGCTCGACATGCGGCGCACTGGACATGACGTGGGCGTCGCCGTGGGGAAACATGACGATGTCGCCGGTCTCGAGCCGCACCGGCGCGACCCCGCTGACCGCCGCCCAGCCGCTGCCGCGCGCGACCATGTGGAACTCCATGACGTGCTCGGCACCGGGCATCACCGCCGCCGCGATCGCGCGCGCGGGCGGCGCCTCGGCCGCCCACTCCGCGCGGCAGCTCACGTAGTAGAACACGGCACCGCGCAGGCGCACGGCACGCAGCAGGTCGGACAGCACATCACGGCTCATGGCCTCGCTCCGCTCGGCAACCCGCCGCCGCCGGCGAAGCCCCGGGCCCAACGGCGGACGCACGGGCAAACTTGCCCGACTCTCAGTGAAGCATCGATCGGCGCGCAGCGAAACAATGCCTTCGTCGGACGCGGCCTTCGCCGCGCCGGCCAGGGCCCAGCCGGGCCCGCCCTTCCCCACCGACAGGAGACCGACCATGAACGCCCCCCTCGAAGCCTGCGCCGCCGGCCAGCCCGGCACCGAGCACGCCCCCCACACCGCGCCCACGCCCGCCGCCGCGGCGCCGGACCTGGCCGCGATCAAGCTCCGCCAGCAGGCCACCTGGGCCAGCGGCGACTACGGCGTCATCGGCAGCCGGCTGCAGATCGTCGGCGAGGCCCTCGCCGAGGCTGCGGACCTGCGCGCCGGCGAGCGCGTGCTCGACGTCGCCGCCGGCAACGGCAACGCCACCCTGGCCGCGGCGCGCCGCTTCGCCGCAGTCACCGCGACCGACTACGTGCCGCAGCTGCTCGAACAGGCCGCGGCGCGGGCGCGCGCCGACGGCCTCGCGGCGGAGTTCCGCGTCGCCGACGCCGAGGCGCTGCCCTTTGCCGACGGCAGCTTCGACGTCGCGCTGTCGACCTTCGGCGCCATGTTCGCCCCCGACCACGAGCGCACCGCCGCCGAGCTGCTGCGCGTGGTGCGCCACGGCGGGCGCATCGGCCTCGCGGCGTGGACGCCGGAGGGCTTCATCGGCGAGCTGTTCCGCGTCGTCGGCGCGCACGTGCCGCCGCCGACCGGCCTGCGCCCGCCGGCGCGCTGGGGCGACGAGGCCTATCTCGTCGAGCTGTTCGGCCGCCAGGCCGACGACATCCGCTGCGCGCGCCGCCTGTACCGCTTCCGCTACCGCTCGCCGGCGCACTGGATCGAGGTCTTCCGCCGCTACTACGGCCCCACGCACAAGGCCTTCGCCGCCCTCGACGAGGCCGGCCAGGCCCGCCTCCACGCCGACCTGGTGCGCCTGCTCGAAGCGCGCAACGTCGGCGGGCCGGACTCGCTCGTCGTGCCGGGCGAGTACCTGGAGACGGTGATCGTGCGCCACTGAGGCGCCGCACCTTCATCGCCACACCGCTGCGGCGGCGGTGGTGTGGCGACGGCGGACGTACTACGATGGGCAGTGCAGCGCTCCTCCCGGAACAGGATCCTGTCCTATGACAAAGCCGCGCGCAGCCAGCAGCCCCCGCATTCGGACCCGACCGCCGACGCCGTTGCGCCGGCGCGCGCGCCGCACCTCGACGCACCTCGTCGGCGCCTGACCGTGCCCACCCGCCTGCTCGCGGTGCTGTCGCCGCTGCGCAGCCTCCGCAGCCGCTTCGCCCTCGTCATGGGCATGGGCGGCATCGCCTTCGCCCTGCTGCTGACCGGCTTCATGCAATGGCGCTGGGAACTCGGCACCGAACAGGCCGTGCGGCAGGGCCTGCAGCTGACGGCGCAGAAGATCGCCCGCCGCCTGGTCGAAGATCTCGACAGCCGCGAGCACGAGGTCGCGCTGCTGGCCGACCTGGTGGGAAGGACCAACCACGTCGATCCGGCCACGCTCCGCCCCCTGCTCGACAACCTCAAGCAGCGCCAGCCCGACTACGCCTGGATCGGCTTCGCCGCCAGCGACGGACGCGTCGTCGCCGCGAGCGACGGTCTGCTCGAACAGGACAACGTGGCGGCACGGCCCTGGTTCGGCGCCGGGCTGCGCGACGTCTTCCGCGGCGACCCGCATGAGGCGAAGCTGCTGGCCGCCTTCGTGCGGCGCGGCGCCGGCGGCGAACCGGCGCGCTTCGTCGACGTGGCGGTGCCGGTGCGCAATGCGCGCAACGAAGTCATCGGCGTGCTCGGCGCGCACCTGTACTTCGACTGGGTGCAGACCATCATCGGCGCGGCAACGGCGGAGTTCGGCACCGAGGGCACGCTCGAGGTGCTGCTCGCCGACCGCAACGGCGCCTGGCTGGTGAAGCCGGCCGCCGAGACCGCCGCCGACCTCGCCGCGCTGGATGCGCAGGGGGCGAACGACACGTACTTTTCCGCCCGCGCCCGCCTCACCGCGCCGACGGCGCCGGACAGCCTGGCGTGGACCGTGCTCGTGCGCGAGCAGACGCGCCTGGCGTTTGCGCCGATCCACGACAACCGCCGCCTGATGCTGCTCTTCAGCGTGCTGCTGGCGACGGCCTTCGCCGGCGCGACCTGGCTGATCTGCGGCCGCATCGTGCGCCCGATCGTGGCGCTGGCCGACATCGCCCGCTCCCACCAGGAAGGCAAGGACCTGCCGGCCGCGGCCGGGCGCGAGGACGAGACCGGCGTCGTCGGCCGGGTCATGCATCAGCTCGCCTTCCATGACGTGCTCACCGGGCTCGCCAACCGCCGCCAGCTGCTCGACCGCCTGGCGCAGTCGCTGCGGGCGGGCCTGTATCGCGAGCACTACGGCGCCCTGCTGCTGATCGACCTCGACCACTTCAGCCTCCTCAACGACAGCAAGGGCCATGACGTCGGCGATCAGCTGCTGATCGCGGTGGCCGCCCGCCTGGCGGCCGCGGCGCGGCCGGCCGACACCCTCGCGCGCCTGGGCGGAGACGAGTTCGTGCTCCTCCTCGCCGGGCTCAGCGCCCACCGCGAGCGCGCGGTCCGCCAGGCGGAGGAGCGCGCGGCGCTGGTCCGCCAGGTGCTGCAGGAACCCTTCGTGCTCGGTGGCGAGCCCTATCTGTGCAAGGCCTCGATGGGCATCCGCCTGTTCAGGGAACAGGAGGCGAGCGGCGCCGACGTCCTCAAGCATGCCAACGTGGCGATGGCCGAGGCCAAGCGCGCGGGCCGCGACACCCTCCGCTTCTTCGATGCCAGCATGCAGACCACGCTCGAGGAACGCTTCCAGCTCGAGACGCAGTTGCGCCAGGCGATCGGCGGCGAGCTCGTGCTGCTCTACCAGAAGCAGGTCGACAGCCGCGGCGAGGTGCTCGGTGCCGAAGTCCTCGTGCGCTGGCGGCACCCGGTGATGGGCATGGTGTCGCCCGCCCGCTTCATCCCGCTCGCGGAGGAAACCGGCCTCATCATCCCGATCGGCCGCTGGGTGCTGGATACGGCCTGCCGCCAGATCCGGCGCTGGGCGCTCAACCCCGCCACCCGGCGGCTGACGCTGGCGGTCAATGTCAGCGCGAAAGAGTTCGGTCAGCCCGACTACGTGGACCAGGTCCTGCAAACACTGAGCGCGACCGGCGCCGATCCGACCCGGCTCAAGCTCGAACTGACCGAAAGCGTGCTCGCGGCCGACGTGAAGGCGGTGGTGGCGAAGATGAACGCGCTCAAGGCGAGCGGCATCAGCTTCTCGCTGGACGACTTCGGCACCGGCTTCTCCTCGCTGACCTATCTGCAGAAGATGCCGCTCGCGCAGCTCAAGATCGACCAGTCCTTCGTCCGCGACGTCACCACCAGCGCCGGTGACGCCGCCATCGCCCGCACCGTGATCGCGCTCGGCCAGAGCCTGGGCCTGGCCGTCATCGCCGAAGGGGTGGAAACGGACGCGCAGCGCAGCTTCCTCAGCGCCAGCGGCTGCCACTTCTTCCAGGGCTACCTGTTCGGCCGCCCGATCCCGCTCGACGAGTTCGAGGACATGGTGCGCCAGCAGCCGGTCGGCCCCTGAAGCCTCTGCAGCTCCTGAGACCGCTGAGCCCCCCTGAAACCCCGCGGCCCGCAGCGCACGCCGGCGCGGTCGCGCACTGCGGCAGATGCGCGAATGCGACAAGCGCCGCGTCCCGATGCCGCAAGCTGAGGTATAAAACGGGCCTTCGCGCGCACCGCCGCGCACCGTGAGGCACCAGCTTGGCCCGAGCCACCGACCCCTTCCCGTCCGTTCGCCTGCTGTGGGCGAAGACGCTCCTGCTCTTCGTCGTGTCGCTCGCCGTCGGCGCGGCCGTGGTCGGCCTGAGCGAGCGCTACCACACCGAGCGCCTGCGCAACGCCGTCATCTCGGCGGCGACGTCCGAGGGCATGCTGATCCAGCAGCGGCTCAACCAGACGCTGTCGGCCACCCACGCGCTGGCGGCGCTGGTACGCCAGGGCAACGGCCGCATCGAGGAGTTCGAAGCGGTTGCCACGCAACTGCTGCCCTTCTACCAGGGCGTCAATTCGCTGCAGCTGAGCCCGGACGGCATCGTGCGCCAGATCGTGCCGCTCGCCGGCAACGAGCGCGCCATCGGCCACAACCTGCTGCACGACGACGCGCGCACGACCGAGGCGCGGCTCGCGATCGAGACGCGGCAGATGACGCTGGCCGGCCCGTTCAAGCTCGTGCAGGGTGGCCATGGTGTCGCCGGCCGCCTGCCCGTGTTCCTCCCCGACGCCGGCGGCGGCGAGCGCTTCTGGGGCTTCACCGGGGTGCTGATCAAGATCGACAAGCTGCTGCAGGTAGCCGCGGTGCACAAGATCGTCGACAAGGGCTATCACTTCGAGCTCTGGCGATTGCACCCTGACACCGGCGAGCGCGACGTCTTCGCCCGCTCGTCACCGACGCCGCTGCAGCAGGCGCACGATTTCGACTTCGACGTCCCCAACGGGCGGTGGACCTTCAGCATCGAGCCCAAGGACGGCTGGCGCGACGGGGGCGCGCTGACGGGCAAGATCGTCGCCGCGGTGCTGGCGAGCGTGCTCGTCGCCGTGCTCGGCCACGCCATCCTGCGCCAGCCCGTGCTGCTGCGCCGGATGGTCGACGAACGCACCCGCGAGCTCGCCGCCTACCGCGAGACGCTCGAGCGCCGCGTCGCCGAGCGCACCGCCGACCTCGCCGCGCGCAAGGAGATCGAGCGCCAGCTGCGCGAAGCGAAGGACGCGGCCGAGGCCTCGAGCCGCGCCAAGAGCAATTTCGTCGCCAACATGAGCCACGAGATCCGCACGCCGATGAACGGCATCATCGGCATGACCGAGCTCGCGCTCGAGACCGAGGATGCGGCCGAGCGGCGCGAGTACATGCAGATCGTCAAGTCCTCGGCGCACTCGCTGCTGACGGTGATCAACGACATCCTCGATTTCTCCAAGATCGAGGCCGGCAAGCTGCGCTTCGAGCGCATCGCCTTCGACCTGCGGCGCACCGTGGCCGAGGCGCTCGAGCCGCTCGGCCCGGACGCACAGGGCAAGGGGCTCGCGCTGCGCTGCCGGATCGGCGAGGCGGTGCCGGCGCAAGTCCTCGGCGACCCGTGGCGGCTACGCCAGATCCTGCTCAATCTGGCCGGCAACGCGGTCAAGTTCACCGAACGCGGCGAGGTCGTCGTCAGCGTCGACGCCCTGCCCCAGGCCGACGGCAGCCTGAGCGCCCGCTTCGCGGTGGGCGACACCGGCATCGGTATCCCGCAGCACAAGCTCGCCGACATCTTCGAGGCCTTCTCGCAGGCGGACAACTCGATCACGCGCACCTACGGCGGCACCGGCCTGGGCCTGACCATCGCCAGCCGCCTGGTCACGCTGATGGGCGGCCGGCTCGCGGTCGCCAGCGAGGAGGGCCGCGGCAGCACCTTCCACTTCACCCTGCCCCTCGAGCCGGCGGGCGCGGCCGCGCCGGTCGCGGCCGAGCCGCCGCCGGCGGCGGCCGCGGGCAGCGGGCTTCACGTGCTGCTGGTCGAGGACAATCCGACCAACCAGCAACTGGCGACCCGCCTGCTCGAGAAGCGCGGCCATCGCGTCACCCTCGCCGTCGACGGCCGCGAGGCACTCGACAAGGTGATGGCCGCGAGCGACTTCGACCTCGTGCTGATGGACATGCAGATGCCGGTGATGGACGGCATCGAGGCGACCCAGCGCATCCGCCGCTTCGAGGCCGAGCACGGCGGGCGGCGCCTGCCGATCATCGCCATGACCGCCAACGCCATGGCCGGCGACCGCGAGGCCTGCCTCGCCGCGGGCATGGACGACTACCTCGCCAAGCCGATCCGCGTCGCCGACCTGGCGGCGAAGCTCGCCGCCTGCGCCGCCGCGGCCCGGCCGCCGGGCGCTAGCGGCTGAAGGCGGGCCGCTCCCGCCGGCGCTGCGCCAATCAGGCGATCCGGGCCCGGTCCGGCCTCAGGTCGGGCTCGTGGCCGGGCTCGGGCAGGCCAGGCTCGGGCAGGCCGGCGCCATGGACCGGTGCCGCCTGCAGCTCCCAGATGCCGGCGGGCGGGGTGTTGCGCCACACCACCGCGGTGCGCTGCCAGCGCAAGTGGTCCGGCACGGCGAAAGGCGCGCGCGGATGGTAGGTGAACTGGACGAGCTTGCGCTCGGGCCGGCTGGCGAGGAAGCGGCACAGGCTGTCGACCGTTTCCGCGGCGACCTTCTTCGGCAGCGAGCGGAAGGGCAGGCTGGAGACGAGCACGATGCGGCCCGCCTGCTCGTGCAGGGAATCGACCACCTGCTTCGCCGGCGCGTGGCGCACGTCGGCGGCCGGGTAGCGGGCCTTCAGCGTGCGCGCAAAGGAGGGCTGCAGCTCGACCGCGATCAGCGGCACGCCGGGCAGGCGGTGGAGCAGCGCCTCGGTGACCGGGCCGGTGCCGGCACCGAGCTCGACGACCAGGTCGGCGCCGTCGGCCGCGCTCGCCATCGCGTTGGCGAGCGCCCGCGACGATGGCAGCAGCGCGCCGGTCGAAGCCGGGTTGCGAAGCATGGCAATGAGCAGTTCCACAGGCATCTTCAGGAGCGTGACGACGCGGAAGGGATAGGGCATGGTAATTGCCACCCGGCGGACGTTGACCGACGCTTACCTTTTGACACGCGTCGCGGGCAGATGGCGGCCGGCGGGCCCGCGCGCGCCGTGCGCCCGCCGCAGCCACGCCAGCGGCATGGACCGGACGGCATCACGACGGCGAGGACACCGTCGCGGCCCAGGCTGTCATGGCGGTGACGGAAATGTAATCCCGCCGTCAGCGCGCCGTCGGGCCGCGCCGCCTAAACTGGGGGCATGCATCAGGCGCGGCCACCGGCCGCCCCAGTGGAGCGAGACCGTGAACGCCCTCCCCGCCGCCAGCCCCCGTCCCGCCCTGTCCGTCCTGTCTGGCCGGTCCGCCCGGTCTGCCCTCTACGCCGCCGTGCTGCTGCTCGGCGCCTACTTCGGCATCCTGAGCCTGGTTTCCGGCTGGGCGTTCGCCGCCGATCAGTTCGCGGCATTCTGGTACTTCGTCGTGCCGCTGGCCGTCGGCTTCGGCATCCAGGTCGGCCTGTTCGTGCGCCTGCGCGAAGTGGTCGGCGCGGCCAGGCGCTCGGGCGTGGTGGTGGCCGCGTCGGGCACGACGTCGACGGCGGCGATGATCTCGTGCTGCGCGCACTATCTCGCCACGGTCGCCCCGGTGCTCGGCGCGACCGGGCTGGTCGCCTTCGCGGCCCAGTTCCAGGTCGAGCTGTTCTGGCTCGGCCTGCTCTTCAACGCCGCGGGGATCGCCTACGTCGGCAGCCGATTGATCAATGCCTCCCGGGAGCACGCGCAATGTTCAAGCTGACTCTGCGCACCGTCGTCCTCCTCGCCCCCCTTGCGCTGTGGCCGGGCAGCCCCGGCGCGGCCGAACTGCCCGCCCAGAGCAGCGTAGAGGCCGGGGTGACGCTGAAGGCCGCCCCACGCAGCCTCGCCGGCGCGCAGTGGGAATTCGAGCTCGTGTTCGACACCCATGTGCAGGCGCTCGAGGATGACCCGCTGAGCGGCGCGGTGCTGATCGCCGCCGACGGCTCCGCCGTCGCGCCGGTGGCGTGGCAGGGCGACCCGCCCGGCGGCCATCACCGCAAGGGCGTGCTGCGCTTCAAGGCGCTCGAGCCCAGGCCGGCGGTGCTGGAACTGCGCATCCGCCGCGCGGGCGAAGCGGCGCCGCGCGCCTTCCGGTGGACGATGCCCTGAGCCGGGCGTCGGCGCCGCCCGCGCCGTGCTCCGCCAGCCGCATCCGGGAACCCGCATCCCGGCCCCCTCTCACCGCCCTCTCACCCCCCTTCCGGGCCGTCGCCGTCGAGCGCCTGCAGCAGGGTCGCCACCAGGTCTGCCCGCAGGCGCTGCCAGGCCTTGCGGCCGGGGGCGACGAGGCACTGGTTGAGCTCGAGTTCGATGCCGAGGTAGCAGTCGGCGTCGAAGCGCCGGCGCAGGTAGGCGGTGAAGCCGTCGGACGTCCCCGTGTACGGGTAGTTGCGGCGCACGCGCAGGGCGGGCGCCCGGCGTTTCAGGCAGGCGCGCCAGGCGCGGCACAGCGCGGCCTCGCCGGCGCGCGCCGGATCGTAGAGCAGGCCGACGTCGGCCTGGCGCACGACGCCGTCGAGCACCGGCGTGAAGCTGTGGCTGGAAACGTGCACGACACGCTGCCCCGCCGCGATCGCCGCGGCGAGCTGGCGCTCGGCGCGCGCGCGGAAGGGCAGGTAGTAGCGCGCCAGGATCGCGCGCCGCTCGGCCTCGGGCAGGCGGCGGATCGCTTCGGCGTGCAGCCGCGGATGGCCCGGCGAGCGGTTCAGGTCGACGAGCAGGCGGCTGGTGCGGGCGCAGAGCAGCGGCGCACTGAGCGCGCGCGCGAGCTCGTGCGCCATCGCCAGGGCGCCGGGGTCGTAGCCGCGGTGGCTGTGCAGCAGCGCCTCCTGCCCGGCGAAGCAGGCGCGGTAGCGCGGCGGGATGCGGTTGCCGCCGTGCTCGCAGGTGACGAGGAAGCAGCGGCTGCGCGCGCTTGCGCTACTCATGCATCCGCCCCGAGGAAGGGCCGCCCCTGCGCCAGGCAGTCGCACAGCTGGCGGTAGACCGCCTGCAGGCGGGCGTGGTCGAAGCGCTCGCCGAGCGCGGCGAGGATGCGGCGCGCGAGCGGGCCGCGCTCGACGATGATGTCGAGCGCGGCGCAGGCCGCCGGCGTCAGCAGGCGGTGGCCGGCACAGGCGGCGAGCAGGTGCCGCCACAACTCGCCCGCCTCGCAGCGGCGCTGCGGAAAGCCGAACAGCGCGAGGTAGGCGGGGTCGGCGATGAGGGCGCGGTCGGCGTCGCGGATGCAGGCGAGCAGGATCGCGGCCAGGCGCGCGGTGTCGATGCCCTGCTGCGCGCCGGGCGCGGACCAGCGCTGCGCGTAGAGCGCCTCGGCGACGGCGGCCGTGGCCGCGGCAATGGCGAGGTCGGCCTGCGGCCGTTCCTGCAGGTCGATGACGCGGATCTCGAGCGCGCTGCGCTCGAAGCGCGGGATCGCGGCGCGCGTGTTGAGCCATTCGTGGCGCAGCACGCCCTCGCCGTCGAAGGGCGCGATGTCGCGGTACATCGGCGCCAGCACCGTCGCCTCGTACTCGGCCCGGCTCGCGGCGTTGTCGGGAATGACCTGGCCCATCAGCGAGGGCACGCGCGCCGGGTGGCTGCGGTACGCCTCCATGCGGAAGTCGAGCGCCGCGCAGCGCCGGCCTTCGGCCAGCGGCGAACTCGCCGCGAGCGCGGGCAGGATCGGCAGCAGCACGCGCACCGCGGCGTGCAGGCGGGCGAACTCGGCATCGCCGGCGAAGGGCAGATTGAGGTGCATGCTCTGCAGGTTGGCCCAGCCGTGCCGGCGGCAGTCGAAGATGCGGTCGTAGCTGCGGTAGATGGCCGCGTTCTCGTGCGGCCAGAGCCGCGTCTCGCGCGCCGGCGCCATCCACGGATGCATCGCGGTCGGCATCAGGCGCGCGCCCCAGCCGGCGAGCAGGGCGTCGACGCAGCCGACTTCGCCCTGGAAGCCGGCCGCGAGCGCATCCAGGTCGGCGCTCGGGCGGATGTTCTTGAGCTCGACCAGATGCAGCACGAGCTCGTTCGACCAGCCGAAGCGCCCGCGGCGCAGCTCGGCGGCGTCGCGGCCGGCCGCCGCCCGCAGCAGCGCGTCCGCGATCGGCCGCACCGCGAGCGTGTCGCGGTCGACGATCATGTACTCGAGCTCGATGCCGCAGGCGGCGAACGCGCCGAGGGGCTCCGCCGTCATGCCAGCCTCCCCTTGCGCCGCTCCAGCCGGGTGGCGAACACGTCCATGACGTAGAGGTAGAGCGCGTCCTTCAGCACGCCGTCCTCGTTGCCGGCATCGACATTGGGGTTGTCGTTCACCTCGATGACATGGCAGCGCCCGTCGACTTCCTTCAGGTCCACGCCGTAGAAGCCGTCGCCGATCAGGTTGGCGGCCCGCAGCGCGGTGCGCAGTACCTCGGGCGGCGCCTCCTCGAGCGCAAGCGCGACCGTGGGCCCCTCTTCGTAGGCATGGTGCGCCGCGTCGCGGTGGATGATCTGCCAGTGGCCGGGGGCCATGTAGTACTTGCACACGAACAGCAGACGGCGGTCGAGGATGCCGACGCGCCAGTCGAACGCGGTCGGCAGGTATTCCTGCGCCACGATCAGCTCGGAGCTCTCGAGCAGGCGCGCGACCTCGGCGGCGAGCTCGGCGGCGGAGGCGGCCTTGACGACGCCGATCGACAGGCAGCTGTCGGGCTGCTTGAGCACGCAGGGCAGGCCCAGCGCGGGCACGATGTCGTGCACGTTGCCGCGATGCACGAGCAGGGTCTTCGGCGTCGGCACGCCGTGCTGCGGCAGCAGCTCGGCCAGGTAGACCTTGTTGTTGCAGCGCAGGATGGAGTCCGGATCGTCGATCACCACCAGGCCCTCGGCCGCGGCGCGGCGCGAGAAGCGGTAGGTGTAGTGGTTGATGAAGGTGTTGTCGCGGATGAAGAGGGCGTCGAAGCGGCCGAGGCGCTCGATGTCGGCGCGGCCGATGCACTCGGTGGCGATGCCCAGCGCCCGCGCCGCCTTCTCGAAGCGGCGGATCGCCAGCGCGTTGGAGGCCGGCTGCGGGTTGTCCGCGTCGCGCAGGATCGCCAGCCGGAAGCGCGGCGCCTGCCGGCGCCGGGGCCGCGGCCAGCGCCCGGCGAAATAGGCCCGCGCCGCCTCGACGACGAAGTCCCGGTGCAGCGGCGGCACCTCGCTCATGGCGAGCGGCACCACGCGCTTGAGCTGCCAGGCGCCGCTGCGGCGCACGAAGCTCGCCTGCAGCAGCGGCGCCTGCAGCAGGTCGAAGATCTCGCGCGCGAGCAGGTCGTGGCGGGCGGCGACGTTGCGGCCGAAGTAGATGCTGAGGGTGAAGCTGTCCGGCCGGATCGGCGCGAGCGACTTCTGGATCAGCGCGTCGAGGTCGGCGGTGAGCAGCCGCACCAGGTGCTGCGACTGCAGGTCCTCCATCGCGCCGACCTCGGGCAGCGGCTTGTGGCCGCGCGCCTCGGCCAGCAGCGAGACGTAGTAGCCGAGGCTCTGATAGCGGTAGGAGCGGCACAGATTGACCACCTGCACGCCGCCGTGGCGGGCGCACGCCGGGTCGCTCAGGTAGTCGCGGGCGGCCACCACGCTGACGTCGGGCATCGCCACCGGCCAGTCCTTCGGGTTGCCGACGACGACCAGCACGCTCATGCCCGGCCCCGCCGCGGTGGGTGGATGATCAGCAGGTTGGCGTCGTGGGTGACGATGCCGAGCAGGATCGCGCCCACGGCCCGGTCGATGGCGAGCCAGTAGTCGCGCGCCGGCCCGTAGGGGTGCGGGCCGTAGGGGTCGGACACGAGCACGGTGCGGCGCGGCCGGTCGTAGCCGGCGAGGACGACGAAATGCCCGCCCGGCGTGCCGCGCAGGTCGTCGGGCCGGTCGAGCGGGCCATGCTCGCGCATCGTGCGGTAGAGGTAGGTGGAGCTGAGCCCGGTGAGGATGGGCAGGCCGCGCCGCAGCAGGCCGCGCAGCAGGTAGCGCGACAGATCCTTCAGCCGCAGCCGGCCGCCGAGGCGCAGGAACTCGAGATAGCCCGCGGTCACCTCCCGCACGCGTGCGTTGTCGGCCTTCTCCTCGCGCTGGCGGCGCAGGCGCTCGGCGATGTCGACGCCGGGCACGAACCAGGACGGATCGAACACCAACAGGTTGTAGGTGTAGATCGTGGCGGCGAAGCCCTGCTGCAGGGCATCACAGGCGAGAAACACCGCCACCGTGCCGCCGCGTTGCAGCTTGCCGGTACGCTCGATGACGTCATGCAGCGGTTCGTCCCGGCCCCAGTAACGATAGATCGCGTGCAGGCAGGTGGGGCCACAGGTGGTTTCGTCGGGCTGCGGCAGCATCTCCACGGGCAGACGAAGACGAGGGGGGAGCATGGACGCCTCCTGCAGGAACGGCGGCGGACCGTGCACGGCCGCCACTGGACACCGACGCCACCGCCAACCACAAATCCACTTACATGATAGGAGCAAATCCCGGGTACGGCGACCGGGGCGGTCCGCTACACTCGCCCCCCGGCGCCCTGCGGGGCGCCGCCCTGTCTTCGACGCGCGGTCCGCCACGGCCGTGAACGATGCCAACGAGTGAAACGACGTGACTGATCTTCCGCTGGTGCTCGCCGGTCCGATCCTGCGCCGGGTCGAGGCGCAGCGCCTGGTACTGTGGCTTGCCACGTGCGAGCCGGTGGGCGTGCGGATTGCGCTCGACTGCGGCGACGGCCGCGTGACGACGCACGAGCTCGCCCCCGGCACGCCCCAATGCCGCCACCTCGCCGCCGGGGCGCGGCTGCACTACCTGCTGATCGAGCTGGCGCTCGAGCGGGCGCTGCCCAGCGGGCGCTGGATCGGCTACACGCTCGCCCTCGCGCCGACCGCGGTCGAAGCGCCGGCATGGCAGGACTGGAGCGCCTGGGCGCCCGGACTGTGCTACCCGGGCCGCACGACCCCGGGCTTCGTCTTCGCACCCGAGGTCGCGGCCCTGCTCCACGGCTCCTGCCGCAAGCCGCACCACCCTGGCGGCGACGGCCTGGTAGAGGCCGACCGCCTGCTGCAGCGCTGCCTCGCGGCGGCCCCGCCCCAGGCGCCGGCACCGACGGCCACGCCGGCGCAGGACGCGGCGGCGGCCGCCGATGGACTGCCGGCCTGGCCCTCGGCGCTGGTCATGTGCGGCGACCAGGTCTATGCGGACGACGTCGCCGGGCCGATGCTGCGCGCGATCCACGCCCTCATCGCGCGCCTCGGCCTGCCCGTCGAGCGCCTCACCGGCACCGAAGGCAGCGGCCTCACCGACGCCGCGGCGCTGTACCGCCACCCGGCCGGCTACTACCGGCGCGAGACGCTGCTGCCGCGCCACAAGCGCAACTACGCCCTGCTCGAGATCCTGTTCGGCGGCGTCGAGAAGCCGGTGTTCACCACCGACAGCGCGCACAACCACCTGATCACGCTCGCCGAGGTGCTGGCGATGTACCTGCTCGCGTGGTCGCCCGCGCCCTGGCAGGGCCTGGACCTCGAGCCGCCGGCCACGCTCGACGCCCCCGCGCGCGCACTCTACGCGCGCGAGCGCGAGGCGCTGGCGTCCTTCGTCGCCGGGCTGGCCGCGGTGCGGCGCCTGTTCGCCCACCTGCCGGTGGCGATGATCTTCGACGACCACGACATCACCGACGACTGGAACCTGAGCCGGGAGTGGGAACAGATCGCCTACGAGCACCCGTTCTCGAAGCGCGTGATCGGCAACGCGCTGCTCGGCTACCTCGTGAACCAGGGCTGGGGCAACCGCCCCGAGGCCTTCGACGACGCGCTCTTCGCGCTGCTGCAGCGCAGCCTCGACGCCCCCGGCGGCGACGCCCACGACGAATGCATCGAGCAGCTGCTGCGCTTCGAGCACTGGCACTACAGCTGGCCGACGACGCCGCCGCTGGTGGTGGTCGACACCCGCACCCGCCGCTGGCGTGCGGAAACCGCGGCGCGCCAGCCCTCCGGGCTGATGGACTGGGAGGCGCTGACCGACCTGCAGCAGGCGGTGCGCGGCCACCCGGCGGTGCTGCTGGTGTCGCCCGCGCCGATCTTCGGCGTCAAGCTGATCGAGACCCTCCAGCGCATCTTCACCTGGTTCGGCCGCCCGCTGCTGGTCGACGCCGAGAACTGGATGGCGCATCGCGGCGCCGCGCACGCGATGCTGAACATCTTCCGCCACCCGAAGACGCCGCGGCACTTCGTCGTGCTCTCGGGCGACGTGCATTATTCCTTCGTCTACGACGTCGAGCTGCGCGGCCGGGAGCACGGCCCGGACATCTGGCAGATCTGCAGCAGCGGCCTGCGCAACGAGTTCCCGCCGCGCCTGCTCGACGTGCTCGACCGCGCCAACCGCTGGCTGTACGCGCCACGCTCGCCGCTGAACTGGCTCACCCGCCGGCGCCGCATGCGCGTCATCCCGCGCAAGCCCGAGGGCACGGCGCACGGCCGCCGCCTGCTCAACGGCAGCGGCGTCGGCCTCGTCGAGCTCGATGACGAAGGCGTGCCGTGGCGGATCCGGCAATGGCTCGCGGACGGCCGCGTCACCGCCTTCACCCGGCGCGAGGCGGAGTCGCGCTGGGACTGAAGCGCCCGCGGCGTCCGCCCCGCGCGACGGTCAGGACAGGCGATCAGGACAGGAACTCGACGCGCCCGGCGTCGAGGTCGTAGCGCGCGGCCACCACCTTGAGCCGGCCCGCGCCGACGCGTTCGGCGACGATGCCGCTCTCGCGCGCGATCCGCGCCGCGGTGCGCAGCGCGCTCTCGCGCACGGCGTTGTCGACGAAGTCCCCCGGCCGGCCGGCGGCCGCGCGCACGGCCGGCACGATCGCCTCCACCAGCGCGCCGATCGCACCCGGGAAGCGGGTGCCCTTCTCCACCGCCTCGCAGGCCGCCGCGACCGCGCCGCAGCGCTCATGGCCGAGGACGACGATGAGGGGCACGCCGAGGACGCCGGCGCCATATTCGAGCGTGCCCATCGTCGCCGTATCGACGATGTTGCCGGCATTGCGGGCGACGAACAGCTCGCCCACGCCGAGGCCGCCGAACAGCAGTTCCGGCGGCACGCGGCTGTCGGCGCAGGACACGATCGTCGCCCACGGCGCCTGGCTCGTCGCCACCTGCTCGCGCCGCTGCAGCAGTTCGGCCGCGCACAGCGCCGGTGCCTCGACATAGCGCTCGTTTCCGGCCCTGAGCCTGGCCAGGGCCTCGTCGGCCGTCACCGTGGTCACCGCCGCAGGCGCGGCGAGCGCGGCGGACGCTGCCAGGCCCGACACGACGCCGGCGGCAGCGAGGGAAAGAAAGCCGCGCCGGGACAGGCGGCCCTCGTCACACAGAGTGCACATCATTCCATCCTTGTGGTGAGTTCGTCTTGCGGCACCGCAATGCCAGGTTGATACTACACAGGGCTATGGAGAACGACTCGCATTTACTGCAAGAATTTGTTGACCGATACCGCCCCGGCTGCCGTGCGCGGCGGCGGCCCCTTCCGCGCCCGGGCGCCAACGGCCACCTGGCGCACGGCGGTACAATGGGCGCCCCCAGACCGGCGCCGACGGCGCGGTCCGCCCCGCCCCAGGCGTGCACCACGGCGCGTCCCGCACCGCGTTTTCCAGGATCCCTCGTGCCCCAAGACACTCCCCTGTTCCGACTCCACGCCGAGATCGACGCCCGTGTCGATGCCATCCGCAGCACGCGGCCCGACTGGCTGTGCGCCAAGGGCTGCGACGGATGCTGTCGGCGCCTGGCCGACGTGCCGCAGCTGTCCGCCGCCGAGTGGCAGCTGCTGCGCCCGGCGCTGTCGGCGCTGACGCCGGCACGGCTCGCGGCCATCGGCCGCGACATGGCGGTGCTGGCGGCGCAGCGCACCCGCCCCGTCGTCTGCCCGCTGCTGGACCAGGCGTCGGGCGCGTGCATGGTCTATGCGCAGCGCCCGGTGGCGTGCCGCAGCTACGGCTTCTACGTGCAGCGCGAGCTCGGACTGTACTGCCGCGAGCTCGAATCCCGCGTCGCCGGCGGCGAACTGGCCGACGTCGTGTGGGGCAATCACGACGCGATCGACCGCGAGGTCGCCGCGCTCGGCGCAAGCCGCCCCCTGACCGACTGGTTCGCGCACTGGCAGCGCGACCATGCGGCGACGGCCGCGGAGCGCCCGGCATGAGCCAGGCGGCCTCGGGTGGCGCCGCACGCAGCACCTCAGGCAGCACCTCAGGCAGCGCCGCACGCAGCGCATCCGCGACGCCGCGCTTCCGCCCGCGCGGCTTCACCCCCACCGCGGAACAGCTCGCCATCCAGACCCACAGCGCGCGCTACATCATCGCCATGGCCAATGCCGGCGCAGCGAAGACCACCACGCTGGCATTGCGCATCGCGGAGTCGATCAGCCGCGGCGTGTCGCCCGATCACATCGTCGCGCTGAGCTTCTCCAGCGAGGCGGCACGGGTGCTGGCGGCGCGCCTGGTCGAGATCGGCGTGGACGAGGCACTGGCGCGGCGGGTGCGCTGCGCCACCTTCGACGAGTTCGCGCGCCAGGTGCTGCGCGACCACGAAGGCTGCGACACCCCCTTCCTGCCCAGCTTCGAGGCGCTTGCGCCGCAGGTCCGCGCCGCGGTGGCCGAGGTCCGGCGCCGCGAGGCCGAACGGCGCAGCCCGCGCGAACTCTGGTTGCCCGAGCACAATGCCCAGATCGCCGAGTTCCTGCGCATCGCCTGGCAGCTCAAGGCGCAGCAGGTTTCGCCGGCACTGGCGGAAGACGAAACCGTCGCCGCGCGGGCCGAAGCGCTCGACGTGGCGGAAGGCCTGTTCGTCCTCTACCGCCAGCTCGAAAAGACCCGCGCCGGCGATGGCGAGGGCTGCCGCTGGCGCACCGTGCTCGATGCCACCTTCGACCTCGCCGAGCGCCTCGCCCGTGGCGAGGCGCCGGTGCGCCTGCCGGGCTTTCGCGTCGTCATCGTCGACGAACTGCAGGACATGAACCCCGCCACCCTGACCTGCCTCGAGCACCTGATCGAACAGGGGCGCGCCTGGTTTACCGGCGCCGGCGACTTCGATCAGGTCATCCACCGCTGGGCGAGCGCCGACGCGAGCTTCGTCGGCACCCAGCTCGGCCGCCACTGGCACGGCGTCAGGCGCCTGCCGCTCACCACCACCTTCCGCCACGGCCCGGCGATGGCGCTGGCGACCGGCTTCCTGAAGGCCAAGCCCGTCGTGTCCGGCCGCGGCCACGACGCCCGCCTGCGCCTGGAGCGCTACACCGACCGCCGCGACGAGGCGGCAAAGCTCGTCGCCGCGCTGCTCGAGCGTCAGCGCCGCGGCCGGCCGCTCGATGCCTGCGCCGTCATCCTGCGCGCGCCGCACCAGTCGATCGCGATCGAGAACGCCCTCCTCGAAGCCGGCCTGGGCTGGCGCGTGGAAGGGCTGGAGAGCTACCTGCTGCGCTCCGAGATCCTCATGCTGCGCGGCGTCATCGCGTTTGCGCTGGCCGACTACGAGTCCATCCCCGGCGTGGACAAGCGCTTCCAGGTGCTGCAGGCGCTGGAGCTGTGGCAGGAGCTGGCGTGGGGCAGCCGTCGCGTGGACGACCTCAAGACCGCCGCCGCCCAGCCCGAGCTGTTCGACGCCTTTCTCCGCGGCCGCCTGCTGCGCCCGCAGACCCGCGCCGACCGCGCGGCGGCCGAACTGTCGGGCGCGGCGGAACTGCAGGCCGCCCACCACCTGCTCGACACCATCGCCCGCCTGCGGCGCGAAGGGCGCCACGACGAAGCCAACGCCATCGTCCGCCAGCAGCACGAGGACGCCCAGACCGTGGACGAAACCCCCGCGCAGCGGCGCGCACGCGCGCGCCTGGAACAGGCCCTGGCGGCCTTGCAGGCGAGCCCGGCGGACGAGCCGGCGCACCTGGCGCTGCGGCGGGCGGCCGCCATCCTCGATCTGCGCGGCGTCGCCCACCGCCTGTTCATCGACCCCAACACCGCCGACCTGGTGGCGAGCTCGGTCGATGGCTTCATCGACGCCGCATCCAGCATCGGCCTGCCCCTCCGGGAGTTTGCGCAGTGGCTGCGTCAGGCCGAGGAGAAGGCGGCGAAGCTGCGCAAACGCAAGACCGTGCTGCTGTGCACGGTGGAAGCCGCCAAGGGCCAGGAGTTCGAGGCGGTCATGGTGCCGGGCCTGGAACAGGGCGGCTTCCCGCTCGCCGGCTGGGATCGCGGCGAGGAGAGCAACCGCTTCTACGTCGCGGTCACGCGCATGCGCGACGAGCTCACCCTGTTCGCCCCCGCGGCCGCCGCCCGCGTCAGCCCCTTCGTCACCGCCATCGACCTGGACACCGCCATCAGCCGCGGCCGCAGCCAGCTCGACGCCCTGCTCACCGCCCACGACCCCGCCGCGGCGTGGCCCTGACGGGGCGCGCCGGTGCCCGTCCGCCCACCCCGGACCGGACCGGCGCCCGGTCGAGGTCGACGGCGCCGATCACCGCCGACGGGCGTCATCGTTCGTCACCTTGCCTCACCAGTTCGGCTCGCGCTCCGGCGTCGAGGTGATGCGGTGGATCGACAGGTCGGCGCCGTTGTACTCCTCCTCCTGATCCAGGCGCAGGCCGACCACGGCCTTGAGCAAGCCGTAGACGAGGCCGCCGCCGACGAGCGCGACGACGATGCCGAGCGCGGTCATGAGCAGCTGCGGCAGGAAGGCCACGCCGCCCAGGCCGCCGAGCGCCTCGCTGCCGAAGATGCCGGCCGCGATCCCGCCCCAGGCGCCGCACAGGCCGTGCAGCGGCCACACGCCGAGCACGTCGTCGATCTTCCAGCGATTCTGCGTCAGCGTGAACAGGCGCACGAAGAGCACGCCGGCGACCGCGCCGACCGCCAGCGCACCGAGCGGGTGCATCACGTCCGAGCCGGCGCACACCGCCACCAGGCCGGCGAGCGGGCCGTTATGCACGAAGCCGGGG
>JANJTU010000159.1 GCA_024710965.1 Thauera sp. | reverse complement strand
ATGTCCAGGTGCGCCCACTTGTAGGCCTTGGTGAAGCGCGACAGGAAGCAGGCGGCGGTGATGGTGCCGGCGTAGCGCCCGCCGATGTTGCCCATGTCGGCGAAGTTGCTCTTGAGCAGCTCCTGGTATTCGTCCCACAGCGGCAGCTGCCAGGCGCGGTCGCCGGATTCGGTGCCGCGGCGCAGCAACTCGGCGGCGAGTTCGTCGTCGTTGGCGAGCAGGCCGCTGGGGATCTTGCCCAGGGCGACGACGCAGGCGCCGGTCAGGGTGGCGATGTCGATCACGCAGTCGGGCTTGAAGCGCTCGGCGTAGGTCAGTGCGTCGCACAGGATCAGGCGGCCCTCGGCGTCGGTGTTGAGCACCTCGATGGTCTGCCCCGACATCGCGGTGACCACGTCGCCGGGCTTGGTGGCGCCGCCGCCGGGCATGTTCTCGGTGGCCGGCACGAGGCCGACGAGGTTGATCGGCAAGCCCATCTGCGCGACCGCCTTGAAGGTGCCGAGCACGCACGCCGCGCCGCACATGTCGAACTTCATCTCGACCATCTCGGCCGCGGGCTTGAGCGAGATGCCGCCGGTGTCGAAGGTGATGCCCTTGCCGACGAGCACGACCGGCTTCGCCTTCGCCTTGCCGCCCTTGTACTCCATGACGATGAACTTGGGTGGCTGGTGCGAGCCGCGCGCCACCGACAGCAGCGAGCCCATGCCGAGCTTTTCCATGTCGGCGCGTTCGAGCACCTCGACGTCGAACTTGTACTGCTTGCCGAGCGCCTCGGCGGTCTCGGCGAGGTGGGTCGGGGTGCAGAGGTTGCCGGGCAGGTTGCCGAGGTCCTTCGCCAGCGCCATGCCGGTGGCGACGGCCTGGCCGTAGCGCACCGCGGTGTCGAGCTCGGCGCCGATCTCGCCGCTGATGAGCAGGGCCAGCTTCCGCGCGCCGCGTTCCTTCTTGTCTTTCTTGTCCTTGCCGGACTTGAGCGCATCGAAACGGTAGGCGCCGTCGGCGAGGATGCGGGCGGCCTGCTGCAGCCGCCAGGCGAGCGCACGATTCGGAAGCTCGAGGTCGGCCAGCGCCACCACCGCGTCCCGCGCCGCGCCGCCGGCCAGGGCCTTGGCGGCGGCGCCGAGCGCGTCGCGGAAGGCCTTGTCGGCGAAGTCCTTCTGCTTGCCCAGGCTCACCAGCAGCACGCGCTCGGCGTGAACGCCGGGCAGCTCGGGCAGCAGTAGCGTGGCGCCGGCCTTTTCCTCCAGATCGCCGCGCTTGATCAGGGCGGCGAGACGGCCTTCGGCCGCGGCATCGACGGCGGCGGTGGCCGCGGGCAGGGCGGCGTCGGCAAAGGCGCCGAGCACCAGGATGCCGGTCTTCAACTTCGCCGGGGCTCCGGTCTTTATGGTAAATTCCATCAGCTTTTCCTTGGAAAGACGCGTCGTTCGGACTGCCGCCGATTATGGCCCGTTCGCGGCGAACCCGTCAAAACCGCTTCCCGACGCCATTTTCCCAACGCTTGCTCCTTTCGCGCGATGATCTTCCGCCGCGCCCTTCAGCGGGAATTCGCCCAGACCGCCGCTGCGGTCTTTGTCGCCCTGTTCGCGATCCTGATCTCGACGGTGCTGATCCGCCTGCTCGGCCAGGCGGCCGGCGGCCGCGTGCCGGCCGACGCGGTGCTGGCGCTGATCGGCTTCGGCGCGCTGACGCAGCTGCCCACCGTGCTGACGCTGACGCTCTTCATCGCGGTGCTGGTGTCGCTGTCGCGCAGCTATCGCGATTCCGAAATGGTCGTGTGGTTCGCCGCCGGCGTTCCGCTCACCGCCTGGATCGGGCCGGTACTGCGCTTCGCGCTGCCGCTGGTGCTCGTCGTCGGTGCCGGGGCGCTGTTTCTGGCGCCGTGGTCGCAGCAGAAGAGCGCCGAGTACCGCGAGCGGCTCGACAGCCGGGACGACACCCAGCGCGTGGCGCCGGGCGTGTTCCGTGAGTCCGCCGGCTCGCAGCGCGTGTTCTTCGTCGAGGTCGGCGCGGCCGAGGGCGGGCGCGTGCGCAACGTCTTCGTCAGCGAGGAGACGCGCGAGGGCGGGCTGGTGGTGATCGCCTCGGCCGAGGGCTATCTGCGCAACGACGCCGAGGGGCGGCGCTTCGTCGTGCTCGAGAAGGGGCGCCGCTACGATGGCCGGCCGGGGACGCCGCAGTACCGCGTGATGGAGTTCGAGCGCTACGAGGTGCAGGTGGAACAGGAGCGGCTCGCCGTCGCGCCGTCGCGCCATCGGGCGCTGCCCACCGCGGTGCTGCTGGCGCAGGGCGATGCCCGCAGCCTGGGCGAGTTGCTCGGCAGGTTCGGCGCGCCGCTGGCCGCGCTGCTGCTGGCGCTGCTGGCGATTCCGCTGTCCTTCGTCAATCCGCGCGCCGGGCGGGCGAACAACCTGCTGGTGGCGCTGCTGACCTATCTCGTCTATAGCAACGCGGTTTCGGTATGCCAGGCCTGGGTGGCGCAGGGCAGGCTGGGTTTCGCGGTCGGCCTGCTGCTGCCGCACGTGCTCGTCCTGGCGCTGCTCGGGCTGCTGTTCTACCGGCGGCTGGCGGTTTCTCCCTTCTGGCGGGCGCGGGCATGACGAGCGTCCTGTTCCGCTACCTGGCGCGCGAGATCTACGGCGCCACGGCGCTGGTGCTGCTGGCCTTCCTCGGCCTGTTCGCCTTCTTCGACTTCATCAACGAGCTCGAGGACATCGGCAAGGGCGGCTATCAGCTCTACCAGGCCGTCGCCTACGTCGCGATGATCCTGCCAGGGCGGGTGTACGAACTGCTGCCGGTCGCGGTGCTGATCGGGACGCTGTACGCCCTGGCCACGCTGGCGCGCCACTCCGAGATCACCGTGATGCGCGCGGCGGGCCTGTCGAATCTGGCGCTGATGCGTATGCTCGGGCTGATCGGCGGCGGCTTCGTGGTGCTCACCTTTGTCTTCGGCGAGTACATTGCGCCGCCGGCCGAAGGTGCGGCGCAGCAGTGGAAGCTGACCGCGACCAAGGCCTCGGTGTCGCAGCAGTTGCGCTCCGGGCTGTGGGTCAAGGACGGGCGGCTGGTGATCAACGTGCGTTCGATGCTGCCCGATCGCAGCATGCAGAACGCGCGCGTGTACGAGTTCGACGACAACTACGCGGTGCGCTCGATCAGCGAGGCGCGGCGCGGCGTCTATGACGGCGATGGGCAGTGGAAGCTGCTCGACGTGGTGCGCACGACCTTTCACGGCGACCGCACCGAGCTCGAGCGCCTGCCGGAGTTCGTATGGCGCTCGGCGCTCACGCCCGAGGTGCTGGGTGTGCTGATGGTGGCGCCCGAGCACATGCCGGTCGCCAGGCTGTGGACCTACATCCAGCATCTGCGCGACAACCAGCAGAGCGCGGACCGCTTCGAGATCGCGCTGTGGAAGAAGCTGATCTACCCCTTCGCGGTGCTGGTGATGATGGCGCTCGCGCTGCCGTTCGGCTTCATCCACGACCGCATGGGGGGGGCGAGCGCGCGCATCTTCGTCGGCGTCATGCTCGGCGTCGGCTTCCACCTGCTCAACGGCCTGTTCTCCAACCTCGGCATGATCAACGCCTGGCCGCCGGTGATGGCGGCGCTGACGCCGAGCTTGATCTTCCTCGCCGCGGCGGCCTTCATGCTGCGTTACGTCGAGCGCCGCTGAGCACGGACCGGTGCCAGCGCTGCCGAAGCCGTCACCCCGCATGCGGGGTCAGTCGGCGCCTTCTGCCGCCCAGCCGCGGGCGCGTTCGACCGCGCGCGCCCAGCGTTCGACGACGGCCTCGCGCCGCGCGGCCGGCCAGGCAGGCGCGAAGACGCGGTCGATCTGCCAGCGCGCGGCGAGGATGTCGGGCCCCGGCCACACCCCCGCGCCAATGCCGGCCATGCAGGCGGCGCCGAGCGCGGTGGTCTCCAGCATGCGCGGGCGGACGACGGTGACGCCGAGCAGGTCGGCCTGGGTCTGCATCAGCAGGTCGTTGGCGGCGGCGCCGCCATCGACGCGCAGCTCGGTGAGCGGCGCGGCGCCGTCGCGGCGCATCGCCGTGACCAGGTCCACCGTCTGCAGCGCAATCGCCTCCAGCGCGGCACGCGCGATGTGGCCGGCGCCGGTGCCGCGTGTGAGGCCGAGCAGGGTGCCCCGCGCCCACGGGTCCCAGTGCGGTGCGCCGAGGCCGGTGAAGGCCGGCACCAGCATGACGCCGGCGCTGTCGGGGACGCTGGCGGCGAGGGCCTCGATCTCGGCCGCGTGGCGGATGAGGCCGAGGCCGTCGCGCAGCCACTGCACGACCGCGCCGCCCATGAAGACGCTGCCCTCGAGGGCGTAACAGGCGCCGGCGGGGCCGGTCCAGGCGACCGTGCCGAGCAGGCGGTGGCGCGAGGCGACCGGCGCCGCGCCGGTGTTCAGCAACAGGAAGCAGCCGGTGCCGTAAGTGTTCTTCGCCATGCCGGGGGTGAAGCAGGCCTGCCCGAAGGTGGCAGCCTGCTGGTCGCCGCCGATGCCGGCAATCGGCACCGCCGCGCCGAGCACCGCGGGGTCGGTCTCGCCGCACACGCCGATGCTGTCGACCACGCGCGGCAGCAGTGCCGGCGGGATGCGAAAGCGCGCCAGCAAGTCCTCGTCCCAGCGCCGCGTGTGGAGGTTGAAGAGCAGGGTGCGGGAGGCATTGCCGGGGTCGGTGAGGTGCAGCCGGCCGCCGCTCAGGTGCCAGATCAGCCAGCTGTCGATGGTGCCGAAGGCGAGTTCGCCGCGCTCGGCGCGGGCGCGTGCACCGGGCAGGTGATCGAGCAGCCAGGCGAGCTTGGTGGCGGAGAAGTAGGGGTCGAGCTCGAGGCCGGTGCGGGCGCGCAGGTCGTCCGCCCAGCCTTCGGCGCGCAGGCGCTCGCAGGCGGCGGCGGTGCGCCGGTCCTGCCACACGATCGCCGGTGCCAGGGCGCGCCCGCTGGCGCGTTCCCATAACACGGTGGTTTCGCGTTGGTTGGCGATGCCCAGCGCGGCGAGCTCGCCGGCGCGCAGGCCGGCGTTGGCGAGCGCGGCGCGGGCGCAGTCGAACTGGCTGCGCAGGAGCTCGGCGGGATCGTGCTCGACCCAGCCGGGCTGCGGGAAGTGCTGGGCGAAGGCGCGCTGGGCGAGACCGCACACCCGCCCGTCGGCGTCGAACACCATTGCACGCGAGCTGGTCGTGCCCTGGTCGAGGGCGAGCAGGTAGGCCATACGGACTCCAGGCGGCGGGCGGAGTCCCGATCACACCACATCCGCGGCAATAAAAAAACGGGCCCGAAGGCCCGTTTCCGTTGCAGATCGCTCGCTGTCGATCAGCCCTGCTGCTGGGCTGCCTTCTTCGCGGCGGCTGCCTTGTAGTCCAGCTTTTCCTTGATGCGTGCGGACTTGCCCGAACGCTGGCGCAGGTAGTAGAGCTTGGCGCGGCGGACGTCACCGCGGCGCTTCACCTCGATGCCGGCGAGCAGCGGCGAGTAGGTCTGGAAGGTGCGCTCCACGCCTTCGCCCGAGGAGATCTTGCGGACGATGAAGGAGGAGTTCAGGCCGCGGTTGCGCTTCGCGATCACGACGGCTTCGTACGCCTGCAGACGTTCGCGGTTGCCTTCCTTCACCTTGACCTGGACGATCACCGTGTCGCCGGGGGCGAACGCGGGGAGGGTCTTGCCCTGGGTGAGGCGGGCGATTTCTTCCTGTTCGAGTTGCTGAATCAGGTTCATTGCGGATGCTCCATCAATGTGATTGGCCTCTGTCTGTCGCATCGGCCTGGCCGCAGAGCAGGTCGCCACCTGGTGCGTGCCGTTTGTGATCGGGCCTTCGGGCGCTACCGCCGCCTTCGGCCCCGGCTTGCTCCTGCCTGAATTCCTCAAGCAGTTTCAATTCGGTCTTGCTCATCGGTCGCGCCGCCAGCAGGTCCGGACGGCGCAGCCAGGTGCGGCCAAGGGACTGCTTCAGCCGCCAGCGGCGGATCGCCGCGTGGTTGCCCGACAACAGCACCTCGGGCACCCGTTCATTGTCGTACAGCTCCGGCCGCGTGTAGTGCGGACAGTCGAGCAGGCCGTCGACGAAGGAGTCCTCCTGCGCCGAATCGGCCGTGTTCAGGGCGCCGGGCAGCTGGCGCACGATCGCGTCGAGCAGCACCATCGCCGGCAGTTCGCCGCCCGACAGCACGAAGTCGCCGAGCGATACTTCCGCATCCACCGCGCGGTCGATCAGGCGCTGATCCACGCCCTCGTAGCGCCCGCACAGCAGGATCAGGCCCGGTTCGGCGGCCATCTCCAGCACCGCGGCCTGGTCCAGCCTGCGCCCCTGCGGCGACAGGTAGATCACCCGGCCGCTGGCGCCGAGCACCGCCTGCTGCGCGGCGCGCGCCGCGGCGATCGACTGCATCAGCGGCTCGGCCAGCATCACCATGCCGGGGCCGCCGCCGTAGGGGCGGTCGTCCACCGTGCGGTGCGGGTCGGTGGTGAAGTCGCGCGGGTTGTGGAAGCCGATCTCGTACAGGCCGCGCTCCTTTGCCCGCCGCGTGATGCCGCTGCCGGTGAGGGCGGCGAACATCTCCGGAAACAGGCTGATCACGTCGTAACGACGCAATCCGCCAGGCACCGCTTGCGGCGCCGCTTCAGCGTGCGGCTTCAACGGCGCCGCCCTACCAATCCCGGCCCCACGCCACGCGAATCCGCCGCGCGGCGAGGTCTACATCCAGCACGTAGGCGGCAACGAAGGGGATCAGGCGCTCCGTGTCGCCGTCCCGCACCTGCAGCACGTCGTGTGCGCCGGTCGAGAGCAGTCCGCCGACTTCACCCAGGGCTTCTCCGGCCTCGTTCTCGACCGCCAGGCCGACGAGATCGCCCCAGTAGAATTCGCCTTCGGCAGGCTTGGGCAGGGCGTCGCGTGGCGCGGCGACGTAGAAGCCGTCGATCGCTTCGGCGGCGTTGCGGTCGGGGACTTCCGCCAGCGTGGCGACCAGCCCCTTGCCGTGCGCCCGGCAGGCTTTCAGCGAATACTGCCGCCACTGCTCGGCCGGCGCCTTGTCGTCGGCCGACAGCCACCAGTGGGGCATCGTGCGCCAGGACAGGGGATCGTCCCCGAAGGGATGGATCTTTACCCAGCCCTGAACGCCAAAAGGGGCGACAATGCGCCCCAGTACGATCATTTGCAGTTCCGCCGCGGCAGACTTGCGGTGATCAGGCGGCTGCCTTTGCAGCCTGCTTGGCCAGACGGGCAACGGTCGGCGACAGCTGCGCGCCGTTCTGCTGCCAGTAGGCAAGACGCTCGGCGTTCACCACCAGGCCCTTTTCGGCGCCGGAAGCGATCGGATTGTAGTAGCCCACGCGCTCGATGAAGCGACCGTCGCGGCGATTGCGGGAATCGGCGGCAACAATGTTGAAGAACGGGCGCTTCTTGGCGCCACCACGGGCAAGGCGAATGACGACCATTTGATTTTCCTGATCGGTAGATGCGAAAAGGGCAGGAGTCTAAGCGAAAGAGCGCCCGGGAGCAAGCGCCGCGCATCGTGCGACGGAATGTCCGCGCTGCGACGACATCCGCGAGGACGATTTCTTTTCGCCCCGGTGCGAAGCACGATGCGTTTCCCCGGGGCCGGATTTCAATAAAATGAAGCGCTTTACTTCACTGATCTCAATTGCCATGGCGGAGCCGGCAGCTGACATGCAAGGCACGGGCGAGCTGTTGGCGTGGCTCCAGCAGGAGCCCGACGCCGACGCCGTTGCGGATCTGGCCGCGCTGCAGGAGCACGTTCGCGCCCATGTCGGCCGGGGGCTCGGGGCAGAGGCGCGCCGCGGCCTGCTCGAGCGTTTCGGCGTGCGCGCGCTCGACATCAGCGGGCGCTTCCGGTCGCAACTGCTGGCTGCCACGCTGCCCTTGTCGCGCGAGCTGCATGCGGCAGCGGTGCAGTTGAGCACGACCCTGCTCGAGCTGGCGGCGGCTTTCGGGACGCTGGCCGGCGAGCGCCGGCGGGGCGTGCAGGCGGCGGACGAGGAGCGCCTCGTGGTGCGGGGCCTCACCCTGGTCGGTGAGGTCTACGCGTTGGCGGCCATGGCGTCGGCGCCGGCGCCGGCCGGTCTGTGGCGCCTGGTGCACGGCCTGGGCGGCGGGCCGCAGGCGGTGGCGGGTGCGCTCACGGCGGGGGACGCGATCTATCGCCGCCTGCTGGCGGTCGCGGTCGCGCAGCCTGAGAGTCTGACGGCGCGGGAGCTGGCCTGGCTGTTCGATTTTCTGGACGCAGACGGCGCCTGTGGCGAGCTCTCGGTCGCGCTGCCGCAACCGGCGTCGGCCGGCTGGTGGATCGACCCGGAGGCGGATGCGCCGCCGCTGGCGCTGCTCCGGCAGGCGCCGCCGTCGGGTGCCGAGCTGTGGTACTTCAGCCCGACACCGCTGGCGCGTGCGCTTGCCTTGCGCCTCGGGCGGCTCGAGGCGGAACTGGCGGAGGCCGAGTCCTCGGGCGTCGCCGTCGATGCGGAGCCGTTCGGGATGCAGGATGCGGACCTCCCGCTCGGCCTCACACGGCTCGAGATCGTGTCGCTGCTGCGCCGCCTGCAGGTGCGCTGGATGGCCCCGCCGCTGCGGGAGCTGCCGCGCCGGCAGCAGCAGTACACGGTGCAGGTCTGTGTCGGCCTGCGCGCGATCTGGGCGCTCGGGCGCGGGGTGCCCGGGCAGGGGCGAGTGCTGGAGTGGAAGGTGCTGAACGAAAGCCCCGGCGGCTACGCGATCATCAACGTGTCGGGCATGGACGAGGCGATTGCGGCGGGGGGCGCGCTCGCCCTGCGCCGCGACGCGAGCGAGCCGTGGTCGGTGTGTCTGGTGCGCTGGGTGCGCAGCGACGGCCCTGGCCAGATCGAACTCGGGCTGCAGGTGATCGCGGTCTCGTATCAGTCGATCCAGGTCGGCTTTCGCGGTGGACAACTGCAGACCATGGCGCCGGCGCTGGCACTGGCGGCGATGGAGCCGGTGCGGCGTCATCCAGCCATCCTCGCGCCGGCGGGCACCTACGCGTCGCGGCGCTTTGTCTTCGTGCGCGAGACCGGGCACCTCTACGTCGCGCAGGGACGGGCGCTCGGCCTCGACCTGCAGACGGCGAACATCGAGCTCTTCCAGTACGAGACCGACCCCTATCCGCTCTGATTCGGCGCCGGCCCGGTCGATGACGCCGCAGGGTGGGGAGGCGTGGCAGGTATAATCCCGCCCTTCCGTCGATCGCGGTCCGCCATGCAGGAAATCCTCGTCCTTTATTACAGCCATCGCGGTTCGGTCCGTGCGCTCGCCGAACAGCTTGCCGTCGGCATCCACCAGGTGCCGGGCGCAGTGGCGCGGGTGCGGACCGTGCCGCGCGTTTCGACCGTGTGCGAGGCGGTCGAGACCGACATCCCGGCCGACGGTCCGCCCTACGTCGAGGTGCGCGACCTCGAGCAATGCATCGGCATCGCGCTCGGCAGCCCGACCCGCTTCGGCAACATGGCGGCGCCGATGAAGTATTTCCTGGACGGCCTCGCCGGCGCCTGGGTGAACGGCACGCTCGAGGGCAAGCCGGCGTGCGTGTTCAGCTCCAGCGCGAGCATGCACGGTGGGCAGGAAAGTACGCTGCTGTCGATGATGCTGCCGCTGCTGCACCACGGCATGGTGCTGCTCGGCGTGCCGTATTCCGAGCCCGCGCTCAACGCCACCCGCAGCGGTGGCACACCCTACGGGCCGACGCATGTCGCCGGCGCGGACGGCCAGCCGATACTGACCGCGGAGGAGGTGGCAGTGGCGCAGGCGCAGGGGCGGCGGCTGGCGCAGGTCGCGCTGCGCCTGGCGGGCGGGCGATGAGCCCGCGTGCGTGCTCGCTCGTGGCGAGCGCCAGCCTGCTCGGGCTGATCGTGCTGTGCGTGCTGTGGGAAGTCTGGCTCGCGCCGCTGCGGCCGGGCGGCTCGTGGATGATGCTGAAGGCGGTGCCACTGCTGCCGGCGGTGTTCGGCATCCTGCGCGGCCGACGCTATACCTCGCAGTGGGTGTCGATGCTGTCGCTGCTGTATCTCACCGAAGGCGTGCTGCGCGCCGGCGACGCGGGGCTGACGGGCACGCTCGCACTGATCGAGCTTGGGCTGGCACTGCTGCTGTTCGCGAGCACGACGCTGCACGCGCGCAATACGGCGCCGTCGCGCCGGCCGCAGGGCTGAGGCGAGGGCCACCCGGGCCCCGCGTGCGGGGGCCAGGGGGCATGACGCCGCGCGGCGTCGGGCGCCGCCGCGTTCACACCTGCGGGTTGAGCCTTTCCGTGCCCGTCTGCAGCTTGTTGAGCGCGTTCAGGTAGGCCTTGGCCGAAGCCACGATGATGTCGGTGTCGGCGCCCTGGCCGTCCATGACCCGGCCGTTGCGGGTCAGGCGCACCGTCACTTCGCCCTGGGCGTCGGTGCCGGTGGTGATCGCGTTCACCGAGTAGAGCAGCAGTTCGCTGCCGCTCGCGGCGACTGCCTCGATGGCCTTGAATGCGGCATCGACCGGGCCCGAGCCTTCGGCCTGGGTGCGGCGCTCGAGGCCGTCGATCGCGAGCGTGATCTCGGCGCGCGGCTTCTCGCCGGTTTCGGAATGGAAGCAGCTCGACACCAGGCGGTAGCGCTCGGTCTCGGGCGTCACCTCCTCGTCGCTCATCAGGGCGTGGAGGTCCTCGTCGAAGATCTCGAGCTTCTTGTCGGCGAGTTCCTTGAAGCGGGCGAAGGCGTGGTTGAGGTGCTCCTCGCCGCCGATCTCGATGCCGAGCTCCTGCAGGCGGGCGCGGAAGGCGTTGCGCCCCGAATGCTTGCCCAGCACGAGCTTGTTGGCGCCCCAGCCGACGTCCTCGGCGCGCATGATCTCGTAGGTTTCGCGGTGCTTGAGCACGCCGTCCTGGTGGATGCCGGACTCGTGGGCGAAGGCGTTGGCGCCGACGATGGCCTTGTTCGGCTGCACCGGATAGCCGGTGATCTGCGACACCAGCTTCGAGGCGGGCACGATCTGCGTGGTGTCGATGCGGGTCTCGACCGGGAAGACGTCGGCGCGGGTGCGCACCGCCATGACGATCTCCTCGAGCGAGGCGTTGCCGGCGCGCTCGCCGAGGCCGTTGATCGTGCATTCCACCTGGCGTGCGCCGGCGCGCACCGCGGCGAGCGAGTTCGCCACCGCGAGGCCGAGGTCGTTGTGGCAATGCACCGACCACACCACCTTGTCGGCGTTCGGCACGCGCTCGATGAGCTGGCGGATCGTCGCCGCGTACTGCTCGGGCACGTTGTAGCCGACGGTGTCGGGGACGTTGATCGTCTTTGCGCCGGCCTGGATCACGGCGTCGAAGATGCGCACGAGGAAGTCGATCTCGGAGCGGCCCGCATCCTCGGCCGAGAACTCGACGTCGTCCGTGTGCTCGCGTGCCCAGCCGATTGCCTTCACTGCCTGCTCGACGACCTGGTCGGGCGTCATGCGCAGCTTCTTCTCCATGTGGATCGGGCTGGTGGCGATGAAGGTGTGGATGCGGCTGCGCGCCGCGGGGCGGATCGCCTCGCCGGAGCGGCGGATGTCGTTCTCGTTGGCGCGCGCGAGCGAACAGACGGTGGAGTCCTTGACCGTTTCGGCGATCGCGCGCACGGCCTCGAAGTCGCCATTGGAGGCGGCGGCGAAGCCGGCCTCGATGACGTCGACCCGCATGCGCTCGAGCTGGCGGGCGATGCGCAGCTTCTCGTCGCGCGTCATCGAGGCGCCGGGGCTCTGCTCGCCGTCGCGCAAGGTGGTGTCGAAGATGATCAGCTGGTCTTTCATGGTCTGCTCCTGGGGTCGGATGCCGCGCCGTCGTCGGCGGCGGCAGACGGTTCGTCCTTCATCTGCGTTTGGCCAGCGGCCGGCGGCGGCTGTTCCTGGCGATGCTGGCGGCGCCGGCGCCAGCGCAGCGCCCACAGCACGTAGCCCGATGCGGCGTAGATCAGGAACAGGCCGAACAGCACGCCCGGCGGGTAGCTCGACACCAGGGCGAAGGCCAGCACCAGCGCGATGACGACGATGAAGGGCACGCTCTTGCGCAGGTTGATGTCCTTGCCGCTCCAGAACAGCACGTTGCTCACCATCGACACGCCGGCGAAGATCGTCAGGGCGCAGGCATACCAGCGCAGCTCGGCGCCGCTCAGCTCGTTGTCGATCGCGACCCACACCAGGCCGGCGATCAGGGCGGCGGCGGCCGGGCTGGGCAGGCCCTGGAAGTAGCGCTTGTCGACGACGGCGATGTTGGTGTTGAAGCGCGCCAGACGCAGCGCGGCGCCGGCGCAGTAGATGAAGGCGGCGATCCAGCCCAGCTTGCCCAGGCCCTGCAGCGCCCATTCGTACATCACCAGGGCCGGTGCGGCGCCGAAGGAGACCATGTCCGAGAGCGAGTCGTACTCTGCGCCGAACTCGCTCTGCGTATGCGTCAGGCGGGCGATGCGGCCATCGAGACCGTCGAGCACCATGGCGATGAAGATCGCCACCGCGGCCACCTCGAAACGCTGGTTCATCGCCTGCACGATCGCATAGAAGCCGGCAAACAGCGCGGCGGTGGTGAACAGGTTGGGCAGGATGTAGATGCCGCGGCGGCGCTTTTCGAGCGGAAGCAGCGGGTTGCGGTCGGGATGATCCACTGTGCTGGGGCCAGTCGGTTGGGGGATACCGATTCTAGCGCATGCGGGTCGGCAACCGGCTTCCGGCGCGTCATGCAGCGCGCAAATGCAGAAGGGCCGGCGCCGCTCGTCGCGGCACCGGCCCAGCACGTCAGCGTCGGTGACGGTGGATCAGTTCTTGGACTTGTCCACCAGCGCCTTGGCCTTGATCCACGGCATCATGTCGCGCAGCTGGGCGCCGACCTGCTCGATCGGGTGGGCGGCGTTCAGGCGACGACGCGCGGTCATGCTCGGGTAGTTGGTCTTGCCTTCCTGGATGAACATCTTCGCGTACTCGCCGCTCTGGATGCGCTTCAGGGCGTTGCGCATGGCTTCGCGCGACTGCGCGTTGATGACTTCCGGCCCGGTCACGTACTCGCCGTACTCGGCGTTGTTCGAGATCGAGTAGTTCATCGTCGCGATGCCGCCTTCGTACATCAGGTCGACGATCAGCTTCAGTTCGTGCAGGCACTCGAAGTAGGCCATCTCGGGCGCGTAGCCGGCCTCGGTCAGGGTCTCGAAGCCCATCTTCACCAGTTCGACGGCGCCGCCGCAGAGCACGGCCTGCTCGCCGAAGAGGTCGGTCTCGGTCTCTTCGCGGAAGTTGGTCTCGATCACGCCGCCCTTGGTGCCGCCGTTCGCCGCCGCGTAGGACAGCGCGATGTCGCGCGCCTTGCCCGACTTGTCCTGGTACACCGCGAT
>JANJTU010000003.1 GCA_024710965.1 Thauera sp. | reverse complement strand
GAAGTCGTCGAGCGGAATCTCGCCCCGCTGCGCCCTGGCGACGTAGGCCGGCAGCTCGGTGCGCCCCTTCACGCCGCCGAATGCGCTGCCGCGCCAGACGCGGCCGGTGACGAGCTGGAACGGGCGGGTGCTGATCTCCTGGCCCGCCCCGGCCACGCCGATGATGGTCGACTCGCCCCAGCCCTTGTGGCAGCACTCGAGCGCCGCGCGCATCAGCTTGACGTTGCCGACACACTCGAAAGAGTAGTCCACGCCGCCGTCGGTCAGCGCCACGATGACGTCCTGGATCGGGCGGTCGTGGTCCTGCGGATTGACGAAGTCGGTCGCGCCCAGCTTCTTCGCAATCTCGAACTTGGCCGGGTTGATGTCCACCGCGATGATGCGCGCAGCCCTGGCCATGCTGGCGCCGATGATCGCCGCCAGGCCGATGCCGCCGAGGCCGAAGATCGCCACCGTGGCGCCTTCCTCGACCTTGGCGGTGTTGAGCACGGCGCCGATGCCGGTGGTGACGCCGCAGCCGAGCAGGCAGACCTTCTCCAGCGGCGCATCCTGCGGGATCTTCGCGAGCGCGATCTCGGGCACGACGGTGTATTCGGAGAAGGTCGAGGTGCCCATGTAGTGGTAGATCGGCTGGCCCTGGTAGGAGAAGCGGGTGGTGCCGTCGGGCATCAGGCCCTTGCCCTGGGTGGCGCGCACGGCCTGGCACAGGTTGGTCTTGCCCGACTTGCAGAACTTGCACTCGCGGCACTCGGCCGTGTACAGCGGGATCACATGGTCGCCCACGGCCAGCGAAGTCACGCCCTCGCCGACCGCCGCGACGATGCCGCCGCCCTCGTGGCCGAGGATCGCGGGGAAGACGCCTTCCGGATCGTCGCCCGAGAGCGTGTAGGCGTCGGTGTGGCAGACGCCGCTGGCGACGATGCGCACCAGCACTTCGCCCGCCTTCGGCGGTTCGACGTCCACTTCGACGATCTGCAGGGGTTGGTTGGCGGCGAAGGCGACGGCGGCGCGCGATTTGATGGTCATGGTCAGCGGATGGCAGGCAGGTGGGTGACACCGTGCAGTATTCCGGCGCTCATTGATCCACTGAATGGCTATATTTTGATTTCAGAATTCCAGTTTCAGGAATACATTGCCGGGCGGGATCATGTCGGGAACGAGCCATGCTGAACCGCCTGGAAATGCTGCGCATCTTCTGCACCGCCGCCGAGGCGCGCAACTTCAAGGAGGCGGCGACACGCCTGGGCGTCTCGCCGCAGGCGGTGACGCGGGCGGTGAAGGAGCTCGAGCACCACGTCGGCGAGCTGCTGTTCCATCGCAACACCCGGCACAGCCGCATCACCGAGTTCGGCGAACAGCTCGCGGCGCGGGCGCGGCTCGGCCTGCGCGGCGTGGACGAGATCTTCCGCCGCAACGAGGAGGCGGCCGCCAGCGAACTCGCCGGCCTGGTCCGCATCACCGCGCCGCGTTCGCTCGGCCAGTACCATCTGCCGCGCGTGCTCGGCGAGCTCGGCACGCGCTACCCGGGGCTGCAGCTGGATCTGCGCCTGTCGGACCAGTTTGCCGACGTCGTCGACGAGCAGATCGACATCGGCGTCCGCGTCGGCTTCCTGCGCGACAGCCGTTTCGTCGCGCGCGCGGTCGCGCAGGTGCCCTTCCTCATCGTCGCCGCACCGCAGCTGATCGCGCGCTGCGGTGCGCCGCGCAACCTGCAGGAGCTGGCCGAACGCCCCACCACCGCCGTCATCGACCCGAACACCGGGCGGCCCTGGGCCTGGTTCCTCGCGCAGGGGCAACAATGGCTGCCGCGCCCCCCGACCTTTGCCACCGACGATACGCGGGCCGAAGCCGACGCGGTTGTGGCGGGGATCGGCTTCGGCCAGCTGGCGAGCTTTCTCGCCGTTCCGCAGCTGCGCGCGGGGCGGCTGGTCGAGGTGCTGCCCGAACTGGCGCCGGAGCCCTGGAGCCTGTACGTGTACCGCCCCCAGCGCGGCCCGGTCGCCGCCCGCATCCGGCTCGTGTTCGACCGCCTGGTGGACTACTTCGCCGACACGCGCTGCTTCCCGTGAGCGCGCCGCGCCCGCCCGGCGGGTGCCGTGCGCGTGCGGCGGGCGACGCCGCCCGGGGCGTCGCGGGGCGGGCGCTGGGCCGATGCGGGCGAGCGCCGACTTCACGGTAACATCCGGCCATGTCGAGCCCGTCCTCCCGCCACCCCGCATCGCGTCGAACGGAAGTGCGCAACTACGTCTGCGCGGCGCTGGCCGTGATCGCGATCGCCCTCGTCGGCACGCCGCTGCTCGGCCATCTGGATCTGGCCAACATCGCGATGCTGTTCCCGCTCGCGGTGCTCTTCGCCGCGATCCGGCTCGGGCGCGGCCCGGCGGTGCTGGCGGCCTTCCTGTCGGTCGCCTTGCTCGACTTCTTCTTCGTCCATCCGCATTTCACCCTCGCCGTCGCCGACCTGCAGTACCTCGTCACCTTCGTGGTGCTGCTCGCGGTTGCCCTGATCACGGCCGAGCTCGCGGCCAGGCTGCGGCTCGAGCGCGACGCCGCCGAGGCGCGCTGTGACGAGGTGGCGCGCGTCCAGCTCGCGGTGGAGTCCGAGCGCCTGCGCAACACGCTGCTCGCGTCCCTGTCGCACGATCTGCGCAGCCCGCTCACCGCGCTGGCCGGCCTCGCCGAGTCGCTGCCGCTCGCCGGCCCGCCCCTGCCGCCGGCGCAGGCCGAGCTGGCCGAGGCCATCCGCCGCGAAGCCCTGCGCACGCACGCGCTGGCGCGCGACCTGCTCGATCTGGCCCGGCTGCAGGCGGACAGCGTCACGCTCGCGCGCGAATGGCTGCCGGCGGACGAGATGATCAGCGCCGCGCTGCAGGCGCGCGCGCACGCGCTGAAGCAGCACCGCCTCAGCGTGGACGTCGCCGACGGCCTGCCGCTGCTGCACGTCGACCCGGTGATGATGGAGCGGGTGCTATGCAACCTGCTCGACAACGCCGTGGCGCACACGCCGGCGGGGGGCAGTATCGCGATCGCGGCGCGGCGCGCCGCAGCCAGGGCGGCCGCGGGCATCGACGGCGTGGCGGACGGCCGCAGCAGCGACGGCCATGGGGGCGACGGCCCCCGTGCGCTGCTCGAACTGTCCGTGTCCGACACCGGCTGCGGTTTGCCGCCGGGGCGCGAGCAGGCCATCTTCGAGCGCTTCGTGCGCGGCAGCGATGCGGCCGGCGCGCCCGCGGCGGAGCACGGCACCGCCGATGCCGGCACCGGCCTCGGGCTCGCGATCGTGCGTGCCATCGTCGCCGCCCATGGCGGCACGGTATCGGCGCGCAACCGGCCCGCAGGGGGCGCCTGCTTCAGCGTGCACCTGCCGGTGCCGCCGCAGCCGCCGCTGCCGCCCGACCTGGGCGAGGGTCAGCAGGCATGAGGAAGAGCGCCCAGTCGCCGGCGCCGGTCGTGGTCCTCGTCGAGGACGAGACCGGCATCCGCCAGTTCGTGCGCACGGCGCTGGAGTCGGCGGGCTGCGTCGTCGCCGAAGCCGCGACCCTGGAGCGTGGGCGCATCGAGACCGCATCGCGCCGCCCCGACCTGCTGATCCTCGATCTCGGCCTGCCCGACGGCGACGGCACGAGCCTGCTGACCCAGCTGCGGACCTGGAGCGGCATGCCCGTCCTGGTCCTGTCCGCGCGTGGCGACGAAAAGGACAAGGTGGCCGCGCTCGACGCCGGGGCGGACGACTACCTGAGCAAGCCCTTCGGCGTCGCCGAGCTGCTCGCGCGCGTGCGCGCCCTGTTGCGGCGCAGCCTGCGTGCGCCCGACCGCTCGTCGACGGTCGGCTTCGGCGAGGTCGAGGTCGATCTCGCGACGCGCGCCGTGCGCCGCGCGGGCGAGCCGGTGCACCTGACGCCGATCGAATACAAGCTGCTCTGCCTCCTGATCGGCGGCGCCGGCAGGGTGCTGACCCATCGCGAGCTTCTCGCCGGGGTGTGGGGGCCGCACCACGTCGAGCACAGCCACTACCTGCGCGTCTATATGGCGGGGCTGCGGCGCAAGCTCGAGCGCGACCCGGCGATCCCGGCGCACATCCTGACCGAGTCCGGGGTCGGCTACCGCCTGCAGCCCTGAGCTCAGCGCCGCCAGAAGGAGGGTGTCAGCACCACCAGCAGGGTGAAGATCTCCAGCCGGCCGAGGATCATGGCGAAGCTCAGCACCCAGGTCTGGAAATCGCTGAGTCCCTGGAAGTTGCCCGCCGGGCCCACTTCGGCCAGGCCCGGGCCGGTGTTGTTGATGCAGGCGACCACGCCGGAGAAGGCGGTGATCAGCTCCAGCCCGGAGGCGACCAGCAGCAGGGTCAGCGACACGATGCTGACCATGTACATGAAGCCGAAGGCGAGCACCGCATGCAGCACCCCCTCCGACACCCGCTGCCGGCCGAGGCGCAGCGGCACCACGGCGTTGGGATGCAGGGCGCGCACGATCTGGCGATAGACCTGCTTGTACAGGATGATCGCCCGCATCATCTTGACGCCGCCCCCGGTCGAGCCGGAGCAGGCGGCGAAGCTGCCGAGAAACAGGATCCACACCTGCGCGAACATCGGCCACACCGTGTAGTCGTAGGTCGCCAGCCCGAGCGAGGTCGCCAGCGAGACGGCGTGGAAGGCGACGTGGCGCAGCGCGGTCGCGCCATCCTCGTAGGCGTGGGCGTTGAGCAGGTACAGCGTGAGGAAGGCGATCGTCACCGCCAGCACGCCGAAGAACCACGGCAGCTCCGGGTCGCGGGCGTAGGCGCGCGGGCTGCGGTGGGCGAGGGCGAGATAGTGGGTGGCGTAGTTGATGCCGGCCACGAGCGCGAAGACGATGGTCACGATCTCGATCGGCAGGCTCTCGAAGCCGCCCAGACTCGCATCCCGGCTGGAAAAGCCGCCCAGCCCCATGATCGAAAAGGCGTGGATCACGGCGTCCCAGGGCGCCATCCCCGCGAGCCAGAGCGCAAGGCCGCAGGCGACGGTGAGCAGGGCATACACCGTCCACAGACCCTTCGCCGTTTCGGCGATGCGCGGCGTGAGGCTGGACTCCTTCATCGGCCCGGGTGCCTCGGCCTTGAAGATCTGCCGCCCACCGATGCCCAGCAGCGGCAGCACCGCCACCATCAGCACGATCACCCCCATGCCGCCGATCCAGTGCATGAAGGTGCGCCACAGGTTGATCGAGACCGGCAGCGCGTCGAGCCCGGTGAGCACCGTGGCGCCGGTCGTCGTGAGCCCCGAGGCGGCCTCGAAGTAGGCGTCGGTGAACGACAGCGCCGGCAGGTAGAGCATCAGCGGCAGGGCGCCGAACACCGGCACCACGAGCCAGGTCGCGGCCACGAGCAGGAAGCCGTCCGAGACGTGGAGGTCGTGTCGCGCCCCGCGCGTCGTCGCCCACATCACCAGCCCCGCGCCGACGCTCGCCACGATGGCGAGGTCGTAGGCCGCCGTGGCGCCATCGTCCAGCGCGAGCGACACCGCGAGCGGGAACCCCATCACGAGGCCGAACAGCACCAGCATGAGGCCGAGAATACTGATGACGGGGAAGTAGGCGCGCATCCGCAGGGAGGCCGCAAGGCGACGCGGTGCGCACTGACGGCCGAGAGTGAAGACGGCCGTGATGTTAGGAGCGCGGGCGTAAAGATCGTGTAAAGATTCTGCGCCGCAGCATCGAGGCGGCAGGCGGCTCGCCCCGCGCACCGCGGGTGGCGATCTTTGCGCCATCTTTACATCCGGATGCGTAGGATCCGCGGCGCGTAGCCCGGCGCCCGGCCGGGCGTATCCGGCAGGCCGGGCCGGTGCCAGAATCCAGTCCATGCGAATGCAGTCCGTCCTTCATCCCGCCCGCGCCGTCGCCCTCGCCTTCTTCCTCACCATCATGGCGGGCACCGCCGTGCTCATGCTGCCCGTGTCGCAGGCGGGCGGCGCGGCCGCACCGTGGCTGACCGCGTTCTTCACCGCGGTCTCGGCAGTGTGCGTGACCGGCCTGGTGGTGGTCGATACCGGCAGCTACTGGTCCACCTTCGGTCAGGCGGTGATCATGCTGCTGTTCCAGATCGGCGGTTTCGGCATGATGACCGCGGCGACCCTGCTCGGCCTGATGGTCAACCGCTCGCTGCGGCTGCGCACCCGGCTCATCGCCCAGGTCGAGACCCACTCGCTCGGCCTGGGCGATATCTCCAGCATCGCCCGCCTCGTCTTCCTCGTCACCGTGCTCGCGGAACTGGCCATTGCCGCCGTGCTCACCGTGCGGCTGCATGCCGGATACGGCCTGCCGTGGCGCGAGGCGGCGTGGAGCGGGCTGTTCCACGCGGTGTCGGCATTCAACAACGCCGGTTTCTCGATCCACGCCGACAGCCTGATGCGCTATGCCACCGACGCGCTGATCCTGTTGCCGGTGATGCTGGCGATCGTCGTCGGCGGCATCGGCTTCCCGGTGCTGCACGACCTGCGCACCAGGCTGCGCGACCCGCGCCACTGGTCGCTGCATACCAAGCTCACGCTGTACGGCACGGCGGTGCTGCTGGCGGGCGCGTTTGCCGCGCTGCTGGCGTTCGAGTGGTCGAACCCGGCAACCCTCGGTGCGATGGCGCTGCCGGACAAGCTGCTGTCGGCGGCCTTCGCCGCGGTGTCGGCGCGCACCGCCGGCTTCAACTCGATCGACATCGGCGCGCTGACGCACGAGAGCTGGGCGCTGCACTACTTCCTGATGTTCGTCGGCGGCGGCAGCGGGGGCACGGCCGGCGGGGTGAAGGTCGGCACGGTGGCGATCCTGGCCCTGCTCGTGATCGCCGAGATCCGCGGCCACAACGACAGCGAGGCCTTCGGCCGGCGGGTCAGCACGCCTGCGCAGCGCCAGGCGATCACGGTAATGGTGCTGGGCAGTGCGATGGTGGTGCTCGGCACGATCGTCATCCTGCGCGGCACGGATTTCCCCACCGACCAGGTCATCTTCGAGGTCATCTCGGCCTTCGGCACGGTGGGCCTCTCCACCGGCATCACCGCCGACCTGCCGGAGGTGGGGCAGCTGATGCTCACCCTGCTGATGTACGTCGGCCGCGTCGGCACGATCACGATCGCGGCGTCGCTGGCGCTCGGCGAGCGGCGCATGCCCTTCCGCTATCCTGAGGAGCATCCAATTGTTGGCTAGATTATTCACGGAGCAGTTCGCCTTCTCCAAGGGCGACAGCGTGGTCGTCATCGGCCTGGGGCGTTTCGGCAGCGCGGTGGCGCAGTCGCTGATGCGCCTCGGCCACGACGTCATGGGCATCGACCGCGACGCGGAGCCGGTGCAGCAATGGGCCGACCTGCTGACGCATACCGTGCAGGCCGACTCGACCAATACGATGGTCATGCGCCAGCTCGGCGTCGCCGATTTCTCCCATGCCATCGTCGGCATCGGCACCGACCTCGCCTCCAGCCTGATGACGGTGATGGCCCTCTCCGAGCTCAGGATCAAGGACATCTGGGTCAAGGCCATGACCGCCGAGCACGGCCAGATCGCACAGCGCATCGGCGCCCACCACGTGGTCTATCCCGAGGCCGACATGGGCGAGCGCGTCGCGCACCTGATCTCGGGGCGCATGATGGACTACATCGAGTTCGAGGACGGCTTCGCCATCGCCAAGGTGCACGCCCCGGCACCGATCCACAGCCTGACCCTGGCCGAGTCCCGTGCGCGCGAGAAGTACGGCGTCACGGTGGTGGGCATCAAGCGCGCCAACGAGGATTTCCAGCACGCCACGCCCACCACCCTGGTGCTGGCCGACGACCTGCTGATCGTCTCCGGGCCGACGCGCAAGGTCGAACAGTTCGCGAGCCAGGCCAAGGGGCGCTGAGCCGCGGCGGGCGGCCGTGGCGGGGCGTGGTCGGCCGCGTTCGACACCTCGCGGCCGTGGCCGGCGGCGTTCCTCACGCCCCGGTCATCGTGCCGGTGCCGGCGGGATCGCTCCAGGGATTGAACAGACGAACGCCGGTCGGTTCGAAATCGGTCACGTTGCGTGCGACCACGGTCATGCCGTGCGTGATCGAGTCGGCATCGAGCTGAAGCAGGGTGGCTGCCGGTCACGAAGCCGAGGGCTTGACCGCCCCCTTCTCCTCATCGACTTCGAGCCCCCAGTCGCCATGCTCGTACCAGTCCTCGCCCAGCATCTCCGCCGGGTGCATGGTGCGTCCCGAGCCGTTGCCGCAGCCCAGCGCATCCGCCGGGCAGTACTTGTCGCAGCCCCAGCAGATGCGCTCGGGGTGCTTGGGGTGGAGCGGAAACTTCTTGGCCATGGCGGGATGAGGGCGTGAGGAGGGAGACGCCGTCGAGCCTACGCCTGCGTTCCGGCAGCGGAATGATCGCGGTCAAGTCCCGCCGCGCGGGCGTCGTGCGCGGTGCCGTGGCGGGGCGTCGCGACGTGTATTGAAACAAAACGATTTACACATCGAAAATTGTCGATCTATACTTCGTCTCATCTCGATATTAACTTCGCCTCGGGGCGATATGGACCCACGGCAGACTCCCATGGATCTCGACGAAGTCATCAAGGCGCTCGCCCATCCGGTGCGGCGCGAAATCCTGCAGTGGCTGAAGGAGCCCGAGAAGCACTTCGCCGACCAGGAGCATCCGCTCGAAGTCGGCGTCTGCGCCGGCAAGTTCGAGCGCTGCGGGCTGTCGCAGTCGACCGTCTCCACCCACCTCGCGGTGCTGCAGCGCGCCGGCCTGGTGACGACGCGACGCATCGGCCAGTGGGTGTTCTACAAGCGCAACGACGAAACCATCGCCGAGTTCCTGCGCCAGATCGGCCGCGAACTCTGATCCCGCCTCCCTCCACCCGACCCGGAGACCGACCCATGACCACGCTGTTCGACCCCCTCGTTGCCGGCGAGCTGCGCCTCGCCAACCGCATCGCCATGGCCCCGCTGACGCGCAACCGCGCGCCCGGCGCGGTGCCGGCAGCGATCACCGCGACCTATTACGCGCAGCGCGCCAGCGCCGGCCTGCTGATCACCGAGGCCACCGCGATCAGCCAGCAGGGCCAGGGCTACGCCGACGTGCCCGGCCTCTACGCGCCCGAGCAACTCGCCGGCTGGCGCCGGGTCACCGACGCGGTGCATGCCGCCGGCGGCCGGATCGTGACCCAGCTGTGGCACGTCGGCCGCATCTCGCACACCTCGCTGCAGCCGGGCGGCGGCGCGCCGGTGGCGCCGTCGGCGATCACCGCCAACAGCAAGACCTACATCCTCGATGCCGACGGCCGCGGCGCCTTCGTGCCGACCTCGGCGCCGCGCGCGCTCGCCCTCGAAGAGCTGCCGGGCATCGTTGCGGACTACCGCCGTGCCGCGCGCGCGGCGATCGAGGCCGGCTTCGACGGCGTCGAGGTGCATGCCGCCAACGGCTACCTGATCGACCAGTTCCTGCGCTCGGGCAGCAACCGCCGCAGCGACGCCTACGGCGGCAGCATTGAGAACCGCGCCCGCCTGCTGGTCGAGGTCATGGAGGCGGTGACCGCCGAGATCGGCGCCGGCCGCGTGGCGATCCGCATCTCGCCGGTGACGCCGGCCAACGACGCCGCCGACCCCGCGCCGCAGCCGCTGTTCGAATACGTCGTCGCACAGCTTGCGCGCTGGCCGCTCGCCTATGTGCATGTGATCGAGGGCGCCACCGGCGGCGCACGCGACTTCCAGCAGGGCGACACGCCCTTCGACTACGCCGCGCTGCGCGCCGCCTACACCGCTGCCGGCGGCAAGGCGGCGTGGATGGTGAACAACGGCTACGACCGCGCGCTCGCCGAGGCCGCGCTGGCCGAGGGCCGCGCCGACCTCGTCGCCTTCGGCAAGGCCTTCATCGCCAACCCCGACCTGGTGCTGCGCCTGCGCGCGGGCGCGCCACTCAACGCGTGGGACAGCAGCACCTTCTACGGCGGCGGCGAGAAGGGCTACCTCGACTATCCGACGCTGGCCGAAGCCGCGGTCGAGGCCGCCGCTTAAGAGAGCTGGTTCGGCGCCACGATGCCGAAGCGTTTCATCTGCCGATACACGGTGGCGCGGCAGATGCCCAGCTCGGCCGCCGCCGCGGTGACGTTCCAGCGGTGGCGGCGCAGCGCGGCGTCGAGCTGCGCGGCTTCGTCCTGCGGCAGCAAAGCGCCGGGTGCCGCCGTCGCGGGCGGCGCGGCGTCGTGCGCGCCCGCGGCCATCAGCTCGGCCGGCAGGTCCTCGGGCGTGATCCGGCTGCCGTCGCACACCGCCAGCGCAAAGCGCAGCACGTTGCGCAGCTGGCGCACGTTGCCCGGCCAGTCGTAGTCGAGCAGCATCGCCTGCGCGGCTGGCGTGGGCAGCGCCGTGGTGCCGAGCTCGGCGCCCTCGGCGGCGAGCAGGCGCTCGATCAGGTAGTCGCGGTCGTGGCGCTCGCGCAGCGGCGGCAGGTAGAGGATGGCGCCACACAGGCGGTAGTAGAGGTCCTCGCGGAAGCTGCCTTCGGCGATCAGCTTGCGCAGGTCGCGGTGCGAGGCGGCGACCACGGTCAGGTTCACCGGCACCGGCTTCTCGGCGCCGAGCGGCAGCACCTCGCGCTCGGCGAGCACGCGCAACAGCCGCGTCTGCAGCTGCAGCGGCATGTCGCCGATCTCGTCGAGGAACAGGGTGCCGCCGTCGGCCTGCTGGATCAGGCCGCGCATGCCCTTGCTGCGCCCGCCGGTGAAGCTGCCGGCGGTGTAGCCGAAGAGTTCGCTCTCGATCAGCGACTCGGGAATCGCCGCGCAATTGACCGCGACGAAGGGCTTCGCCGCGCGGCTGCTCGACTCGTGCAGCGCCTTCGCCAGCACTTCCTTGCCGGTGCCGGTCTCGCCGTGCACGAGGATGTTCACCGGCCGGTTCACCAGGCGCGCGGCCTGCGCGATCAGGCGCCGCATCTGCGGGTCGTCGCCGGCCAGGCGCTCGAGCGCGGGCGCGGCCACCGCGGCGGCGGCCTCGCCCGCGCGTGCCGCCTGCGGCGCCACCCGCGGCGCCAGCACGGCGCCGTAATAGACCTCGCCGCTGGCGGTGGACAGCGCGGTGCGGTCGGCGGCGAAGCCGCTGCGGGCGATGCGCCAGATCGCCTCCATGCCTTCGCGGAAGACTTCGCCCAGCGGCCGCCCGACGAGCGTGCCGGCCTCGCCCGAGAGCGGGCGCAGCGCCCGGCGCGCGCCGCTGTTGGTGCCGACGACGAGGCCGTCGGCGTCGAAGGCGAGCATGATCTCGCCGGAGACGTCCACCATCGACCACGCCGAGCCCAGGCGCAGCACCCAGCGGTCGCGGAAGTAGCGCAGGAAGTTGGCGTCCTCGACCATCTGCGCGTACATCGTCACCAGCTGCAGCGCCAGGTGCTGGCTGTCGCGCGGCGAGGGCGAGCTCAGCGCGGAGACGTCGAGCACGCCGAGGAAGCCGCCGGTGGGGTCGAACAGCGGCGCGCTGTTGCAGGTCAGGCTGATGTGCGAGGCGTCGAAGTGGTCGGTGTGGTGGCAGGTGATCGGCGCCTGCTCGACGATGCAGGTGCCCACCGCGCAGGTGCCGGCGCGGGTCTCGCTCCAGTCCGCGCCCAGATAGAGGCCGGACTGCTTCAGTTCGCGCGCCCAGGCGTCATTGCCGATGAAATCCACGGCGATGCCGTGGGCGTCGGTCAGCAGCAGCACGTAGCCGATGCCGGCCATGCGCTTGTAGAGCTGCTCCATGCCGGTGCGGGCGACGCCGAGGAATTCCTCGATCTGGTCCTGGTGCTCGCGCAGCCGTGCGCGCTCGACGATGTGGGCGCGGGTGGGCCGCGTCGGGTCGAGGCCGTGCTCGCGCACGCAGCGCACCCAGGAGCGGCGGATGGGGTCGGTGGCGGGGGCGCCCGCCTGTGATACGGCCAGCACATGGTCGATGTGCTCGCGCTGGATCTGGGCCAGCATGTCGTCTCCTCCAGCCGGCGGCGTGCCCGGACGGCGCGCGCCGTGTGGCCGGACCGTGGTCGGTCTCTGGGCCTGGTAGCGGACAGGGTAGTCCACTGCTGCATCCCGCTCAACAGGAAAAAGGCGGGGCGCCGCGCCGTGCGTGCGCCCCGCAACAGCCGCCTGGAGGAGGGAGACAGGCAGGCGGACAGGCCGCCGCGCAACCCCGGCGCCGGGGTGCGCGCGGGCCGGTTCAGCGCGCGGGGAAGCGCGGGTCCCACAGCTTGCGCGTCAGCGCCTGCTCGTGTGCCATGCCCTGCGGTGCGCTCACCAGCTCGAGCTGCAGGCCCCAGGGGGCGAGGAAGTAGACCCAGGTCAGGCCGGCGGCGGGGCCGTCGGTGAAGGTGCTGGGCTGGCCGAGCACGGTGACGCCCTTCGCCTTCAGGTCGGCGACCGCGGCGTCCATGTCGTCCACGTAGAAGGCGAGGTGGTGGCCGCCGATGTCGCTGTTGCGCGGGCCGCGCCGGTTCTGGTCGGGCGCGGTGTATTCGAAGACCTCGAGGTTGGTGCCGTTGCCGCAGCGCACCATCTGGAAGTCGCGGATCGTCGCGCGCGGATGGACGTTGAGGTGGCGGCTCATCCAGTCGTCGTCGAACTTGAACTCGCCGAAGGTGAAGGAAGGCTCGCAGGCGAGCACGTCGCGGAAGAAGGCGACCGCCTCCTGCATGTTCGGCACGGTCAGGCCGATGTGCTGCATGCCGCGCATGCCGGGAATCGGTGCGGCCTGCGCGGCGGGGGCGAGGGCGGCGAGGCTGGTGGCGAGGCTGGCCGTGGCCAGGCCGGTGCAGGCGAGGCGGCGGGCGAGGGCGCGAAGTTTCATCGAGGTCTCCGGTTTTGTGGTGCGATGGGGGGCTGGGAGTCGTGCCGGGCGGGGCCGGCCGCCAAGGGGCGATGAGGGCCGGCCCGGCGACGCTTGCTCAGAGCTCGCGCCGCTGCATCGCGCCGGCGATGTACTCGGCCTGGCGCACGGCGAGGGCGACGATGGTCAGCGTGGGGTTGGCGGCCGAGCTCGAGGTGAACTGGCTGCCGTCCGAGATGAAGAGGTTCTTCACGTCGTGCGTCTGGCCCCACTTGTTCACCACGCCGTCGCGCGCATTGGCGCTCATGCGGTTGGTGCCCATGTTGTGGCTCGCCGGGTAGGGCGGCATGTCGATGACGCGGGTGGCGCCGACCGCCTCCGACACCTTCCTCCACTGCGCCAGGCCGTGGCGGCGCATCGCCGCGTCGTTGGTGTGGTCGGTCTTGCTCACGATCGGGATCGGCAGGCCGTACTGGTCCTTCTCGGTCGGATGCAGGCTGATGCCGTTCTCTTCCTGCGGCATGTCCTCGCCGCACACCCACACGCAGCTCATGTGGTCGTACTGCTCCAGCGCCGAAGTCACCTCGCGGCCCCAGCCGCCGGGCTTCATGAAGGCGGCGGTGAAGGGCAGGTGCAGCGCCAGGCCCTCGAGGTGGTAGCCGCCGAGGAAGCCGCGCTCGGGATTGAGCTGGGCCTCGTCCGAGATCACCGCGGCGATGTCGAAGCCGCGGTACATGTACACCGGCCCCTTGTGGATCGCGATCGCGGCGGCGGTGGTGTGGTTCATGTAGTTCTTGCCGACCTGGCCGGACGAGTTCGCCAGGCCGTCGGGGAACAGGCTGGAGGCGGAATTGAGCAGCAGCCGCGGCGATTCGATCGAGTTGCCGGCGACGCACACCACGCGCGCCTTCTGCAGCTGCTGGCGGCCGTCCTTGTCGGCGTAGAGCACGCCCGTGACCTTGCCCGACTTGTCATGCTCGACCTTCAGCACCATGCTCTGCGGCCGCAGCTCGGCCCGGCCGGTGCCGATCGCGCGCGGGATCTCCGAATACAGCGTCGACCACTTCGCGCCGATCTTGCAGCCCTGCATGCAGAAGCCGATCTGCTGACAGGCGGGGCGGCCGTCGTTGGGCCGGGTGTTGCAGGCGACCGGGCGGCTGATGTCCTTGTAGCCGACCTTCCTCGCCCCGGCGGCGATGACCTTGTGGTGGTTGTTGGGCGGCATCTCCGGCAGGCCGCTGGCCTTGGTGCCGGCCACGCCCATCTTGCGCTCGGCGATGTCGTAGTAGGGCGCCAGCTCCTCGTAGCCGAGCGGCCAGTCGAGCACGTTGGCGCCCTCGACCTCGCCATAGGTGCTGCGGATCTTGAAGTCGTGCGGCAGGAAGCGCAGCGCCAGGCCGGAGAAGTGCATCGTCGAGCCGCCCACGCCCTTGACGATCCACGCCGGCAGGTTGGGATAGGTCTCGGTGTGGTGCCAGCCGCCGGCGGAAATGCGCTTGTCCAGCCACGAGATCTTCTTGAACATCGCCCACTCGTCGTTCTCGAAGTCGGCCTGGGTGTAGTGCTTGCCGGCTTCGAGGATGACGACGTTGACGCCGCGCTGGGTCAGTTCGTCGGCCAGCGTGCCGCCGCCTGCGCCCGAGCCGACGATCACCACCACGCTGTCGTCGTCCAGCGAGAATTTCGCGCTCATGGTTTGTCTCCGTTATGTCGTTTTGATGGGTGGGCGGTTCAGGCCTGGTCCAGCCAGTCGATGTCGTCGAAGCCGCGCTTGAGGTAGCCGCCCTTCTCCCACGACGAGCCCTCGTAGCCGAACAGCGGCCACACCGCCTTGTTGTCGTAGAAGCCGGTCACCAGATGGCCCTTCAACTTCTGGAAGAAGGCGCCGTGCTCGATGACGTAGAGCAGGCCGACGCGCTCGCCTTCCTTGTCCAGCTCGGCGTAGGCCTTCTTGAAGCGCAGCTTCGCCAGGCGGTCGAGCGCGGCGACGCCGTCGACGAGCAGGGTCTTCAGCTTGTCGTCCGCGGCGGCCTGCGCCTCCAGCGGCTCGAGCGCCTGCAGGTAGTAGCGGTCGGAGATGCGGTCGTGCGGGAAGATGTCGCGCGCCAGCACCAGCAGCGTCTTGCCGGTGGCGGCGCCGAGCGCCTTGAATTCCTGCGCCAGCGCGTCGCGTGCCGGCGTCAGCAGCGTCGTCGCCGACAGCGTGCCGACGCCCAGCGCGGCCATGCCGCCGCCCTTGAGGAAGCCGCGGCGGGAAAGGGTGATGCGCTTGTCGACGATGCGCATCGGGGTCGGTGTGTGTTCCGTGCTCATGCTTGTCTCCGTACTGTTGTGGCGGCCGGGATGGCCTTTCTCTGTGGAATCGGGGGTGCGGCGCAGGCGCGCTCAGTGGCGTATCAGTGGCGTATCAGTGGCGTATCAGGCGGCGGCGTCCTCCGTGAACTCGCCGAGCACGTCGGCGAGCATCTGCTGCAGGCTGCTCGCCAGGGTCTCGATGTGGATGCGGGTGCCGAGCAACTCGGCGCAGGAGGTGGTCGCGGCCTCCAGCCGGGCCTCGTCCGCCGCCGGGCGGTCGAGGGCGCGGCACAGCAGCGCCCACTCCGGCCGCCACAGCAGGGTGCCGGTGGTCAGCAGCACGCCGTGGCGGCGGCGCAGCTGGGCGAGGCCGACGAGCTTGCGGCCGTCGGCCACCACTTCCCACGGCGACAGGCCGCCGAAGCAGGCCCAGGCCAGCGCGGGGTCGGCCGCGCGCTGGCGCAGCGCCTCCGGCGCCAGCGCGTGCGCTGGCACGCCGAAGTCGCGCAGCAGGCCGGCGTGCAGCACGCCCAGCCAGCGGTAGCTCGCCACCGTGCCGCCGGCGAGCAGGCGGTGGTCCGGCGGCAGCACCACGGACGAGGACAGCATCCACGGCCCCACCAGCACTGCGCCGCCGCCGGCGCGGCGCTGCACCAGCTCGCAGTCGGTGCGCGCCGCCCGCGCCGCTTCGCCGTGCAGCGCCGCCTGCGCGCAGCCGAACACCACGCCGGGCGCGGGGTAGGTCCACACCCGCAGCCGCGGCGTGCCGACCGGTGCGGCGAGGGCGCGCGCGTTCCAGTCCTGCTCGGCGGCGGCACGCGCCAGCGTCAGCGCGGAGGCGCCGTGGCCGACGGGGCCGCGGCTGCCGGGGGCGAAGGAGGCGGGGGCGGCGGCGGACATCAGTCGAACTCCGCCTGCTCGAGCCGGCGCGCGAGCTCGCCGAGGAAGAGCGCCGCCGGGTAGCCGTCCACCGCGCGGTGGTCGAACACCAGGCTCAGGTTGGCGACCGGCGCGGCGACGACGGCGCCGTCCCTGACCACCGGCCGCAGCGCCGTGCGGCCGACGCCGAGGATGGCGACCTGCGGCGGGTTGATGATCGGGCTGAAGCGGTCCACCGCGGTGCTGCCGAGGTTGGTCACGGTGAAGCTGCCGCGCTGGTAGGCACCGCCGCCGAGCGTGCCGGCGCGCGCGCCCTCGGCCAGGCGCCGGGTTTCCGCCGCCAGTTGCGTCAGCGTCAGCGTGTCGGCCTGGCGGATCACCGGCACCATCAGCCCATCGTCGAGCGCCACCGCGACGCCGAGGTTGATGTCGTCCACCAGCTCGACTTCCTTCTCGCGCAGCAGCGCGTTCAGGCGCGGGTGGGCGCGCAGCGCGCGCGCCACCGCGTGCAGCACGAAGGCGTTGACGCTGAGCTTGTCGCCGGCGGCGGCGCGCTCGGCGCGCAGGGCTTCGATGCGGCTGAGGTCCACATCCACCGAATGCGCCACCCGCGGCGCCTGCCAGCCCTGCGCCATGTTGCGTGCGATCGCGCCGCGCAGGCCGGTCAGCGGCACGGTGCGGCGTTCGGCCGGGGCCGTGGACGATGGGGGTGTGG
>JANJTU010000362.1 GCA_024710965.1 Thauera sp. | reverse complement strand
TGCGCAGCAGGCGGGCGCGGTCGCGCCGCCAGGCGCGGGCATGCCGCGCGGCGCTGCGGTGCTGCTGCAGGGCGTCGAGGTCGATCACGACGATGCGGCCTTCGTGCCAGAGCAGATTGGTGGCCTTGAGGTCGCCGTGCGAGATCCGCTCGCGGTGCAGCGTGGCGAAGAGCTGGCGCAGCGCCTCGGCCTCGGCTGGCGGCGGGCCACTGTCCACGTAGGGCGCCAGATGCTCGACGAGGTTGGGGCCCGGGCACCAGGCGTTGATGAGCCAGGCGCGCCGGCGCAGCGGGCCGAGGCGCTCCTCCGCCATGGCCAGCGGTGCCGGCGTGGCGATGCCGAGGAAGGCGAGGCGGTGGCCGGCAACCCAGGAATGGGCGGCGCGGCTCGGACGCCAGGCGCGCGACAGCGCATGGCCGGCGTTCTTGATGTTGTAGCGCTTGATGACGAACGGTTCGCCCGCAAGCTCGATGCGTGCCACCGTGCAGGTGCCGCCGTCCTTCAGCAGCCGGCCGGCGGCGAGCGCGCGGTCGGGGGCAGCGAGCAGCGGCGCGAGCCGGGGGGCGTGCTCCCGGACCACGGCGGTGAAGCGGTCGAAGCGTTTTTCCACCTGGAACTGGGTGCAGTCGCGCAGCGTCTTGCCCAGGTATGCGTGCAGGCGCGCGCGGCGGGTGGTGGCGACGCAGGCGCGCAGGGTCGCGGGGTCGAGCGCCGGCAGCGCCGCGCCACCCGCGCGCCAGGCGGCGAGGAGGGTCGGCAGCTCGGCATCCCAGGCGGCGGGCAGCTGGGCAATGAGGACCGCCAGGTTCGTCGTCGCCTGGCCGGCGTCGAGCGCAGCCCCCGTGGTGAGGGCGCGGACGGCGTCGCCGTCGATGACCTGCAGACCGCCGTCGACGCACAGGAAGTTGCCCAGGTGCAGGTCCTGCTGCACCAGGCCGCGTGCATGGAGCCGGCCGAGCATCGTGAACGCCGGGGCGAGCACCGCAAGCGCAGCGTCGTCGCCGGCGGTACGCCCGGCGACGGCATCCCAGCGGTCGGCGAGGCTTTGGGCGCCGTCGAGGAAGGCGGTCAGCAGCGCGTGGCCACCGCCCGCGAGCGCGTCCGCCGCAATCGGCGCCGGGGTCGGAATGCCGGCGCGGGTCAGCGCCTCGATGCCGGCGCGTTCGCGCTGCCAGTGGCGGGCGCTGGCGGGGGCGATGAAGAGCTTGGCGAGCACGCGGCGGCCGTCGAACTGCGCTTCGCCGACCAGGCGCTTGCCCGGCAGCACGCGCAGCAGCGTGCGCAGCGTCAGCGGCCGGCCGTCGGCGAGTTGCACGTGCAGCGGCAGCGCGAGGCCGCGCCCGGCCTGGCGCAGGGCTTCGGCGGTCTGCAGCGGCGCCGGAGCGATCATGCGCGTGCCTCCGGGGCGTACTTGCGCAGGTAGCGCCGATGCAGTTTCTCTGCCCTTTGCGTCAACCGGCGCAGCAGCGACGCTTCGCGGCGCAGGGTGTCGCGCAGCGGCGCGGCAAAGTAGGCGCGCAGGAAGCGCAACAGGTCGCGCCGGGTGAGGCCGATGTCGAGCGTGGAGAAATACAGCCCGGCGAGATCCTTGTCGCGCCAGCGCCGCGGCGTGCGGGGGCGCACCTGGCTGCGGTGCAGGTCGATCAGCGACAGGCGCAGCGCGTTGGCCGTCGGCGCCGGCGCGGTGTGGAGCAGGAAGTGGCACAGGTAGAAGTCGCGGTGGTTCATGCCGCCTTCGTGCATGCGGCGCGCCATGTCGGCAACACGCTCGATCAGCGCGCGCTTGAGCGCGGGCGGCGGCGGCTGGGCCGGCCAGTCGCGGCAGAAGTCTTCCAGGCTCACCGTCGGCGCGAGTGCCTCGGTGATGATGAAGGAGTGGCGGCGGGCGGGGTTGCGGCCGCGCTCGCCGAAGGCCACCGCGCGCATGGTGGCCACCCCCAGTTGCTCGAGGCGGCCGATCGCCCGCCACTCGGTGCGCGCACCGAGCACCCGCAGGCGCAGCGAGAGCAGGTTCTTGACGATCTCGCGCCAGCCGACGCCACGGTGGATCTTGACGAAGTAGGCGCGGCCGCCGAGCTCGGTGCGCAGCGTGCGGCGGCCTTCGAGTTCGCGGAACACCTCGCCCTGCAGCGCCTCCACCGCCTCGAAGGGGTCGCGCCCCTGCCACAGGCTGCGGAAGGGTTCGTCGAGGAAGAGGCTGGCGCTCGCGTCGCGGGCCGCGGTGGAGGCGGGCGGCGTCATCGTGCGATGGCTCCGGCGGCGGACGGCCGCAGGATGATGTCGGCGGCGCGCTCGGGCAGGCTGTAGAGATCGGCGTGCGCGGCGAAGTCGAGGCCGTTGGCTTGCCAGCGGCGACGTGCCGCTTCGTCGGCGAGCATCTCGGCCAGCATGCGGTCGAGGGTGCCCTGCGCGAAGGGGCTGGGGACGACACGGCCGGCATCGGCGTCGGTGATGTAGTGGGCGTAGCCACAGACCGCGGTGGCGAGCACCGGCAGGCCGGCGACGACGGCCTCGAGCAGCACGGTGCCGGTGTTCTCGTTGTAGGCCGGGTGGATCAGCAGGTCGGCGCCGAGCAGAAAGCGCGGCACGTCGCTGCGGCCTTTCAGGAACGCCACGCGCTCGCTCACGCCCAGCGTGGCGGCCTGCAGCTTGAAGGGCTTGGGGTCGTCCTGGCCGATCACCATCAGCCGCGTGCGCCGCCGCAATGCGTCGGGCAGCGCCGCCAGCGCCTTGAGGCTGCGGTCCAGGCCCTTGGTCTTGAAGCCCGAACCGATCTGCACGAGCAGCAGGTCGTCAGCGCCGAGGCCGAACTCCTGGCGGAAGGCGGCGCGGAGCTCGCCTGCTTGGGGGGGCGCGCGGCGGTCCGGCGCGATGCCGGGCGGCAGCAGGTGGAAGCGCCGTTCCGGGGTGCCGTAGTGGTGCACGAACAGCGGCTGCTGCACCGTGGAAATCATCAGGATCTCGGTGCGGCTGTCCGCGCCGAACACCGCGCGCTCGTAGGCGGCGAAATGGCGGTAGCGCCCGCCCAGGCGGTAGAGCGGGTTGCGCAGCGTCTGCGCCTTGTCCTCGAAGCAGGGGTCGGCGGCGTAGTAGACGTCCAGTCCCGGCATCTTGTTGAAGCCGATGATGCGGTCGGCGGGGCGGCGCGCGAGGTCGGCCCGCACCCAGTCGGTGTACTTGCGGTAGCGGTGGTGGTTGAACAG
>JANJTU010000154.1 GCA_024710965.1 Thauera sp. | reverse complement strand
GACTGGCCACGCCGATGCGATGCTCCTTCGCATACACGTACAGCTCCAGCCGGCCGTGCACTTCGAGCTTGTGGTAGATCGTCGTCAGGTGGTTGCGCAGCGTGTGCTCGCTGATGCCGAGGTCCTCGGCGAGGATCAGGCTCTTGGCGCCCTTGTGGCGGACCACGGCGGCGATGACTTCGTGCTCCTTCGGCGTCAGGCTGGCGATGCGCGCCTCATCCGGCGCGGCCGCTGCCCGCTGCCCGGTGAGCACGCTCATGATGTCGCCGATGAGGGCGCGGTTGACCCAGACGTCGCCCTCGTGAACCCGCTCGATCGCGCGCAGCAGCACCTCGACCGGCTCTTCCTTGCGCACCACGCCGCGCGCGCCGGCGAGCACGGCGCGGCGGTGGGCGTCGAGGTCGCGGGCACCGGTCAGCACGAGGACCTTGGCGCCGTGCGTCTGTACCAGCTCGGCGAAGGACTCGGTCGAGTCCTGCCCGCCCAGATCGAGATCGGCCACGATGACGTCGGCGTCATGACTGGCGGGGGCCGCAAGCAGGTCGGCAATGCTGGTGACGCTGCCGACGAGGTGCATGCGCTCGGCGGCGTCGATCAGCCGTTCCAGTCCCCACAGCGTTGCACGGTGGTCGTCGACAAGGAACACGCGGATCGGGCGTTCGGTGACTTCCGTCATGATCGTCGGTCGCTCACGAAGTTTTCGGGATCGAGATCATTAGATCAGTGATGCCGTCGGGCTGAATGTCGACTACGACACGGGCGCCGATCGATTCCGCCCGCTCGACCAGCGAGCGCGGCACGAAGGGCGCCGGAGGCGAGCGCGTGTCATGCTCATTGCGAATATGCACAGCCCAGGCATCCGCCTCTTCGCGGACGACGATGTCGGCCCGGGTGGCACGCGTGTGGCGGCGGATGTTGGTGAGCGCCTCGCTCACCATGGCGAGGATGGCGGCGGCAAGCTTGCGCCGGATCGGCAGCCCGCCCTCACACTGCACCGCGACGTCGATGCCGAAGAGCTCGGCAAAGCGCCGGCCCTGGCGCCGCAGCGCCGGTCCGAAGGCGTCGTCCACGCCCGCGGCCCCGCAGCGCATGCCGCTGACGAGCTCGCGCAGGTGATGCAGCTCGCCGATGGCCACCTCCTGCAGCGCGTGGATGTCCTTGCGCAGCGGGTTGTCCGCGCCGGCCTTGCGCGCGAGCGCCTCGATGCCGTACTTGAGGCCGAGGTAGGGCTGGATCGCCGTGTCGTGGAGGTCGCGGCCGATGCGGGCGCGCTCGGTCGCCATCACTTCGTCGGCGAGGTGCTCGAGCAGACCCGCGTTCTCGATCACCGGGGCGAACTGCTCGAGCACGCCGGCGAGCAGGCCGGCGTCGCGCGAACGATAGCGGCGCTGCCCGGACTCCAGCACCAGGCGACAGGGATGCGGGCCGCGCCGGCACATCGGGATCGCGATCAGCGAACGGGCGTCGAGCGCCACCGCGAGGTCCTCCACCGCCGCGCGCGCCACGCTGGTCGGCAGCTTGCTCGCGAGGTGGAAGCCGCCGTGGTGGCGGATCGGAAAGCGCCCGAGCAGGTTCACCTGCTGATGGACATTGGCAACGTCCGCCGGCAGCCGCACGAGGACATCGAGCACGTGGCAGCGCAGCTCGCCCGACACTTCGCTGAAGCGGCCGCCGCCGTCGCAGCGAAACAGGCGCGGCCCGCTGCCCGGCAGCCAGATCAGCAACAGCGCGAGGTCGGCGGAAAAGTGCGGCACGACGGCCTGCAGCAGCGTTTCGGCGACGCGCTTCACGCCGCGGCGCGGATCGGCCTGGGCGAGCAGGCGGTCGGCGATGCTGGCCTGCTCGTTCATCTGCACGCCGGCGCGCGCGAGCCCGGCCACGAGCGGGCCGAGGACGAGGATGGAGAGCGGTTGCAGCACGATCTCCGGCGTCAGCGGGCCAACGTGCTGGCCACGCAGGATCAGTTCGGCTGCCGTGCCGGCGGCGGCGAACAGCGATACCAGCAGGCCGGAGACGAAGCCGAAGCTCAGCGCCGCGAACAGGATCGGGAACAGCAGCAGGAGCGTGAACAGCAGGCTCTGCGTGCCGCCCAGCCAGGCGAACAGCAGGATCCAGCTCGCATCGATCCAGGAGGTCAGCGGCGACAGCGCGGGCCGGCTGCCATTGACCTCGACCCAGCACAGCCAGCCCGCCCACACGGCATAGCCGAGGACGGCGAGCATCATCGGCTGGCGCGTCGCCACCGGCAGCGACATGGCTTCGGTGGCGGCGACGATGGCGACGAGCACGCGGATGTTGGCGAGCACGCGCCAGACGTCGTCGCTGCCGCGCGGGCGTGTGCTCGTCGCGCTGGCGCCGGGCGCCGTCGCGGGGACGGCAATGTCATGCTCCATAGGTGCGAGGCCTCCTGGATGGTCGCATTTTGTCCAAGGCCTTCCGTCGCGGATGACGGTGTCCGCATGGCGCCAGGCGGGCGCCGCTCGATAAGCTCCACCTGATTGTAGGGGCATCGCCGCGCGGGCGAGAAGCAACATCTGACACACTTTCTCACACATCTTCCAGTGCAGCCTGCGCCCAGGCACGCGCGCCGGCCGGGCCGCGCGCCGCAACCCCCGCCTACGCATCGCGCATGCCCCCTGGCGCGCGCCCGCCGCCCGCATGCGCATGCGACAGCAGCCTCACGCACAGGTACCATGGACACCGATCCGGCCGCGCCCGGATCGCTCCCTCGATCACTCGACGGTGACCCCATGACGATGGAACAACGTTCGTTCACCAAACCTGTCCATGTCACGACCTGGATGGGGCTCTTCCTCGCGCTCGTCGCCGTGCTCGCGGCCGTGCTCGTCCCCCAGCTCAAGCACGCCTTCATGGCGAACGTCGCCTTCAACGGCCTGATCCTGTTCGTGCTCGCGGTCGGCATCGCGGTCAACCTGCGCCAGGTGTGGCGGCTGCAGAGCGAGGTGCTGTGGATCGAGGCCTTCCAGCGGGCCGAAGGCGAACAGGCGCCGAGCCTGCGCCCGGTGCTCCTGGCGCCGATGGCGCGGCTGCTGTCGAGCCGGCAGCGCGGTCGCT
>JANJTU010000354.1 GCA_024710965.1 Thauera sp. | reverse complement strand
TTCTGCGTCAGCGTGAACAGGCGCACGAAGAGCACGCCGGCGACCGCGCCGACCGCCAGCGCACCGAGCGGGTGCATCACGTCCGAGCCGGCGCACACCGCCACCAGGCCGGCGAGCGGGCCGTTATGCACGAAGCCGGGGTCGTTGCGCCCGGCGGCGAGGGCGGCGACGGTACCGCCGACCATCGCCATCAGCGAGTTGATCGCCACCAGGCCGGAGATGTTGTCGAGCTTCTGCGCCGACATCACGTTGAAGCCGAACCAGCCCACGATCAGGATCCAGGCGCCGAGCGCGAGGAAGGGAATCGACGAGGGCGGGTGCGCCGCGATCGCGCCGTTGCCGGCGTAGCGCCCGCGCCGCGCACCGAGCAGCAGCACCGCCGGCAGCGCGATCCAGCCGCCCATCGCGTGCACCACGACGGAGCCGGCGAAGTCGTGGAACTCGGCGCCGAAGCTCGCCTTCAGCCAGGCCTGGATGCCGAAGGCCTGGTTCCAGGCGATGCCCTCGAAGAAGGGATAGACGAAGCCGACGAGCAGGAAGGTCGCCGCCAGCTGGGGCTGGAAGCGGGCACGCTCGGCGATGCCGCCGGAGATGATCGCCGGGATTGCGGCGGCGAAGGTCAGCAGGAAGAAGAAGCGCGTCAGCTCGAAACCGCTCTTTTCCACCAGCGCCGCGGCGCCGGTGAAGAAATGCACGCCGTAGGCGATGCCGTAGCCGATGAAGAAATAGGCCAGCGTCGACACCGCGAAATCGGTCAGGATCTTGACCAGGGCGTTGACCTGGTTCTTCTTGCGCACCGTGCCGACCTCCAGAAAGGCGAACCCGGCATGCATCGCGAGCACCATGATGGCGCCCAGCAGGATGAACAGTACGTCGTTGCTCGACTTGACAGCTTCCATAGGACCTCCGAATTGGACGGCCCTTGCAAGCAAGCACCGTTCCAGTGCGGCGAAGCGCATCAAATCAATGCCTTGGCCCCATCATCGTGCATCACGACGCACCAACGTCGTGCATTTCGCCGCGCCATGAACCCAAAGCGGTGCGCGCGGTGCGCACCGCCTTGGTAGCCCTGCCGCAACAGCGCGGCCCACGGCGAGCCGCCGCGGCAGCGTAAAATGCGCTTTTCCCCGCCCGCTGCCGCCGATGTCCGTCCCCGCTCCCGCCCGCCGCCCCGAACTGCTCGCCCCCGCCGGCTCGCTCGAGATGATGCGCACCGCCTTCGCCTACGGCGCCGATGCGGTCTATGCCGGCCAGCCGCGCTATTCGCTGCGCGTGCGCAACAACAGCTTCGGCAAGCTCGAGGTGCTCGCCGCCGGCATGGAGGAAGCGCGCGCCGCCGGCAAGGCCTTCTACCTGGTCGCCAACATCTACCCGCACAACGCCAAGATCCGCACCTTCGAGGACGACATGGCGCCGGTCATCGCGCTGCGCCCCGACGCCCTGATCATGGCCGACCCGGGGCTGATCATGATGGTGCGCGAGCGCTGGCCGGAGGTGGACGTCCACCTCTCGGTGCAGGCGAACACGACCAACCACGCCTCGGTGCGCTTCTGGCAGTCGGTCGGGGTCAAGCGCATCATCCTGTCGCGCGAGCTCTCGCTCGACGAGATCGCCGAGATCCGCGACGCCTGCCCCGACATGGAGCTCGAGGTCTTCGTGCACGGCGCGCTGTGCATCGCCTATTCCGGCCGCTGCCTGCTGTCGGGCTACTTCAACCACCGCGACCCCAACCAGGGCAGCTGCACCAATTCCTGCCGCTGGGACTACAAGCTGCACGAAACCGACGAGGACGCCGGCGGCGACCTGCGCGCCTGCGGCGCCGCGCCGCTCGGCAACCCGACCGATTTCGGCACCGTCGGCACCGCACTCGGCAACGGCTTGGGCAACGGCCTGGGCAACGGGCTCGGCGGCGGCCCGCGCCACCTCGGCGGCAGCAAGGTGTGGCTGCTGGAAGAAGGCAGCCGCCCGGGCGAGCTGATGCCGATCGAGGAGGACGAGCACGGCACCTACATCCTCAACTCGAAGGACCTGCGCGCGATCGAGCACGTGCAGCGGCTGGTGGAGATCGGCGTCGATTCGCTCAAGATCGAGGGCCGCACCAAGAGCCCCTACTACGTCGCCCGCGCCAGCCAGAGCTACCGCCGCGCGCTCGACGACGCGCTCGCCGGGCGCGGCTTCGACCCGCGCCTGCTAGGCGAGCTCGAGGGCCTCGCCAGCCGCGGCTACACCGACGGTTTCTACCAGCGCCACCACACCCCCGAGCACCAGAACTACCTGCGCGGCCACTCCGAATCCGGCCGCAGCCTGCTCGTCGGCGAGGTGCTCGGTTTCGACCCCGGACGCGGCCTGGCCGAAGTCGAGGTCAAGAACCGCTTCGCCCTCGGCGACCGGCTCGAGTTCATCCAGCCCGCCGGCAACCACGCCCACCCGGTGCATCACATCGAGACCGCCGACGGCCTGCCGCTCGCGGTCGTGCCCGGCAGCGGGCGCCGCGTCTGGCTGCCGCTGCCACCCGGCGTCGATCCCGCCCACCCCTGCTACATCGCCCGCTTCCTGTAGGCCGGCCCGGCGCCCCCGCGCCGGCACGGCCACCGCCACCGGCACTCCCGCCGCCAACGCCTCTCCAACTCTTCTCCGGACGCCCGCTGCGGCCTTCCTCATGATCCTCGACATCGACCTCGTTTCCGACTTCGTCTGCCCCTGGTGCTTTCTCGGCAAGGTCCGCCTCGACCGCGCCATCGCCGAGCTGAAGACCTCCCGCCCCGACCTCAACGTGCGCGTGAACTGGCTGCCCTTCTTCCTCAACCCCGACACGCCGGCGGCGGGCGAGCCCTACCGCGCCTTCCTCGAAGCCAAGTTCGGCGGCGCGCTGAAGGCCGACGCGGTGCTCGAGGACGTGCGCGCGGCAGCCGCGCCCGACGGCCTCGAGTACGCCTTCGAGCGCATCCGCACGCGGCCCAACACGCTGCAGGCGCACCGCCTCGCCTACCGCGCGCAGGCGCTCGGCCAGACCGCGGCCCGCATCGACGCCCTGACGGGCGCGCTGTTTGCCGCCCACTTCCAGGAAGGGCGCGACATCGGCGACAACGCCACGCTGGCCGACATCGCCGCCGCCTGCGGCGAGCGCCGCGACGCCGTGCTCGAATACCTCGAAGGCCGCGCCGACATCGACAAGGTCCGGCGCATGGCCGAGGGCGTGCGCAAGCAGGGCATCAGCGGCGTGCCCTTCTTCATCCTCAACCGCCGCCTGGCGGTGTCGGGTGCGCAGTCGGCAGCGGTGCTGGGGGCGGCGATCCTGCAGTCGCTCGAGACCGGCAAGCCCTCGTAAGCGGGGAACGCCGGCGCACCGGCGGGCGTCACACCGCATGCCCACCATGCGCCCACCACGCCGCCCACCACGCCGCCCACCACGCGCCGCCCGAAACCCATGCCCGCCGCCCACTCCGCCGACCCGCTTGCCGGCGACCGTCTGTCCGCCGCCGACCTGCAGGCGCTCGGCGAGGCGCGCGCGCTGCTCGAACACCCGAGCCTCGCCGCGCGCCTGAGCACGCTCGTCGGCAGCCCGCTGGAGAAAGGCATCGAGCGCCTGCCGGCGCACTGGCGCGGCCGCCTCGGCGCGCTCACGCATGAGGCGCTGCTGCGCGCGATGGCGGCCGCGGCGCGGACCCTGCCGCCCGCCACCTCACGGCCGAGCGCGCAGCCGGCCACCGCCTCGCCGCGCCTGCACAAGGTCCTCGGCTCGCTCAGCGGCGCCGGCGGCGGCGCCTTCGGCCTCGCCGGGCTGGCGGTGGAGATTCCGCTATCGACGGTGCTGATCATGCGCGCCATCCTCGACATCGCGCGCGCCGAGGGCGAATCCCTCGCCGAGCCGGCAACGCGGCTGGCGGCGCTCGAGGTGTTCGCGCTCGGCGGCAACGGCCGCAGCGACGACGGCGCCGAATCGGGCTACTACGCGGTGCGCGCCGCGCTCGCCAGCACCGTCAGCGAGGCCGCCCGCCACCTCGCGCAGAAGGGCCTGAGCCAGGAGGGCGCGCCCGCGCTGCTGCGCCTGATCACGCTCGTGGCGGCGCGCTACAAGGTGCAGCTCACGCAGAAGGCGGCCGGCATGCTGGTGCCGGGCATCGGCGCCGCCGCCGGCGCGGCGATCAACCTGATGTTCATGAACCACTTCCAGGCCGTCAGCCGCGGCCACTTCACCGTGCGCCGGCTCGAGCGCCGCTACGGCACCGAGGCCGTGCGCGCGGCCTGGAACGCGCTCGACGGCGGGCCTTAGCCCGGCGCGGCGCGGACCGCGCAGAATTCGTCCCACGGCCGCGGCCGGGCGAGCAGGAAGCCCTGCGCGATGTCGCAGCCCTGCGCGCGCAGCACCTCGAGCTGGGCCGGCGTCTCGACGCCTTCGGCCACCACGCGCAGGCCCAGGCTGTGGCCGAGCGAGATGATCGCCGCCACCAGCGCCGCATCGCGCGCGTTGTGGTCGATGCCGCCGATGAACAGGCGGTCGATCTTGAGCTCGTCGATCGGGAAGCGCTTCAGGTAGGCGAGCGAGGAGTAGCCGGTGCCGAAGTCGTCGAGCGCGAGCGCCACGCCCAGCGCACGCAGCTGCTCGAGGCGGGCGATCGACTGGTCGACGTCGTCCATCAGCATGCTCTCGGTCAGCTCCAGCGTCAGCCCGGCGGGCGGCATCGCCGTCTCCTCCAGCACGCGCGCCACCATGGCGACGAAGCCCTCGTCGCGGAACTGGCGCACCGAGATGTTCACCATCATCCGCAACTCGCCCCGCCCCGCCTCGCGCCAGGCGCGGTGGCGGGCGCAGGCGCTGCGCAGCACCCATTCGCCGATCGGCACGATGAGGCCGGTCTCCTCGGCGAGCGGGATGAAGTCGGCCGGCGACACCAGGCCCAGCTCGGGGTGCCGCCAGCGCAGCAGGGCCTCGACCGCGACCACGTCGCCGCCCTCGACCGCCACCAGCGGCTGGTAGTGCAGGCGCAGCTCGTCGCGCGGCAGGGCACCGTGCAGCGCGGTCTCGAGCGCGAGGTGTTCGAGCGAGCGCGCGTTCATCGCCGGCTCGTAGAGCTGGAAGCTGTTGCGGCCCTCGTCCTTGGCGCGGTACATGGCGATGTCCGCGTTCTTGATCAGGGTCGCGCCGTCCTGCGTGTCGTCCGGATAGACGCTGATGCCGATGCTGGTCGTCACCACCAGCTCGCGGCCGTCGATCAGCACCGGCCGGCGCAGCGCGCCGACGATGCGGCGCGCGGTGATCGCGGCGTCGTCGGGGCCGGCGAGGTTGCTCAGGACGACGAGGAACTCGTCGCCGCCCATGCGCGCCACGGTGTCGTCCTCGCGCAGGCTGGCGCGCAGGCGGCGGGCGATCTCGACCAGCAGGCGGTCGCCGACCTCGTGGCCGAGGCTGTCGTTGATGCGCTTGAAGCGGTCGAGGTCGACGAACATCACCGCCAGCCGGCTGCGCATGCGCGCCGCGTGCGAGAGCTCGACGTGCAGCCGGTCCTCGAGCAGGCGGCGGTTGGGCAGGCCGGTGAGGGGGTCGTAGTAGGCGAGGTCGCGGATGCGCGCCTCGGTCTCCTTCAGGCGGCTGATGTCGGTGAACAGCGCGGCGTAGTGCGACAGCCGGCCGTCGCGGTCGGTGATGGCGGTGATGTGCAGCAGCTCGGGATACACCTCGCCCGACTTGCGCCGGTTCCACACCTCGCCCTGCCAGTGGCCGACGCTCTTCAGGCTGTCCCACATGCTGGCATAGAAGGCCGGGCCCTGGCGGCCGGAGCTGAGGATCGACGGCTTCCTGCCGATCACCTCCTCCGCGCCGTAGCCGGTGAGGCGGGTGAAGGCGGGGTTGACCGAGACGATCAGGCCGGCAGCGTCGGTCACCATGATGCCCTCGAGCGAGCTCTCGATGACCTTCTCCGCCAGGTACAGGCTTTGCTGCGAGGAGCTCAGCGCCTGGTCGCGCGCGCGCAGCGCGTGCTGCAGTTCGTGCACGTAGGCCAGCTCCATGCCGGCGAGGATGTCGCTGAAGCTGATCAGGTCGGCGAGGCTGCCGTCGGCGCGCACGACGCCGACGTGGCGGATGCGCCGTTCGGCGAGCATCGCGCGCACCCGGTACAGGCTCGCCTGCTCGCCGACGGTGAGCAGCGGCCGGCTCGCGCAGGCGCCCACCGTGGGCGCCGCGCCGCGCTGCGCGACGAGGCGGGCGACGTCGCGCTCGGTGAGGATGCCGTAGCGGCCCGCGTCGTGTTCGCCCGCGTGCTCCGCGCCGTGGCCGCGCTCGCCGGCGCCGGCGCCGTAGTCCACCACCACCGCATCCAGCCCGCCTTCGCGCATGCGCCGCGTCGCCTCCGCGAGCGGCGCCTCGGCCGCCAGCGCGTGCAGGCCGTCCTTCACCAGCGACTGCACCCTGCGCAGCTTCAGATAGTGCTCGATGCCCTGGTTCAGCACCACGTCCGACTGCGACACGATGCCGACGCGCCGCCCCGCCGCGTCCACGACGAGGTAGTGGCGCACATGGTCTTCGCGAAAGCGCAGCGTCAGCTCGTGCACCGTGATCGAGGCCGGCACCGAGCGCACCGGCGTGCTCATCACCGCACGCAGCGGCAGCTCGAACGCCGCCTCGTCGTGCAGGTCGATCGCGAGCGCGTCGCGCTCGGTCCAGATGCCGAGCACGGCGTCGCCGTCGACGACGACGACGGAGCTCACCTGGCGCGCGCCCATGCGCCGCGCGGCCTCGAACAGCGGCAGTTCGGGCGGGCATTCGAGCAGCTCGGTGCGGGCGATCTCGCCGACGGTGATCTCGTCCGACGGCACCGCGCACGGGCTGGCGTCGAGGAGGGCGCTGAAGGCTTCGGGACGGTTCATGGCTGGGGCTGGCAGGAGGGAGGCAAGCGCCTGTCCGGCATGCGGAAAAGGCGCATTGTCACATCCGGCCGGCCGCGGCGCATCAGCACAATTCCTCATCCGCGGGCGCAGCCGCCGTCCGGGCGGCGGTCGTGGCGCGCGGCCGCGCCGCATCGGGCACGCGATAGATGCGCGCCTCGAAGGGCTGCAGGCGGCAATGCATGGTGTCCTCGTGCGGCGCCACGGCGTGGTTCGCGAGCAGCAGCTCGGCATGGCGAAGGAGGAAGCCGCGGTGGCGGTAGCGCGCCGGGCGGGCGCTCAGATTGGCGATGATCACGTAGCGCTCGCCCCGCCCTTCGCGCAGATAGGCATACACCTGCCGGTTGGCGCGCAGCAGCGCGGTGTAGCCGCCGTCGATCAGCGCCGCGTGCGTGCGCCGCAGCGCGATCAGGCGGCGGTAGAAGGCGAGCACCGAACGCGCCTCGGCCTGCTGGCGGGCGACATTGACCGTGCGGTATTCGGGGTTGAGCTTCATCCACGGCCGGGCCGTGCTGAAGCCGGCGTGCGGCCCGTCGTCCCACGGCATCGGCGTGCGCGAGTTGTCGCGCGAGGTCAGCGCCAGCTCGGCCAGGATCGCCGCGTCGGCGACGCCTTCGGCCCGCAGCCGCGCGATGCGGTTGCGCGCGAAGACGTCGTCGAACTCGTCCAGGCTGGCGAAGACCGTGTTCGCCATGCCGAGCTCCTGCCCCTGGTAGATGAAGGGCGTGCCCTCCATCAGGAAGTAGACGGCGGCGAGCGCGGTGGCGCTCTCGTAGCGGTAACGCAAGGGGTCGCCCCAGCGCGAGACGACGCGGGGCAGGTCGTGGTTCTCCAGGTAGAGCGCGTTGCCGCCGCGCCCGTGCAGGGCCCGCTGCCAGCGGCTCAGGATCGTCCGCAGCGCGGCCACGTCGAGCGCGGCGTGCGGGTCGCGCGACCACAGCGTCCAGTGCTCGAAGTGCAGGATCATGTCGAGCCGGCCGCGCGCGCGGCCCACCCAGGCCTCGGCCTGCGCCGCCGATACGCCGTTGGCCTCGCCCACGGTCAGCACGTCGCGGTGGCGAAAGCTCGCGCGCGCGAGCTCGTCGACGAAGTCGAGCACGCCGTCCACGTTCATGTGCGCGGCGTAGGACGGCACCTGCGGCAGCCCCGCCGGGTTGGGCAGGTCGGGCAGGCCGGCGCGCTTCTTCAGGTGGCTGATCGCGTCGAGGCGAAAGCCGTCCACGCCCTTGTCCAGCCACCAGCGCACGATCTCGAACAGGGCGGCGCGCACCGCCGGGTTCTCCCAGTTGAGGTCGGGCTGGCGTGCGCTGAAGAGGTGGAGGAAGTACTGCCCGCTGCCGGCGTCGTAGGTCCACGCCGGGCCGAGGAAGATGCTCTCCCAGTTGTTCGGCGCCCGCCCGTCGCGGCCGTCGCGCCAGACGTACCAGTCGCGCTTCGGGCTGTCGCGCGCGGCGCGCGACTCGATGAACCAGGGGTGCTCGTCGCTGGTGTGGTTGAGGACGAGATCGAGGATCAGGCGCATGCCGCGCCGGTGCACTTCGGCGAGCAGGCGGTCGAAGTCGGCCATCGTGCCGTACTCGGCGCCGATCGCGCGGTGGTCGCTGATGTCGTAGCCGTTGTCGTCGTTCGGCGAGCGGTACACCGGACACAGCCAGATCACGTCCACGCCCAGCCACTGCAGGTAGTCGAGGCGCGCGGTGATGCCGTTCAGGTCGCCGATGCCGTCGCCGTCGGAGTCCATGAAGCTGCGCGGGTAGATCTGGTACACCACCGCCTCGCGCCACCATTGCCGTTCCATGTCGAGTCTCCCTCTGCGTGCGCCGTCAGGCCGTGACGGCGAGCGGTACGCGCCCTCAGCCTCGGTCGGCCGCGGCGCAGGCGGCAAAGCGCGCCGGCCGCAGCCCGGCGGCGGCGAGATCGGCGGCGAATTCGTCCGAGGCGAGGTAGGCGAGCTCGGCCTCGCGCGGCGTCGTCAGCGCATCGCAGCCGGCGAGCACCGCATCGACCCGGCCCGGATGCACATGCACGAGCGGGCGCGGCCCGGCGGCGGCGAGGAAACGCCGCATCTTCGGCCCGAACGGCCGTGCCGCGGAGAAGTCGTGCAGGCCGCTGAAGCCCGCGTTGGCCGGGATCGCGGCGGCGCGCAGCTGGCGGTGCAGGGCGAAGCCGAGCGCGCCGATGAACAGCGCCTTGGCCGCCCCGCCGCCGCGGCGCAGGCAGCGCGCGGGCGGCTCCCAGCAGTCCCGCACCCATACCCGGCCGGCGGGGTAGCGGCGCCGCAGCTCGGCCACCAGCGCCTCGCGCACGCCGGGCAGCACATGCACGTGCTGGTGGCCGTCGACATGGTCGGGGGGCCCCCCCCAGGCTACCTCGAAGGCGGCGAGCTGCGCGCGCACCTCCTCGGCGATGGCGGCCGGCGGCAGGCGGCGGGCGAGCGCGCGCGGCAGCAGGGCGGCGAGCGGCGGCAGGCGGCCGGCGCGGGCGAGGCCGGCGGCGGGGCCGAGCGGGCGGTGATCGGTCAGCGTCAGGTGCAGGCCGACGTCAGCCGGCGCGGCCGCCACCAGCGCGCGCAGCGCGCCGGCAGCGTGGCGCCAGTCCGGCCGCAGGCTCATGCAGCTCGTGGCCGACAGGCGGCCGGCGGCGATCAGCTCGGCGATGGCGTCGCTGACGCCCGGGGCAAGGCCGTAGTCGTCGGCGCAGACGACGATGGGCCGGGAGGGGTGCGCGGCGGGAGTCGGGGTGGACATGGCGGATTCAAGGCAGCCCGGCCGCGGGCGAGCGGTGCGGGCCGGCGCACGCGGCAGGATGGCAGCGAGGAGGGCAACGAGGATTGGCAAGGCCTTGCCGATTGCATGCAAGGGATGAGTCTTCTTGCGCCGATGTTGTCGTGCGCCCGGGCGGCCGTCAACGCGCGGGATGGTTTATCCTTCACGCCCTCGCCCCCGTTGCGGGGCAACGTCCCGCGTCCGCGCCCGTGCAGAATCCCGATTCCCTCGCCGCCCACCCGCACGTGGCGCCGTCCTCCGCCGCGCAGCCGAGCCTGTCGGTGGTGATTCCGCTCTACAACGAGAGCGGCTCGCTGGGCCTGCTCCACCAGCGCCTGAGCGCCGTCCTCGACCGCCTGCCGCTTGCCGGGCGCGAGATCCTCTTCATCGACGACGGCAGCCGCGACGACACCTTCGCCGAGGTGGCCGCGCTGTGCGCGATCGATCCGAGCCTGCGGGCGATCCGCTTCGCACGCAATTTCGGCAAGGAAGCGGCGATGGCGGCGGGCCTGCGCGCCGCCACCGGCGACGTGGTCGTGCTCATGGATGGCGACCTGCAGCACCCGCCGGAGCTGATCCCCGCGCTGCTCGAGCGCTGGCGCGGCGGCGCGATGATGGTGACGGCGGTGCGCCGCTCGCGCGCCACCGACCCCTGGCTGCGCCGCCACCTGTCGCGCACCTTCTACCGCGTCTTCCGCAAGGTGTCGGAGGTGGCCCTGGCCGAGGGCGGCGGCGATTTCCGCGTCTTCGACCGCGCCGTCGTCGACGCCATCAACAGCCTGCCCGAGCGCACCCGCTTCATGAAGGGCATCACGAGCTGGGTCGGCTTCCGCCAGGAAGAAGTCGATTTCGAGCCCGAGGAGCGCGCCGCCGGCAGCTCGGCGTGGTCGCTGCTGCGCCTGCTGCGCTACGCCTTCGACGGCCTGTCGGCGTTCAGCACCCTGCCGCTGCGCGTGTGGTCGCTGATCGGCCTGATCATGGCGGGGCTGGCGGGCCTGTACGGCGGCTGGCTCGTGCTGCGCACGATGGTGTTCGGCATCGACCTGCCGGGCTACGTGTCGATCATGGTGTCGGGGCTGTTCCTGTCGGGCATCCAGCTCATCAGCCTGGGCGTGCTCGGCGAATACATCGGCCGCATCTTCACCGAGGTCAAGGGCCGGCCGCTGTTCCTCGTCGCCGAGCGCATCGGCTTCGACCCGCCGCAGGAGCCCCGCCCTTGAACGCTGGCGGCGCGGGCGCGGCGGGGCAGCGCGTGGCCGGCGCGCTCGCGGCCTTGCTGCTGGCGGCGGCGACGGTCTTCGTCCTCCTCAGCTTCGACCAGCACGGCATCAGCAACGACGAGGAGGTGCAGCACGTCTACGGCCGCCTGCTGCTCGACTTCTACGCCTCGGGCCTCACCGACCTGCGCGCGTTCGCGTACAAGAACCTCTACCTCTACGGCGGCCTGTTCGACCTCGTCGCCGCCCTTGTCGAGCGCGTCGCGCAGCTCGACCCCGCCGCGCCCGGCGTGTGGAACCTGCGCCACCTGCTGTCGGCCGCGTTCGGCCTCGGCGGGCTGGCCGGCACCTGGCTGCTGGCGCGCCACCTGGCGGGCGCCGGGGCCGGGCTCGCCGCGCTCGCGCTGCTGCTGCTCACCGGCGCCTGGTCGGGCGCGATGTTCACCCACACCAAGGACGTCCCGTTCGCGACCACGATGGTGTGGGCACTGTACTTCATCGTCCGCCTCGCGCCGGCGCTGCCGCGCCCGGCGGCGCGCGACGTGGCCGGCCTGGGCGTGGCCCTGGGCTGCGCCTTCGGCCTGCGCGTGGGCGCGGTGTTCGCGCTCTTCCACCTCGGGGTGACGGTGCTCGCCGCGGCGCTCTGCCGCGGGCGCGGGGGCGCGGGCGCGGCCCCGGAGTTGAGCTCGGAGTTGAGCTCGGAGTGGAGTTCGCAGTGGAGTTCGCGCTTGGCCTTCATCGGCCGCACGCTGCTCGCCCTGCTGCCGGCAGCGCTGATCGCCTTCGCGCTGACCGCGCTGTTCTGGCCCTGGGCGGTGATGGCGCCGGGCAACCTGCTGCGGGCGATGACGACCTTCTCCCACTTCGCCTTCCCCCTGTACACGATCCTCGCCGGCGCGGTGATGAGCAACGGCGAGGCGCCGGCGCACTACCTGCTGAGCTACCTGCTCGTGCGCCTGCCCGCGCCCTTCCTGCTCGGCCTGCTGCTGGCCGCGCTGGCCGGGGCGCGGGCGCTCGGCGGGCTGCGCGGCCAGCCGGCGGCGGGGCGGGCGGGCGCGGGCC
>JANJTU010000148.1 GCA_024710965.1 Thauera sp. | reverse complement strand
CCGACATGGACATCGGCTACTTCAACGCCAACTGCCACCTCGTGCCGCCGCTGCGCAGCCAGCGCGACCGCGAGGCGCTCGCGCGCGGCCTGGCCGAAGGCCGCATCAACGCGCTGTGCTCGGACCACACGCCGGTGGACGACGACGGCAAGCAGGCGCCGTTCGCGGAATCCGAGCCCGGTGCCACCGGCCTCGAGTTGCTGCTGCCGCTGACGCTGAAGTGGGCCACGGACGCCGGCCTGTCGCTGCTCGACGGCCTCGCCCGCATCACCTCGGACGCGGCGAAGATCGTCGGCATCACCAAGGCCGGCCACCTGTCGCCGGGCGCGCGCGCCGACATCTGCGTCTTCGACCCCGCCGCCCACGTCGCCATCACCCGCGACACCCTGCGCAGCCAGGGCAAGAACACGCCCTTCCTCGGCCTGGAGCTGCCCGGCCGGGTGCATTACACCCTGGTCGAAGGCCAGGTGATGTTCGGCGGCTGAGCACCGCTGGCCGGGGCGGCCGGCGTTCGCTCGCAAAGCGTTGCCCACCGCCGGCGGCCGGACCAGGGTGCGGCGCGGGCGCTATACTCGGGCGCATCGAGTCTTGCACCGCGGGGGGACGCTTCATGAGCCTGGCACTTCGCGACACGCAGCACCACACCTACGCCGACTACCTCGCGTGGCCGGAGGACCTGCGCTACGAGCTGATCGACGGTATCGCCTACGCGATGGCGCCGGCACCGCTGCGGGTGCATCAGGAAATCCTCGGCGAGCTGTATCGGCAGGCCGGCAACGCCCTCGAAGGCCGGCCCTGCCGCCCCTTCATCGCCCCTTTCGACGTCCGCCTGCCGCGCGGCAACGAGGCCGAGCGCGACATCGACACCGTCGTCCAGCCCGACCTCGTCGTCGTCTGCGACCGCGCCAAGCTCGACGAGCGCGGCTGCCGCGGCGCCCCCGACTGGGTGGTGGAGATCCTGTCGCCCTCGACCGCCGGCCACGACCTCATCGTCAAGCGCCGGCTCTACGAGCGCGTCGGCGTGCGCGAATACTGGCTGGTGCATCCGGTCGACCGCGTCGTCACCGTCTATCGCCTGCAGGACGGCGGCTTCGGCGCCCCCGACATCTACGAGCTGAAGGAAACGCTCGCCGTCGGCATCCTGCCCGAGGTCGTCATCGACTGGGAACGCGCGCTGCAGAACGTCGGCTGACGGCCCTCAGGCGCCGAACAGCAGCGGCGCGAAGTTGTTGCGCAGGCCGCCGAGCAGCATCAGCACGATCTGCAGCACCAGCAGCAGCACCAGCGGCGACAGATCGACGTTGGCGATGCTCGGCACGACGCGGCGGAAGGGGCGCAGGAAGGGCGCGGCGAGCGCATGCAGCAGCGGCCCCAGCGGCGCATGCGGGCTCACCCAGGACAGCACCGCGGAGCCGAGCACCACCGCAAACACCAGATACACCATCATCCGCAGCAGCTCGATCAGGCCCACGCCCCACAGCCCGACGATCACCGCGCCGGCGTTGCCGCTGAACGCCGCGCCGTGCAGGCTCAGTTCGACCAGCACGAGCAGCACCTGCACCACCCAGGCCGGCAGCAGGCTGGCCATGTCGAGGCCGAACAGGCCGGGGACGAAGCGGCGCAGCGGCCGCACCAGCCAGTCGGTGGTGGTGACGACGAACTGGCCGACCTGGTTGCGGAACGAGATGCGCTGCCACTGCATGTAGAAGCGCGCGAGCAGCATCAGGGTCAGGAAGCCGCCGGCGGTGTTCAGCAGCAGCAACAGGATGTTCGCAAGCATGGCGGATCAGTCCTTGCCGAGCTCGGCGCCGAGTTCCCGCCCGCGCCTCTCGGCCGCCTTCACCGCGGCGACGAGGGCATCGTGCCAGCCGGCCGCTGCCAGGCTGGCGAGGGCGGCTTCGGTGGTGCCGCCCTTCGAGGTGACCTTCTGCCGCAGCACGCCGGGCGCATCCTCCGAGCTCGCCGCCAGCTTCGCCGCGCCGAGCACGGTGTCGATCGCCAGCCGGCGCGCGCCGGCCTCGTCGAAGCCGAGCGCCCGCGCGGCCGCCTCCAGCGCCTCGATGAAATGGAACACATAGGCCGGGCCACTGCCCGAGATCGCGGTGACGGCGTCCATCTGCGCCTCGCTGTCGGCCCACACCGTGCTGCCGACCGCGCCGAGGATGCGCTCGGCGGCCTCCCGGCCGGCGGCATCGACCGAGGGGTCGGCGTAGAGGCCGGTGATGCCGGCACCGATCAGCGCCGGCGTGTTCGGCATGCAGCGCACGAGCCGGGTGTAGAAGGCACCCGGCGCGCCGAGCCAACGGCCGATGTCGGCCAGGCGCAGGCCGGCGGCGATGCTGATCACCAGCTGCCGGACGAGGCGGCCGGCGAGCGGCGCCAGCGCCGCCTTCATCTGCTGCGGCTTCACCGCCAGCACGAGCACGTCACAGGCGAGCGCCGCGTCGTCGGCCGCGTCCACCGCGCGCACGCCGAAGCGCGCCGTCAGGCGCTCGCGATTGTCGGCACCGAGCTCGATCACCTGGATGTCGGCGGCGGCAAAGCCGCGCTCGACCATGCCGCCGATCAGGGCCGCGGCCATGTTGCCGCCGCCGAGGAAGGTAATTTTCATGTCTGTCCCTTGAAGTGAATGTCGACCGGCGCCCGCGGGCGCCTCAAGCAGGATGGCGGGCGGGCGGCGCGCGGCGCGCACCGAAGATGGCGGTGCCGACGCGGACGATGGTGGCACCTTCGGCGATCGCCGCCTCGATGTCGTCCGACATGCCCATCGACAGCGTGTCGAGCGCGAGGCCCTCGGCCACGAGTTGGTCCTTCAGCCGCCGCAGCTGCGCGAAGCGCGCGCGCAGCAGGGCCTGGTCCGCGCTCGGCTCGGGAATGCACATCAGCCCGCGCAGCCGCAGCCGCGGCAGCGCCGCCACCGCATGCGCCAGCGCTGCGGCATCGGCCGGGGCGACGCCGCCCTTGCTCTGCTCGCCGCTGACGTTGACCTGGATGCACACGTCGAGCGGCGGCAGATGCACGTCGCGCTGGGCCGACAGGCGCTCGGCGATCTTCAGCCGGTCGATGCCGTGCACCCAGTCGAAGGCATTGGCGACGGCGCGCGTCTTGTTGCTCTGCAGCGGGCCGATGAAGTGCCATTCCAGGCCGCACGCACGCAGCGTCGCCGCCTTTTCCGCGCCTTCCTGCACGTAGTTCTCGCCGAAGCTGTGCTGACCGGCGGCGGCGGCCTCGCGCACCGCCTCGGCCGGCCAGGTCTTGCTCACCGCGAGCAGCGTCACCTCGGCCGGATCGCGCCCGATGGCCCGCGCGGCGGCTGCGATGCGCGCGCGCACGGCTTGCAGTCGGGCTGGAATTGTCGTCATCGGGCGTAGCCTTTTTCCTCGGAACGGAGCGCGAAAAGTATAACATCGCGGCATTGCCGATCCTGCCGGGCCCAGCCGCCCGCCCCAGTCATGGACATCACCGAACTGCTCGCCTTCGCCGTCAAGAACAAGGCCTCCGACCTCCACCTGTCGGCCGGCCTGCCGCCGATGATCCGGGTGCACGGCGACGTGCGCCGCATCAATCTGCCGCCGATGGAGCACAAGGACGTGCACGCCATGGTGTACGACATCATGAACGACGGTCAGCGCAAGCAGTACGAAGAGAGCTGGGAGTGCGACTTCTCCTTCGCCGTGCCCGCGCTCGCACGCTTCCGCGTGAACGCCTTCAACCAGAACCGCGGCGCCGGCGCGGTGTTCCGCACGATTCCGTCCAAGGTGCTGACGCTCGAGGAGCTCAACTGCCCGAAGATCTTCAAGGACATCGCCAGCCAGCCGCGCGGCATCGTGCTGGTGACCGGCCCGACCGGCTCGGGCAAATCGACGACGCTGGCGGCGATGGTCGACTACATCAACGAGAACGAGTACGGCCACATCCTCACCGTGGAGGATCCGATCGAGTTCGTGCACGAGTCCAAGCGCTGCCTGGTGAACCAGCGCGAGGTGCACCGCGACACGATGTCCTTCAACAACGCGCTGCGCGCCTCGCTGCGCGAGGACCCGGACGTGATCCTGGTGGGCGAGATGCGCGACCTGGAGACCATCTCGTCGGCCCTGACGGCGGCCGAGACGGGGCACCTGGTGTTCGCGACCCTGCACACCAACGACGCCGGACAGACGATCGACCGCATCGTCGACGCCTACCCCGCCCACCAGCAGGCGCAGGTGAGGCTGCAGCTCGCCGGCTCGCTCCTGGGCATCGTGTCGCAGCGGCTGCTGCGGTCGGCCGAGGGAGACGGGCGCATCGCCGCCTTCGAGCTCCTGCTGGGGAACCCGGCGGTCCGCGCCCTGATCCGCGAGGGCAAGACCCACCAGCTCCCCAACGTGCTGGCCACCTCGACCGGCGCGGGCATGATGTCGCTGGACCACAGCATCGTCCGGCTCTATCGCGAGGGCCGCATCACGCTGGAGGAGGCGGTCCGCTACGTCACGGACTCGGGGCTGCTGAACGGCGGCTAGCAGGCGGGTCGAGAGTTGAGGGTTGAGGGTTGAG
>JANJTU010000065.1 GCA_024710965.1 Thauera sp. | reverse complement strand
AACTGGGCGCGGCGAAGATCATCGTCTCGGGTGGTCGCGGTCTCGGCAGCAGCGAGAACTACCACCAGCTGCTCGAGCCGCTGGCGGATGCCCTTGGGGCCGCACTCGGCGCGAGCCGTGCCGCGGTCGACGCGGGCTACGTGCCTAACGACTACCAGGTCGGCCAGACCGGCAAGATCGTGGCTCCCCAGCTCTACATCGCGGTCGGCATCTCGGGGGCGATCCAGCACCTGGCGGGGATGAAGGACTCGAAGGTGATCGTGGCGATCAACAAGGACCCCGAGGCGCCGATCTTCCAGGTCGCCGACTACGGCCTGGTGGGCGACCTGTTCGAGCTCGTGCCGGAGCTGACCGCGGCGGTCTGACGGCCTCAGGGCGGGACCTGGCAGCATGAACCTCGCAAGCGCACTTTTTCCGGCGGCTTGGCACGGGTTGATGCTGGCGCTTGCCGCCCTCGTCCTCGTCGGCGTGATCCGGCAGGCGCCGTGGCGGCGCCTGCTCGACAGCTCGCAGCTCAATCTGCTGCTCGGCTTTGCCGTCGGCCTGACCCTGATCTGGAGCTTGAAGGCGGGCGTGAAGCCCGGACTCAACCTGCACATGCTCGGGGCGATGGCGGCGACGCTGATCTTCGGTCCGTGGCTGGCGCTGGTGGCGCTTGCGCTGGCCCTGACCGGGATCACGCTCAACGGGGCGGTGGAGTGGACGGCCTGGCCGGTGAACTTCGTCCTGATGGGTGCCGTGCCGGTGGGCGTGGCGAGCTTGATCCGGCGCGGCATCGAGCGCTGGCTGCCGGCGCATTTCTTCGTGTTCGTCTTCGTCGCCGGTTTTGCCGGCGCGGCGTTGACGGTGATCTTGCAGGGCCTCGTCGCCGCGGCGGCGATGGTGCTGGCGGGGGCCTATCCGGCGGCCTTCCTGCTCGGCGAGTACCTGCCGTTCTTGCTGCTGCTGGGTTTCGCCGAAGCCTGGATCAGCGGTGCAATCGTGACCCTGCTGGTGGTGTATCGGCCCGAATGGGTGGTGGCCTTCGACGACCGCCGCTACCTGCTGAACAAGTAAGCCCTACAACTTATCTGGAGTGACAGCATCCATGAGCAACTACAGTGCCCCGATCCGCGACATGCAGTTCGTGATGCGCGAACTGGCCGGCTTCGACGAGGTGGCGCAACTGCCGGGGAACGAGGAGGTGTCGGCCGATCTGGTCGATGCGATCCTCGAAGAGGCCGACAAGTTTGCCAATGGCGTGCTGGCACCGCTGAACCGGATCGGCGACCAGGAAGGGGCCAGGTGGCATGACGGCGAAGTGAGCACCGCGCCCGGCTGGAAGGACGCGTACAAGCAGTTCGCCGACGCGGGCTGGACGGCGCTGGCGGGCGAGCCCGAGTTCGGCGGCCAGGGGCTGCCCAAGCTCGTCGCTACTGCGGTCATGGAGATGTGGAAGTCGGCCAACATGGCGTTCTCGCTGTGCCCGATGCTGACCAACGGCGCGATCGAATCGCTGTTGCTGCGCGGCACCGACGAGCAGAAGGCGACCTACCTGCCGAAGATGGTGTCGGGCGAATGGACCGGCACGATGAACCTCACCGAACCGCAGGCCGGTTCGGACCTCGCCGCGGTGCGGACGAAGGCCGAACCGCAGGGTGACGGTACCTACAAGATCTTCGGCCAGAAGATCTTCATCACTTACGGCGAGCACGACCTCACCGACAACATCGTCCACCTCGTTCTCGCCCGCCTGCCGGACGCGCCCGAAGGCGTGAAGGGGATCTCGCTCTTCGTCGTACCGAAGTTCCTGGTCAATGCCGACGGCAGCCTGGGCGCGCGCAACGACGTGCACTGCGTGTCGATCGAACACAAGCTGGGCATCCACGCCAGTCCGACCTGCGTGCTCGCCTTCGGCGACAAGGGCGGCGCGATCGGCACCCTGGTGGGTGAGGCCAACCGCGGCCTCGAGTACATGTTCATCATGATGAACGAAGCCCGCTTCGCTGTCGGCATGGAAGGCCTGGCGCTCTCCGAACGCGCCTACCAGCACGCGCTGCAGTACGCCAGGGACCGCGTGCAGGGCACCGAAGCCGGCGTGCGTGGCGGTCCGAAGGTGAGCATCATCCATCATGCCGACGTGCGTCGCCTGCTGATGTCGATGAAGAGCAAGACCGAGGCCATGCGCGCACTGGCCTACGTCGTTGGCGCCGCCACCGACAAGGCGCATCATCATCCGGACGAGGCGGTGCGTGCGCAGAACCAGGCCTTCGTCGACCTGATGATCCCGGTGGTGAAGGGCTGGTGCACCGAGAACTCGATCGACGTCGCCTCCGACGGGGTGCAGATCCACGGCGGCATGGGCTTCATTGAGGAAACCGGCGCCGCGCAACACCTGCGCGATGCCCGCATCACGACGATCTACGAGGGCACGACCGCGATCCAGGCGAACGACCTGATCGGACGCAAGATCGCACGCGAGAACGGCGTCACCATCACTGGCCTCGTCGCGACCATGCGCGCCGTCGAGGCGGAGCTTGCCGCGGCCGGTGGCGAGGCCTTCGACGCGATGCGCAAGTCGCTGGCGGCGGGGGTGACGGCGGTGGAAGAGGCGGTGGCCTACATCCTCGCCACCTACGGCAAGGACATCAAGGCCGCCTCGGTGGGTTCGGTGCCCTTCCTGAAGCTGCTCGGCATCGTCGCCGGCGGCTGGCAGATGGCGCGCGCCGCACTCGTTGCCCGGCGCAAGCTGGCGGCAGGCGAGGGCGAGCCCGGTTTCTACCAGGCCAAGATCGTCACCGCCCGCTTCTATGCCGACCATGTCCTGTCGCAGGCGCCGGGCCTGAGCTACGCGGTGGTCAACGGCGCCGCGGGCGCGCTGGAGTTGAGCGACGAGCAGTTCTGATCGCCGGCGGCGCGTTGCCGCGGCGGTGGACGCAAAAGGCCGACACGCAGGTGTCGGCCTTTTGCAGTTTGCGGCCCGCGCCGGCGGGCGGCAGACCCCCGGTCTTATTCGACCTTGGCCTTCGTGCGCAGGTCGAGCATGTGCTTCTCGACCTTCTGCTGCTGCAGGCGCTGCTGCAGCTGCGGTTTGACCTCGTCGAACGCCGGTGCCTGGGCGGCGCGGACATCGTCGAGCTGGATGACGTGATAGCCGAAGTCGCTCTTGACCGGCGTCGTCGTGTACTTGCCTTTCTCAAGCTTCACCATCGCTTCGGAGAAGGGCTTCACGAACATGCCGGGGTTGCTCCAGCCGAGCTCGCCGCCGCGCTCCTTCGAGCCCGGATCGCGCGATTCCTTCGCCACTTCCTCGAAGGCCGTGCCGCCCTGCAGCTTGGCGATGATCGCCTTCGCCTCGTCCTCGGTCTCGACCAGCACGTGGCGCGGCTTGTATTCCTTGTCGCCCATGCGGCTCTTGATCGTCTCGTATTCCTTCTGCAGATCGGCGTCGGTCACCGGGTTGTTCTTGATGAAGTCCTGCAGATAGGCGCGGATCAGGATGGCCTGCTTGGCCATGTCCATCTGCGCCTGCACCTCGGCCTTCTTGTCCAGCCCCTTGCTGGTGGCCTGCTGGCTCAGCACTTCGCGACGGATCAGCTCTTCGCGCACCGCGTCCTTCAGCTCGGCGCTGTCGGGCGCGCCCTGCGCGCGCTGCTCGGCCATCATGGTTTCGGCGCGCGTGGCGGGGATCGCGACGCCGTTCACCTTGGCGATCGAGTCGGCGGCGAGCGCCGGAAAGGCGAGAAATCCGGCCAGCAGGGAGATGGCGAGGCGGCTCGGGAAGCGTTTCATCGGTATTCCTTCAGTTGGATTGCCTGCTGGCCTCGGCGGCCGACAGGGCACGGATGGCGAGCGCGTGAATGTCTTTCTTCATCATGTCGCCAAGGGCTTGGTAAATCATGCGATGGCGCGCCATCGTGCCCTGGCCCTCGAAGGCGGTCGACACGATGGTGAGCCGATAGTGGCCACCGCCTTCGCGCGCGCCGGCGTGGCCGGCGTGCAGGGCGCTGTCGTCCTGAATCTCGATCAGCTCGGACGGCAGCGCCGCCGCCAGCCGTTCGCGGATCCGCTCGACGACGCTCGCGCTCACGGCAGGACCTTCTTGAACGGGCGCACCGAGGTGCGCGCGAAGACGCCGTGCTTGACGTAGGCGTCATCGGCGAGCCATTGCTCGGCGCTCGCGAGCGAGTCGAATTCGGCCACCACCAGGCTGCCGGCGAAACCGGCGGGGCCGGGGTCGGGCGAGTCGATCGCCGGCATCGGGCCGGCGATCAGCAGCCGGCCCTCGTCGCGCAGGGCTTCGAGCCGCGCCAGGTGCTCGGCACGCACCGCAAGGCGGGTCTCAAGGCTGCCGGGGGCGTCTTCACCGATCAGGGCGTAGAACATCAGTTGGATTCCTCTTCAAGATAGCGCGACAGATAAAAGCCCTGGCCGAGCACGAAGGCGAACATCAGCCCCATGCCGCCGAAGAGCTTGAAATTGACCCAGGTTTCCTCACTGAAACTGTAGGCCACATAAAGGTTGAGCAGGCCCATGGCGATGAAGAAGCCGGACCAGGCCAGATTCAGCCGCCCCCAGACCTCGTCGGGCAGGCGCACCTGTGCTTCCAGCATCTTGCGGATGAGGTTGCGGCGAAAGAGCAGCGCCGACCCCAGCAGCACCGAGCCGAACAGCCAGTAGAGCGCGGTCGGCTTCCACTTGATGAAGGTCGGGTTGTGGAAGAAGAGCGTCGCGCCGCCGAAGACGACGATGATCGCGAGGCTGACCCAGAGCATCGTGTCGACCTTGCGGTGGCGCAGCCAGACGATCGCGATCTGCACGAAGGTGGCGATGATCGCGACGGCGGTTGCGATCAGGATGGGCGCCTGGGTCACGGCGATGCCTTCGCCCAGCCACCCGGCGGCGAAGGCATGGGAGGCTTCGGGGCTGGCGCCCGCCAGCTTGTAGGCGGCGAAGAAAAGGATGACGGGGAGCAGGTCGAAGAGGAATTTCATGCGTCGGAATTATAGCGATTGCGCGTAATGCTGGCCGGCAGGCGCTTCGGCCCGGTTGCGCATGTGATCGGCGAGCGAGGACAGGGCGCGGACGAGGCCCGCGCGCAGCGCCGGGTCGGCGACGGTTTCCTCGAGTGCGGCGTGCATGCACTGCATCCACTGATCGCGCTCGGCGATGCCGATCGAGAACGGCAGGTGGCGCGCCCGCAGGAAGGGGTGACCATAGCGTTCGACATACAGATTGGGGCCGCCGAGCCAGCCGGAGAGGAACAGGAACAGCTTCTCTTCCGAGCCGGCGAGGTCTTCGGCATGCATGCGGCGCACGCCCCACACTTCGGGCAGGGTGTCCATGTGCGCATAGAAGCGGCGCACCAGGGTGCGGACCGCGGCTTCGCCGCCGATCTGCAGGTAAGGTGTGGCTGCGGGGGGAGCGATGTTCTCTGGCTGCATGGGTCTCGGTCGGGGTTTGAGGGCATCACCGCGCCGGCTGGGCGGGGCGGGGCTGGCCCGGGACGGCTTGTCGGTGCGCCGGGGTCTTCAGGCCTGCGGTTCCGGGGTGGCCGGCTGCATTCTAGCGCGTCCGCCGACGCTTCCGTCGGCGGGCAGGCGCAGGATGGCGCGCAGGCCACCACCCTCGCGCGGGAGCAGGTCGAGCCGCCCGTGATGGGCCCGCATCACGCGGTCGACGATCGCCAGGCCGAGGCCCGCGCCCTTGGTGTTGGAGCGCGCCTTCTCGAGCCGGGTGAAGGGGTGGCGCATGCGATCGACCTGGTCGGTGGGGATGCCTGGGCCGCGGTCGGCGACTTCGATGCAGACGTCCTTGTCTTCGACGCCGACGCTGACGTCGAGCGGCTGCGTGTCGCCGGCGTAGCGCAGGGCATTGTCGATCAGGTTGGCGAGCGCCCGGCGCAGGGACAGCATGCGCGCGGCCACCACCAGGCTGTCCGGCGCGTCGAGGCGAAGGTCGACGCCGCGCAGCCGGTAGGGTTCGCTCAGCTCGCGCACCAGCGTCGCCACGTCCACCGGCTGTGGCGGCTCCTGCGGGTCGCCCCGGCCGAAGTCCAGGAACTGGCCGATGATGCGGTCCATCTCCTCGATGTCGGCCACCATCGCCGTCACCTCGGCGTCGGGCGCACCCGACATCTCGATGCCCAGGCGCAGGCGCGCGAGCGGTGTGCGCAGGTCGTGCGACACGCCGGCGAGGATCAGGGCCCGGTCGGCCTCGGTGCGGGCGAGATCGCCGGTCATCTGGTTGAAGGCGTGGGCCACGACGGCGATCTCCTGCGGACCGGACTCCTTCTGCCGGGGCGGCGTCTGGCCGCTGCCGACCATGCGCGCGGCACGTGCGAGCTGGCGCAGCGGCGCGCTGATGCGGGAGACGATCAGGAAGGCGCCGAGCAGGGCGGCGACGAGGGCGCCGCCGCCCCAGATCAGCCAGTCGAAGGCGTCGGGGTTCTCGAAGCGTTCGGCCGGCAGCATCACCCAGTACTCGTCCTCGCTGTCGTCCGGGTCGAGGCGGAAGCTGACCCAGAAACCCTCGAGCGTCTTCCAGCGCGCCGCGAAGCGCGTGTGTTCGCCGAGCTGCCGGCGTACATCGACGGTGAGCAGGCGCAGCGGTCGGGTGTCGGCCAGCGGCTCGATTTCGTCGGACGCTTCAGCCGGATAGATGCGGATGCCCTCGAGGGCAGCGAGCTCGATCAGGAGGTCGGTGCGGCGTTCGACATCGGCATTGGTGAGCGCGGTGCGGGTCAGGTTCACGACCGACACCACCATCTGCGCGACGTCGCGTGCCCGCGCCGGCTCCTGGAAGTAGCGGAAGATCTGCGACCAGGCGCCGAGCGCGACGATCAGCAGCAGGGCGACCAGAAGGAAGGTCTGCCACAGCAGGGTGCGTGGCAGCCAGCCAGCCACGAAGCGCCCCAGTGCGCGCAGGCGCCGGGGCGTCAGGGGGCGGGGCATCCCGCGCTCACTCGTTGTCTTCGGTCCCGTGCTCGTCGGCATTGGCGGTCCGGGTGTCGTCGGGCACGAAGACATAGCCGAAGCCCCAGACCGTCTGGATGTAGCGCGGCTTGGCCGGATCGTCCTCGACGAGCTTGCGCAGGCGCGAGACCTGGACGTCGATCGCCCGGTCGAAGACGCCGTACTCCCGGCCGCGTGCCAGTTCCATCAGCTTGTCGCGCGACAGCGGCTGGCGCGGGTGGGTCAGCAGGACCTTGAGCAGCGAGAACTCGCCGGTGGTGAGCTGGATCTCTTCCTCGTCCCGCGTCAACGAGCGCGTGCCCAGGTTCACCCGGACGTGGCCGAAGACGATGATCTCGTCTTCCGCGGTCGGTGCGCCGGGCAGGTTCTGCGGCTGGCGGCGCATCACCGCCTGGATGCGGGCGACCAGTTCGCGCGGATTGAAGGGCTTGGCGAGGTAGTCGTCGGCGCCCATCTCGAGGCCGACGATGCGGTCCACATCGTCACCCTTGGCGGTGAGCATGATGACGGGAATGTTGTTCTCGGCGGCGCGGAGTCTGCGGCAGATCGCCAGGCCATCCTCGCCCGGCAGCATCAGGTCGAGCACGATCAGGTCGAAATGTTCGCGGTGCAGGGCGCGATCCATCATCGGCGCGTCGCCCACGGTCTTGATCGCAAAACCCTGTTCCTGGAGGTAGCGGGAGAGGAGTTCGCGCAGCCGGGCGTCGTCGTCCACCAGCAGTATGCGATAGCGTGTTTTTCCGTTCATGAGCGAAATCCTATCCTGCCTGCAGTAGGCTTGCCAGCGTCTCCGGAGCAGGACCAGGGGCGCATCGGGTAACGCTTCGTAAGCTGGTGGCGATGACGCAACACCGTATTACAAAAGACATAGAGGCTTGCGCTTTTTTGCTATCGAGCGCTGCCCGTTTGACGTATTTTTAGGCTCTCGAAAGCCAGATTTCAGGGGTGGTTCCCCGCCCCGGTGATGATGCGATGAAGCGCGATATTTTCCATGCGGCGGACCTTGCCCGATTCCGGCTCCACCATACCGCTTTCCTGTTCGGATCGCTCGTCGTGATCGCCGGCTTCGGCGCAGGCGCGACGGATGCATCGGCGCGCCAGCCGGCGTTCGACCAGGGGCGGGAGAGCATCGAGCTTCCCGCGCGTGACATCAGGCGGAGCGAACTGCGTCGTGCCCTGATCAGCACGCACGAATCGGGAGCGGCGGCGCCGGTGCGCCGCAGGCTCAGCGACGAGGAGCGCAGTGCCCTGCATCGCGATCTGCGCGATGCGATGCGCGGCGCCTATCCCGAAGCGCCGCGGGGGCGCAAGAACCGCTGAGCCGGGTCCGGTCGGGCCTGGGTGCCGGTAGAATACCGGCACCATGAAAGTACTCTCCATCGAAACCTCGTGCGAACAGGGCAGCGTCGCCGTTCTGCATCATGGCGAGCTCCTGTCGCGCCGCATCGAAGGCGCGGCCAATCATTCCGAAGCTGTTCTGCGCGACATCCGCGCCCTGCTCGCCGAAGCCGGGCTTGCCGCGGCCGCGCTCGATGCGGTCGCCTTCGGCGCCGGGCCCGGCGCGTTCACGGGGCTGCGGCTGGCGTGCGGCGTGGCGCAGGGGCTGGCGCTCGGCGCCGGGCTCGGCGTGGCCGTGGTCGGCAGCTTCGATGCGCTCGCGCTGCAGGCCGACGCGCCGCGCGTCTTCGTCGCCACTGATGCACGGATGGGCGAGGTCTACCACGCCGCCTTCGTGCTCGATCAGGAAGGCCGCCCGCAGCCGGTGTCTGCGCCGGCCTGCGATACGCCGGAGGGTGTGAGCCTGCCCGCAGGGCGCTGGCTCGCCGTGGGCTCGGCGTTCCGGGCCTGGCCGGAGCACTTGCGCGCCCGCCTCGAGGATCGTCTCGAGGGCTGCCGGGACGAGCTCGTGCCGCGTGCCGAGGAGGTGGCGCGCCTGGCGGCCGACATGGTGGGGCGCGGCGCGCTGCTGGCGCCGGAGCTGGCCGCGCCGCTCTACGTGCGCGACAAGGTCGCCTTCACCACCGCCGAGCGCCTGGCGCGCGGCGGCAGGGCCTGATGATGGGCGAGGGCGCGCCTTGCGTCGTGCCGATGTCGGCCGCGGATCTCGACTGGGTCGGGGCGCGCGAAGCCGAACTCCACGCCTTTCCCTGGACGCGGGGCAATTTCGAGGACTCGCTCGCCGCCGGGCACGGGGCCTGGGTGATGCGGCTCGATACGCGCCCGCTCGGTTACGCGATCATGATGATGGTGCTGGACGAAGCGCACCTGCTCAACCTCAGTATCGCCCGCCAGGTGCAGGGCCAGGGCTACGGGCGCGTGCTGCTCGACCGCCTCTGCGCCGAGGCGCGCGCCGGCGGGGCGACGCAGCTCTTCCTCGAGGTGCGGCCGTCCAACGAGGCCGCGCTCGCCCTCTACCGCAAGGCGGGGTTCGAGCAGATCGGCCGGCGGCGTGGCTACTACCCCGCCCGTGAGGGGCGCGAGGATGCGATCGTGATGAGGCTCGCACTGTGATGGCCGCCGCCGCATCCAGACGCCGCGGCGCCATCCTGCGCGAAATGGGGCTCGGCCCGCTGTGGCGGCTGCGCACGGCGGCGGCCGCGAGCGAGGAGGTGCCGGAGCCGGCGGCGGCCTTGCCCCCTGTCGAAGAGCAGTCGCTGGGGCGCGGGTCGGATGCTGCGCCGCCGGGCCTGACACCGTTGGCCGCGCATGCGCCGACCTCGGCCCGCGCAGTGGCGGAGCAGGCCGGAGCGCCGGCGATGGGGCCTGCGGGCTCACGCCGGGGCGCGGTGCAGAAGTCGGCGCCGGAAGCGCGCGCAGGCTCGGCCACGCCGAAGGCCGCGCCTGGACCGACGGCCGATCCGGGCCGTGGTGCACGCATCGCCACCCTCGATTGGGAGGCGCTCGAGCAGGACATTCGTGCCTGCCGCGCCTGCGCGCTGTGCGAGCGGCGCAGGCAGGCCGTGCCCGGGGTCGGCGACCGGAACGCGCGCTGGATGCTGGTGGGCGAAGGGCCGGGGGCCGAGGAGGACCAGCGCGGCGAGCCCTTCGTCGGCCAGGCCGGGCGGCTGCTCGACAACATGCTGGCAGCGATCGGCTTGAAGCGCGGCGAGGATGTCTACATCGCCAATGCGGTGAAGTGCCGCCCGCCGCACAATCGCACGCCGGAGCGCGCAGAGCTCGACGCCTGCCTGCCCTATCTCGAACGGCAGATCGCGCTCGTGCGGCCGACCCTGCTGCTCGCCCTCGGTCGCCCGGCGGCGCAGGCCCTGCTCGACACCGAGATCAGCATTGCCGCGGCGCGGGGCAAGGTCTTTGACCACCGCGGCGTGCCGGTGGTGGTGACCTATCACCCGGCCTATCTGTTGCGCAATCCGCAGGACAAGGGCAAGGCGTGGGAAGACCTCTGTTTCGCCCGACGCCTGATGGCACAGGCCGGCGCAGGCCACTGAGGCCGCGCCCCGGGCGGCTGCCGCGCGCCGATCCGGCGGGTGCCGGCTGGGTCAGTGGGCGCGGTCCTCGAGCAGCGCGACATTGTCGAACTCGCGCTGGTTGGCCTCGTGACGGTGCTTGACGAGCAGCATCGTGCCGGCGACAAAGAGGCCGAACATCACGATCACGATGTTGATCGACAGGCCCAGCATGATCAGCAGCGCGTAGGTGCCGGTCATCACCAGGATCGACAGGTTCTCGTTGAAGTTCTGCACCGCGATCGAATGCCCGGCGCCCATCAGGATGTGGCCGCGGTGCTGCAGCAGCGCATTCATCGGCACGACGAAGAAGCCGGCCAGCCCGCCGACCAGCACCATCAGCGCCATCGCGAGCGACGTGTCGGTGACGCCGATCATGATCATCACCGTGATCCCCATCGCGATGCCGAGCGGAATCACCTGCACTGCGCGCCGCAGGGTGACGAAGCGCGCCGCGAGCACGGCGCCGAGCGCGACACCGACCGCCACCACCCCCTGCATCATCGACGCCTGCGACAGCCCCATGCCCAGGTTGTGCTCCGCCCATTTGATGACGATGAACTGGAGCGTGGCGCCCGCGCCCCAGAACAGCGTGGTCACCCCGAGCGAAATCTGCCCCAGCTTGTCGCGCCACAGCAGGCGCAGGCAGTGGTTGAAGTCGTGGATCAGGTAGAGCGGGTTGTTCTTCAGCGGCTTGTGGTCCACCCCGGTGTCCGGGATGTAGAGGTTGAACGCGGCGGCGACCAGGTAGAGCACGCCGATCATCAGTACGGCGGCCTCGAAGGGCGTGTCGACGAAAGGCAGGTTCAGCGCCGTCAGCGCGCCGGCGACGTCGCCGCGGATCATGAAACCGCCCATGACGGTGCCGATGATGATCGCGCCCACCGTCAGGCCCTCGATCCAGCCGTTGGCGACAACGAGCAGGCGGTGCGGCAGGTACTCGGTCAGGATGCCGTACTTGGCCGGCGAATAGGCGGCGGCGCCGAGGCCGATGACCGCATAGGCGAAGAGCGGATGGACGCCGAGGAACAGCATCAGGCAGCCGCCGATCTTGATCGTGTTGCTGATCAGCATCACGCGCCATTTCGGCATTGAGTCGGCGAAGGCGCCGACGAAGGCGGCGAGGCCGACGTAGGACAGGGTGAAGAACAGCTTCAGCAGCGGCTCGTATTCCGACGGGGCGGCCATGTCCCGCAGCAGAGCGATGGCGACGATGAGCAGGGCGTTATCGGCGAGCGCGGAAAAGAACTGCGCTGCCATGATGATGTAGAAGCCGAGCGGCATCGTCTGGACCGGGCGTCACGTTGTCGGGAGCGCGGTTATAACACGAAGCCGGGATCGATGTTATGAGCTGTAACAAGATGATTCGGCTGGAAACGGGAAGGCGTGGAACCGGCATGAAGTTTGTGATCTAATCCATGCAATAAATCATACTTATCCACATCATGGCAGATAGAAGGCTCCAGGTTTTTCACGCCGTCGCGAAGCACGGCTCATTCACGCGTGCCGCCGAGCACCTTTTCATGACGCAGCCGGCCGTCACCTTCCAGATCAAGCAACTGGAAGAGCACTTCGACACCCGCCTGCTCGACCGCGGCCACGGCAAGATCACGCTGACCCCGGCCGGCGAGCTGGTGCTGGCCTACGCGGAGAGGATCCTCGGCCTGTCGGCCGAGCTCGATTCGCGCGTGTCGGAGCTCACCGACGAGCTCGCCGGCCAGATCAAGATCGGCACCAGCACGACGATTGCTGCCTACTGGCTGCCGCAGATCCTGGAGGGCTTCAAGCGCCGCTACCCGCGCGTGCTGCCGCGCGTGGTGGTGGGCAACTCCAAGCTCACCGAGGAGCGTGTCGCGGCGCGCGACCTCGACATCGGCCTGATCGAGATCGCCACCGAACAGCACGCCATCGAGCGTCGCAGCGCGGCGCGTGACGAGTTGCTGGTGATCTGCCACCCGGACCATGCGCTGGCGAAGTTCGAGCGCCTGACGGCGAAGGACCTCGTCGGCCATCCCTTCATCGACCGCGATCCGGGCAACGGCATCCGCCAGATCGCCGACGAGTTCTTCGAGGCCGCCGGCATCGCCGGCAGCGAGATCACGCTGTGCGCCGAGCTCGGCAGCCTGGCCGCGGTCAAGCAGCTCGCTGCCGCCGGGCTGGGCTTCGCGATCGCCTCCAAGATGGCGATCCAGCGCGACCTCGCCGAAGGGCGGCTGGCCGCGGTGGCGCTCGAGCCGCGCATCTACACGCCGCTGGAAGTCATCGTGCCGCGCGACAAGTTCCGCTCGCGCCTGATCACCGCCTTCGCCGACTTCGCCAGCGAGGAGTTCGTGCGCATGGCGCAGGAAGCCGACAAGGCGGGCTGATGGCCAGGAGCAAGACGGCCTTCGTCTGCACCGAATGCGGCGCGCAGGTGCTGCGCTGGCAGGGGCAGTGCCCGCAGTGCCAGGCCTGGAACACGCTGGTCGAGACGGTGGTGGAGGCGGCGTCGGCCGCCGGCAGCCGCTTTGCCGCGCTGGCCGGGCAGACGGCGCGGCTGCAGCCGCTCTCGGCGCTGCAGCCGCGTGAGGAACCGCGCCAGCCCACCGGGCTGGACGAGTTCGACCGCGTGCTCGGCGGTGGTCTGGTGGCGGGCGGCGTCGTGCTCATCGGCGGCGACCCGGGCATCGGCAAGTCCACGCTGCTGCTGCAGGCGCTGGCGAACCTCGCCTCGACCCAGGCCGTGGTCTATGTCAGCGGCGAGGAGTCGGGCGAGCAGGTCGCGCTGCGCGCGCACCGGCTGCAACTGCCGCCCTCGGCGCTGCAGATGCTGGCCGAGATCAACCTCGAGCGCATCCTCAACACGCTGCGTGAGGCGAAACCGCGCGTGGCGGTGATCGACTCGATCCAGACGATCTACTCCGAGGCGCTGCAGTCGGCGCCCGGTTCGGTCGCGCAGGTGCGCGAATGCGCGGCGCAGCTCACGCGCTTTGCCAAGCAGAGCGGCACCGCGCTGATCCTGGTCGGCCACGTCACCAAGGACGGCACGCTCGCCGGCCCGCGCGTGCTCGAGCACATCGTCGACACCGTGCTCTATTTCGAGGGTGACACCCACTCCAGCTTCCGCCTCGTGCGCGCGTTCAAGAACCGCTTCGGCGCGGTGAACGAACTGGGCGTGTTCGCGATGACCGAACGCGGCCTGCGCGGCGTTTCCAACCCGTCGGCGATCTTCCTGTCGCAGCATTCGCAGCAGGTCTCCGGCAGCTGCGTGCTGGTCACGCAGGAGGGCACGCGGCCGCTGCTGGTCGAGGTGCAGGCGCTCGTCGACGGCTCGCAGAGCCCCAATCCGCGCCGCCTCTCGGTTGGCCTCGAGCCGACGCGGCTGGCGATGCTGCTGGCGGTGATGCATCGCCACGCCGGCGTCGTCTGCTTCGACCAGGACGTCTTCGTCAATGCCGTGGGCGGGGTCAAGATCACCGAGCCCGCGGCCGATCTGGCGATCCTGTTCGCGATCGTCTCCTCGCTGCGCGACCGCCCGCTGCGGCGCGGTCTCGCGGTGTTCGGCGAGGTCGGCCTGGCGGGCGAGATCCGTCCCGCGCCGCGCGGCCAGGAGCGGCTGAAGGAAGCCGCCAAGCTCGGCTTCGACACCGCGATCGTGCCCAAGGCGAACGCGCCGCGGCAGGCAATCGAGGGGCTGCGCGTGATTGCCGTCGACCGCGTCGAGGAAGCGCTCGAGCGCATGCGCGAACTGGAGTAGGGCGGCGTGCCGCCTGGCCTGTAGCAAAGCCTGGGGGGCGTCGCCCAGGGCTTGCACCGCGCGGCCCGCTCAGCGCCGGGCGGCAAGCCCGGTTTCAGCTTCAGAAGGCGTAGGTCGCGCGCACCCCGGCATAGACGCTGCGCTCCGGCCCCGGCTCGTAGAAGCGCCCCTGGGCGTCGCCGACGATCACCGAACCGATGTGCTTGCGATCGAAGACGTTGTCCAGCCGGATGAGCTCGCCGACGGTCCACGGGCCCGACTTCTGCTCGGCCGAGAGGCGCAGATTGACCAGCGTGTAGGCGGGGGCCGGGCGCGCGTCGTTGAGGTCATTCACCTCGATGTCGCCGCGATACACCGCTTCGGTGGCCAGGGTCAGGCCGTCGGCCGGCTTCCAGGCGACTTCGGCGTAGGCGGCAAGTTCGGGAATGCCGGGAATGCGATTGCCGGCCGGCACCGTGTCGCCGCGACTGACGAAGGCGTCGTCATAGACGGCGTCGAGCCAGGTCAGCGCGGCCCGCGCCGTGACATTGCGCGTCCATTCCGATTCCGCCGACAGCTCCACCCCCTTGCGCCGCGTGCGCCCGGCATTGGTGTAGCTGGTGCGGCCGCCGGACGATTCGGCGACCACGATCTCGTCCTCGGTCGTGATCCGGAACAGCGCCAGGTTCACCCGCGTGGCGTCGCCGACGAAGGCCTTCAGGCCGATCTCGGCCTGGCGGCTGGTCGAGGGCTTGAGGTTGAAGTTGAAGCCGGTGCTCGGCGTCGCGTAGGAGAGCTCGTTCAGCGTCGGCGTCTCGAAGCCGGTGCCGGCGCTCGCGTACAGGTTCAGCGCCGGCGAGACCGCATAGACGAGGCCGAGCGCGGGCGTCGTCTTGCTGAAGGACACGCTGCCACTGTCGTCGCCGTTGGCGCCGACGATGTAGCGGTCGTCCACCTCGAACTTCACCCGCGAGTGGCGCAGCCCCGCCGACCACTGCCAGGGGCCCTGCTTCCACATCGCCTGGACGTAGGGGTCGGTGCTGGTGACGGTGTCGAGCTCGTTGCGGCGCAGGGCGCCAAGCACGCCCAGGGTGTCGCCGACGAAGTTCTGGTAGCCGCGCCGGTCGTCCTCGGACTTGTCGTAGTCCATGCCCGCGGTCAGGGTCAGGCGGCCCGTGCCGAGGTCGCGCTGCGCGATCCAGCGTGCGCCCAGGCCGTGGAAGTCGCGGTCGAAGTCCACCACGCCGCCTGCATGTTGCTCGCCGCCCTGGAACTGCTTCGGAATGGACTGGAACTGGGTGACGCTGCGCTCGCCGGTGTAGGCGACCAGCTGCAGGCGGTCCTCACCGAAGCGGCGCTCGTAGGTGGCGCCCCCCTGCAGGTGGTCGATGCTCTTGCGCGTGTTGAACTGGAGCGCGACGTTCTCCACCGCGCGCGGGTCGCGCTGGTAGGTGGCCCAGGTGATGCCCAGCGGGTCCTCGGTGTCCTTCTGCCGCAGCCCGCTGCCGACCAGCGTGAGCTTGCTGTCCTCGTCGGGGGCGAGGGTGATCTTGGCGAAGCCCTGGTCGCGGCGGGCCTCGCTGTGGTCGCGGTAGCCGTCGGTGTCGAAGCGCGAGGCGTCGAGCACGAAACCGACGCCGTTCTGCTCGCCTTCGGCGCCGAGGCCGAAGCGGGTCGTACCCCAGGAGCCGGCGGTGAAGCCGCCGCTGACGCGCGGCGCACCCTGGCCGTCGCGCGAGAAGAGCTGGATCACGCCGCCGGCGTGGTTGCCGTACACGGTCGAGAACGGCCCGCGCAGCACCTCGATGCGCTCGGCGGTGTCGAGGTTGAAGGTCGCCGCCTGGCCCTGGCCGTCGGGGTTGGTGGCGGGGATGCCGTCGGTGATCAGCTTCACGCCGCGCACGCCGAAGGCCGAGCGCGCACCGAAGCCACGGATCGAGATCTGCAGGTCCTGCGCATAGTTCTGGCGGTTCTGGATCACCAGCCCGGGCAGGCCGCCGAGCGCCTCCGACACATTGACGCGCAGGTTGCCTTCCTGCACGGCGCGGGTGTCGACGACGTCGATCGAGTAGGGCTGGTCGAAGCTGTCGGCCTCGATCCGGCTGCCGGTGACGACGACCGGATTCAGCGTGGTCGCCGCGTCCCTGTCCTGCGCCGCGAGCGGCCCGGCCAGGCCGAGCAGCAGCGGCGGTGACACCGCTGCGGCCAGGAGGCGGAGCGACGGCTTGAGCGGCGGGCAGGCGGGCATGGGCGTTTCCTCGACAATGGCGTATGCCGGGCATTTTCTCCCCGCGGCGCAAACGCCGGCCTCAAGCTGCGCTGGAGATCCGGCTCGTGAATTTCATGAGGCGGGAGCGATGGGCGGGACGGCGGTGGTGGCCGCGCGCAGGTCCGCGCCCCAGCCGGCGAAGTCGCGGTGGAGGTGGAAGTGGCGGGCGGCGGCGATCAGCGCGGCCGCCATCGGTGCGTCGAAGGGGTTGTGGCTCGCGCCGTCGATGAAGCGGATGCGGCTGCCGGGCAGGGCGAGATGCAGCTTCAGCGCGTTCGCCGGGCGGCAGACGAGATCGAGGCGGCCGTGCAGGATCGCCGTGGGCACGCCCGCCATCGCCGCCGCGAACTGCAGCGCTGCCTCCTCGCCGATGAAGCACTCGTGGGCGAGGTAGTGCGCCTGGATGCGGTATTTCGCGACGGCGGTCTGCAGCGCCTCGGCGTCGGGCGCGGGGGGCGAGGGCGGGGTGCTGCCCGGGGCGGAGAGGGCGGCTTCCCATTCCATCCAGCGCCGCACCGCTTCGGCCGCCGCCTCATCGTCGGGCGCGGACACCGCGCCGAGGTAATGGGCAGCGATGCGGTCGTGCTCGGCGGGCGAAAGGCCGGCGGCGAAGCGCGCCCAGGCGTCGGGCACGAGTTCGCCGGCGCCGCGGAAGAACCAGTCGATGTCGGCCCGCCCGCTGAGGAAGATGCCGCGCAGCAGGGCGCCGAGGCAGGCCTGCGGATGCTGGGCGCAATAGGCCAGCGCCAGGCTCGCGCCCCACGAGCCGGCGAACACCAGCCAGCGCTCGATGCCGAGCCGCCGGCGCAGGCGCTCGATGTCGGCCACCAGGTCGGCGGTGGTGTTGGCGGCGATCTCGCCCCGAGGCGTGCTGCGGCCGCAGCCGCGCTGGTCGAACAGCACGCTGTGGAACAAGGTCGGATCGAGCAACTGGCGCTGGCGCGCGCTGCAGCCGCTGCCCGGGCCGCCGTGGAGGACCAGCACCGGCATGCCCGTCGGGTTGCCGCACTGTTCGTGGTACAGCGTGTGCCCGTCGCCGACCGGGAGCATGCCGTGCGCGAAAGGCTCGAGCGGCGGAAACAGTTCGGTGGCCGCCGACGCATCGGTGAACGCGGCGATCGTCGCCCTGCCGGGCGCGGTCGGCGAGGCGGACGGGGGGGCGGCGGCGAGGGGAGGTGTCGTTCCGCGGTGCATGCCGCGATGATAGTCCGAGGGGCGCTCGGCGATCCATGGCGCCGCCCGCGTCCGTTGATCGCGGCGGGGATGGGAACTGGACTCATGAAAATCATGAGTCCATGTTGGCGAGCCTTGTGACGCCGGATCGTCGGCGACGACCGCAAGATGCAGGTGTGCACTGTCGCCTGGGCAGGCACGCCATCCAACATCCAACAGGAGACAAACCATGAAATGGGAAACCCCGACCGCCTGCGATTTTCGTTTCGGCTTTGAAATCACGATGTACATCGCCAACCGCTGATGTCTTCGGCGGGACGGCCGCGACGGCCGTCCCGCGCCACTCGCAGGGGGCTGTGTGAGACTACGCGTACTCGGCGCCGCCGCCGGCGGCGGATTTCCGCAATGGAACTGCAACTGCCCGAACTGCGACGGCCTGCGCAGAGGCAGCATCCGCGCCCGGGCGCGCACCCAGTCCTCGATCGCCGTCAGCGGCGACGATGAGAACTGGGTGCTGTTCAACGCCTCGCCCGACGTGCTGCAGCAGATCCGCAGCTTTCCGGCACTGCAGCCCGCACGGGCGCTGCGCGACACCGCGATCGCCGCGATCGTGCTCATCGACGCCCAGATCGACCACACCACCGGCCTCTACATGCTGCGCGAACACCGCCGGCCGTGGCCGGTGTGGTGTACGCCCGGCGTGCGCGAGGACCTCTCGGTCGGCAACCCGCTGTTCGGCGTCCTCGGCCATTACTGCGGCATCGCCTGGCGCGAGTTGCCGCTCGCCGGCGGCTTCGCCATCGACGGCGCGCCCGGGGTCCGCTTCGAGGCCCTGTCGCTGACCAGCAACGCGCCGCCGTATTCGCCCCACCGTGATCGCCCGCAGCCGGGCGACAACATCGGTGTCAGCCTGATCGACGCGGCGAGCGGCCAGCGCATCTTTTACGCCCCCGGCCTGGGTGAGATGGAACCCCACTTGTGGGCGGCGATGGAGCAGGCCGACTGCGTGCTGGTCGATGGCACCTTGTGGACCGACGACGAGATGATCCGCCTCGGCGCCTCGGCCAAGACCTCGCGCGCGATGGGCCACCTGCCGCAGTCCGGCCCCGGCGGCATGCTCGAATGGCTCGCGCGCCTGCCGGCGACGACGCGCAAGGTGCTGATCCACATCAACAACACCAACCCGATCCTCGACGAGGACAGCGCGCAGCGCGCCGAACTGGCCGCGCGCGGCATCGAGGTCGCCTTCGACGGCATGGAGATCATCCTGTGAACCGCTTCCCGAACCCGATCGAGCACGTCGCCGACCTCTCCGTCACCGGCGGGCAGGAGCCGCCGTGGAGCCAGGAAGAGTTCGAGGCCCTGCTGCGCGAGAAGGGCACGAGCTATCACATCTACCACCCCTTCCACGTCATGATGGCCGAAGGCAAGCTGACGCGCGCGCAGCTGCAGGGCTGGGTCGCCAACCGCTTCTACTACCAGATTGCGATTCCGGTGAAGGACGCGGCGATCCTCTCCAACTGCCCGGAGCGCGAGCTCCGGCGCGAGTGGATCCAGCGCATCCTCGACCACGACGGCTGCGACATCGGCGGCGTGCACGACGCCGGCGGCATCGAGGCCTGGATCCGCCTCGGCGAGGCGGTGGGCCTCACGCGCGACGACGTCACCTCGCTGCGCCTGGTCGCGCCGGCGGCACGCTTCGCGGTGGACGCCTACATCAACTTCGCCCGCCAGCGGCCGTGGCAGGAAGCGGTGGCCTCGAGCCTCACCGAGCTGTTCGCACCCCACATCCACCAGCAGCGCATCGACACCTGGCCGACGCACTATCCCTGGGTCGACCCGGCCGGCCTGCAGTACTTCCGCAACCGCCTGACCCAGGCGCGGCGCGACGTCGCCCACGGCCTGCGCTTCACGCTCGACTACTTCAGCCAGAGCCGGGCGATGCAGCAGCGCGCGCTCGACATCCTGCAGTTCAAGCTCGACGTGCTGTGGGCGCTGGCCGACGCGATCATGCTCAGCCAGTGCGAGATCGAGATCCGGGGGCCGAAGGCATGAGCGCCGCCGCGCCGGCCGCCGATGCCGGGATCACGACCGACTCGCGGCCCCGGGTGTCGGGCCGCTTCCGCCTGCAGTGGGAGGAGGCGCAGCAGGCCTGGGTCCTGCTCTACCCGGAAGGCATGGTGAAGCTGAACCACAGCGCGGGCGAGATCCTGCGTCGCTGCGACGGCGCGCGCACGGTCGGCGAGATCGTCGCCGACCTGGAGCGGGCCTTCGCCGCCACCGGGCTGGAGGCCGACGTGTGCGCCTTCCTCGCCATGGCGCGGCAGCAGCACTGGGTCGAGCTCTAGCATGAACGCGCCGCCCGCTGCCCCTTCCGCTGCCCCACCCACCGTCGGCCCGCCGCTGTGGCTGCTGGCGGAGCTGACCTACCGTTGCCCGCTGCACTGCGTGTTCTGCTACAACCCGGTCGATTTCGCGCACACGCCCGACGAGCTCTCCACCGCCGACTGGCTGCGCGTGCTGCGCGAGGCGCGCGCGGCCGGCAGCGTGCAGTGCGGCTTCTCCGGCGGCGAGCCGCTGCTGCGCGACGACCTCGAGGAGCTGGTGGCCGAGGCCCACCGCCTGGGCTTCTACACCAACCTGCTGACCTCCGGCGTCGGCCTCACCGAGGCGCGCGCCGCCGCGCTGAAGGCGGCCGGGCTGGACCACATCCAGCTCTCCTTCCAGGACTCGACGCGCGAGCTCAACGACTTCCTCTCCCACACCCGCACCTTCGAGCTCAAGCGCAAGGTCGCCGGCATCATCAAGGCCCACGGCTGGCCGATGGTGATGAACTGCGTGATCCACCGCCTGAACATCGACTACATCGACCGCATCATCGACCTCGCGGTCGAGCTTGAGGCCGAGTACCTGGAGCTGGCCAACAGCCAGTACTACTCCTGGGCGATGCTCAACCGCGACCAGCTGCTGCCCTCGCGCGAACAGATCGAGCGCGCCGAGCGCGTCACCAACGAGCGCCGCGAGCGCTACGGCGAGCGCATCCGCATCTTCTTCGTCGTCCCCGACTACTACGAGACGCGGCCGAAGAAGTGCATGAACGGCTGGGGCAACGTGTTCCTGACGATCACCCCCGACGGCACCGCCTTGCCCTGCCACACCGCGCGCATGCTGCCCGGGCTGACCTTCCCCAACGTGCGCGAGCTGGACGTGAAGCGCATCTGGTTCGACTCCGAAGGCTTCAACCGCTACCGCGGCCACGGCTGGATGAAGGAGCCCTGTCGCAGCTGCCCGGAAAAGGAGAAGGACCTCGGCGGCTGCCGCTGCCAGGCCTACATGCTGACCGGCGATCCGGCGCTGGCCGACCCGGTGTGCGACAAGTCGCCGCAGCACGAGCGGGTCACGGATGCGGTCGCCCGCGCCCAGCGCGGTGACCCGGCCGTATGCGAACGGCCGCTGGTGTTCCGTGGGCCGGAGGAGTCGCGCCGGCGCCCGCCGCTGCTTGGCGCCACGGCGCCGCAGGATCAGGCCGCGCCCGGGCCGCGGCGCTAAGAGGCCGCGAATAGATCTACTGCGCGGCCCGATTTCGCCCCAGCGATGCTCGCCGTACCCTTGTACGGCTGCGCCTCATTGGACAACTGAGGCGCCGGCCTCGCACCGCTCGCTACGATTTGTTCACCGCCTTTGAGCCGGGACGACCGCAGCCGCGGTGTGTCCGGCCGTCGGTCCGATCTCGCTCAGGCTTCGATCAGCCCGCTGCGCACCGCGAGCAGGGCGAGTTCGGCCGCGTTCGACACGTTGAGCTTCTGCTTGATGTGATAGAGGTGGGTACCGACGGTGCTCTGGCTCAGGTTGTGGCTGCGCGCCACTTCCGCTACCGAGCGCCCCCGGGCGAGCTGCAGGAAGACGGCGAACTCCTTCTCGGTCAGCGCCTCCACCGGGTCGCTGGCGCCGCCGAACTGCGCCAGCGCCAGTTGCGGCGCCAGCTCCGTGTCGAGGTAGCGCTGGCCGCGTGCGACCATGCCGACGGCGCGGATCAGCTCCTGCGGCTGGGCGCGTTTCGACAGGTAGCCGGTGGCGCCGGCGCGCAGCGCCCGGCTCGGCACCTGGGCGTCGTCGTGGGCGGAGAGCATCAGCACGCGCGCATGGGGCAGGTGGGCGCGCAGGCGCTCGAGTGCGGTGATGCCGCCGATGCCGGGCATCGACACGTCCATCACCAGCGCGTCGGGGCGCAGGTCCGCATAGGCGCTGATCGCGGCCTCGCCGCTATCGACCTCGGCGACGATGATCGCGCCCGCGCCTTCCAGCAGCAGACGAAAGCCCATGCGCACGACCGCATGGTCGTCCGCGAGCAGGATGCGAAGTTTCTCCAGCGTCAGTGCCACATCAACTCTCCTCGGAAGCAGTGGTGCACGGCAGCCGCGCACAGACGCTGAGGCCACCGCTGGGCGGGGTCTCGAAGCGCAGTTCGCCGTGCATTTCATTCACGCGCTCGCGCATGCCGAGCACGCCGAAGCGGTCGGGGGCCGTCCCGCCGTTCAGGCCGCGGCCATTGTCGCGCACGCGCAGTTCGATTTCCTCGCCCAGCTGGCGCAGGCTCACTTCCACCGTGCTCGCGCCGGCGTGGCGGGCGACGTTGGTCAGGCTTTCCTGCAGCAGCCGCAGCACGGTCAGCCCCAGCTGTTCGGACAGCGGCCCGGACAGCGGCGCGACCTTGCAGTCGAGCGCGATGTCCGGATGGTGGCTCGACCACAGCGTGCAGTAGTCGTTCACCGCGTCTTCCACCCGCACCTCGGGGTGGCCGTTGCCCGGCCGCAGGCGGCGCAGGATCGAGCGCACGCCGTCCTGCATCTGTCCGGTCATCGCCAGGATCGCCTGCGCGCTGCCGTGCAGCGGCGGCTGGTCCTCGCTGCGCTGCATGATCGCACCGGCGATGGCGCGCACGGCGGTGATCGCCTGGCCCAGTTCGTCGTGCAGCTCGCGCGCGATCATGCGCCGCTCCTCTTCCAGGCGCTCGTGCAGCGCGTGGGCGAAGGCCTGGTCTTCTTCGAGGCGGGCGTTCTGCGCGCGGGTGCTGTCCAGGCTGTCGGCGAGGCGGTTGTAGCTGCGCGCGAGCAGGTCGAGCTCGCTGACCGGATAGGTCGGCAGGCGGGTGTCGAACAGGCCGTCGGCGCCGCGCGCGATCGCGTGGTTGATCTGCTGCAGCGGCGCCAGCGCGCGATTGAGCGCGGCGCGGCTGGCGAGCCACACGACGAGCAGCAGCGCGCAGCCCCAGCCCAGGCCGGCGAGCACCTCGTCCCAGGCGTCGAGTGCGGCGCGCGAGGCATCCGGCAGCATCACGATGCGCAGCTCGCCCGCTGCGTATTCGCGTGGGGCCAGCTCGGGCGTGACCTGTCTGGCGAACCAGACCGGGGCGAAGCGGCCCGCCTTGTAGGTGGACGCCGGCGAGACATAGAGCAGCGCACCGTCGGGGGCGAAGACTTCGAGCTGGTTGGCGCGCACGCGGCCGACCGCCGCGAGGTGGGCGATCAGGCGCTCGCGTGCCTGGTCGCCGTCGCGCAGGGTCTCGTCGATCAGTACGGTCAGCCACTGCTCGGCGACCCGGCTCGCGGCCTGGACTTCCTCGTGGATTGCGTGGCGGGTCTCGCGCACCCAGCCGATGGCGCCGATCACCATCAGCAGCGCCAGCAGCCCGGTCAGCACGAGGCTGACGCGTGCGTGCAGCGTGGGCAGCGGCGCGTGCGCCAGCCTGGTCCGAGCCGCATTGGCAACTGCCCCGTCCGGCGCCGGATCGTCGGCGAAGCGCTTCCGGAAGAACTGGATCATGGGCGACCTCCGTGATCGGGCTGCGTGGTGGCCGATCGGCTGCCGGATTTGACCGGGAAGAGGCGGGATTCGATCCCGGCCGTGTTGGTCTGCGGATGCATGGCGGTGTCTCGCTTCAGCGCTCGCCGGGCGGGTGGCGCAGGGTGGCGCGCGCGTAGAACTGCGTGCCCCGGCAGGCCCGGATCATGAACGGTTCGGTCACGCTCAGCGCGGCCTGGCCGACCAGCCCTGGCCAATGGGCGTCGAAGCAGTCGGGGCAATGCAGCTCGCCGCGGCCGCCGCCGAGTGCGAGCAGGTTGTTCGCGACCTGGTTGGTCGCGAGCAGGCGGCTCTCGCGGTCGAACACCGCCAGCGCTTCGAGCGGGCTGCCGAGCACGCCGGGGCGGGGATGGAAATGCAGCACCAGGAAGCCGTGCTCGTCGCTCTCGAGGAGACGGTGCTCGATGATGCCGGCGGTGGTCTGCAGCAGCGCGCTCGCGTGGCTGAGGTTGTCGAACGGGGTGGCACAGAAGTCGAGGATGCCGATGATGCCGCCGTCGGGAGCGAGGATCGGCGCCGTGACCCCCATCACCACGCGCCGGCCCGCGATCAGCGCCACGGCGTGATCGGTGATGGTGCCGAGGCCGGCCGTGGGCGCTGCGGCCAGGTCGTCCGCTGCCGCCGGGGCGCCGCCGGGCGCGGCGGCCAGCTGCGGCAGCGGCGGGCCGACCACGCTGAGGATGAAGCCGTCGCGGTCGGCAAGGAGCACGGTCAGGGTGGGGCTCCCCAGCTGCAGGTGCAGGCTCTCCATCGCCGGCATGGAAAACGCGACCAGCCGCGCGCGCTCGGGTTCGAGCACGTCTGCGACGAAGGTCCGTGCCGGTGGGCCAGGCTCGGCGCCGGAGGAGCGGTGTTTTCCTGCTGCCATGGTGATGCCCTGGGTAGCATGCATCCTGATATGGTGTCTCGGAACGGTGGCGCATGGCGACGAAAGCAGTCGGATCGTGGCTTCTGCGATTTGGGCCTCGTGAACGCATGATTCGTGCCGCGGCCGGCAATGCTCCATCGCACGTGGAGCAGCTCATTCCGAGCAATTGAGGCATGTATCAGGATTGAACAGTTGCTCCCATTCGAAGCAGGAACCATGTCGTGCGCTAGTGAAAATCTCTGCTTGAAGACCAAATCCGCCCGGCCACGAGCCTCCGAGCTCTCGATTGCGATAATCTGGGCATAAATTCTGCTTTTTACTGGCGATCGACAGATCCCAGTACATGCCCATAATCGTCGCGGTGCATGACTGGACAACAACAGAGAGGAGGGGCCGATGTCGTTCATGCGCAAGGCGTGGGGAGTGCTGGCGATGCTGGCTGCTTTCGCGGCTGCGGCCGTGCAGGCCGCCGAGCTGCCGACGGTCCGCGTCGGCGTGCTGCAGTTCGGCACCGTCAGCTGGGAGCTGGAGGTCATGCAGCGGGCCGGCCTCGCGGAGCGCGAGGGCGTGCGCCTGGAGGTCGTGCCGCTGGCTCTGAAGGATGCGGCCAACGTGGCGATGCTCGGCAGTGCGGTCGACGTCATCGTCAATGACTGGATCTGGGTTGCGCGCCAGCGCGCCGAAGGGCGCGACTTCACCTTCGTGCCGTATTCGCTCGCCGTCGGCGGCGTGATGGTGCGCCCCGACGCGGGCGTCAAGCGCTTCGCCGACCTGCGCGGCAAGCGCCTCGGCGTCGCCGGCGGGCCGCTCGACAAGAGCTGGCTGTTGCTGCGCGCCTACGCGCGCCGCACCGTCGGCGAGGACGCGGCGCAATGGCTGCAGGCCGACTTCGTCGCGCCGCCGCTGCTCAACGAGCTGATGCTGCGCGGCGAGCTGCCGGCGGCGCTGAACTTCTGGCACTACGGCGCGCGCCTGCGGGCGGCCGGCATGGTGCCGCTGCTGAGCATGGAGGATATCCTCGCCGAGCTCGGTGTACGCTCCGAGCTGCCGCTGGTGGGCTGGGTGTTCCGCGAGGAGTGGGCGGCGAAGCATCCGCAGGCGATCCGCGCCTTCCTGCGCGCCTCGGCGGCGGCCAAGCAGCGCATGCGCGAGTCGGACGAGGTGTGGACCGAGCTGCGCCCGCTGATGAGGGTGGACGACGACGCCACCTTCCGCGCGCTGCGCGACGGCTTCCGCGCCGGGATCCCGGCGGCGACGATGGGCGAGGCCGAGGCGGTCGCGCGTCAGGTGTTCGACATCCTCGCCGCCGAGGGCGGCACGGCGCTGGTGGGCAACGCGAAGGCGCTCGCCGCAGGGACCTTCTGGGCCGGAGGCGCGGATCGGTGACGGCCAGGCTGCGACGCGCAGGAAACGATACTGCCGTGCTGCCGGCGGCGATGGCGGCGGAGGCGCGCATGAAACGGCTGACGAGCGGCGGTGATGCGGGGCTGCGCCTGGCTTCGCTGCTGGTGTTCGTGCTGCTGTGGCAGGTGGCGGCGGCGCTGCTGCAGAGCGGCATGCTGCCGCCGCCGCTGACCGTGTTCGGGCGCGTCGTGGACGAGACCCTGTCGCTGGCGCTGCCGCAGCACCTCGGCGTCACGCTGTCGCGCGTGGTCATCAGCTTTGCCGCGGCGATGCTGATCGGCACCGCGATCGGCATCGCCATGGGGCGCTGGCGCCAGCTCGATCTTTTCCTCGATGGCTGGCTCGTGCTCGGGCTCAACGTTCCGGCGCTGGTCACGATCATCCTGTGCTATGTCTGGTTCGGCCTCAACGACACCGCGGCCATCGTCGCCGTCGCCATCAACAAGATCCCGACCGTGATCGTCACCGTGCGCGAAGGTGCGCGCGCGGTCGATCCGCGGCTGATGCAGGTGGCGCGCGCCTACCGCCTGTCGCGCTGGAAGACGCTGAGCCGGGTGTACCTGCCGCAGCTCTACCCCTACCTGATGGCGGCGGCGCGCTCGGGCCTGTCGCTGATCTGGAAGATCGTCCTCGTGGTCGAGCTGCTCGGCCGCAGCAACGGCATCGGCTTCCAGCTCAACGTCTTCTTCCAGTTCTTCGACATTGCCGGCATCCTCGCCTACACGCTGGTGTTCGCCGCCATCGTGCTGCTCGTCGAGGCGCTGATCCTGCGCCCGCTCGAGCGCCGGCTGACGCGCTGGAGGGGCTGAGCCATGCTCGACATCGACATCGCCCGCAAACGCTACCCGGACCGCGGCGGGCGCTCGCACCTCGCGCTCGCCGGGCTGCGCCTGCAGGTGCAGGCGGGCGAGTTCGTCTGCGTGGTGGGGCCCTCGGGCTGCGGCAAGAGCACGCTGCTCAATGTCGTCGGCGGGCTCGACCGCGACGTCGAGGGCCGCGTCACGCTCGGCGGCCGGCCGCCTGCGGCGGGCATCGGCTTCATGTTCCAGGAGCCGCGCCTGATGCCCTGGCTGACGGTGCTGGAGAACGTGCTGCTGGTCGCCGGTGACGATCCGGCGGCGCCGGCGCGGGCGCGCGAGCTGCTGCAGGCGATGGAGCTCGGCGACGTGCTCGACGCCTATCCCGGGCGCCTGTCCGGCGGCATGCAGCGCCGCGTGGCGCTGGCGCGCGCCTTCGTCATCGAACCGGGCCTGCTGCTGATGGACGAGCCCTTCGTCTCGCTCGACGCGCCCACCGCCGACCGCCTGCGCACGATGCTGGTCGGGCTGTGGCAGCGCTGCCGGTCGACGGTGTTGTTCGTCACCCACGACCTGCGCGAGGCGCTCGCGCTCGGCGACCGGGTGTGCTTCCTGTCGGGGGCGCCGGGCCGCGTGGTGCTCGAATGGACGGTCGGCCTCGGCCGGCCGCGGCTGCCCAACGACGCTGCGGTGCTCGAGCTGCAGCATGACTTGCTCGCACGCCACCCTGAGCTGCTCGCAGGCCTGGTCGGGCCGACGGCGAGCGGCCAGGGGCGCGAAGGGGAAATGAGCGATGCATGAGCCACGGACGCAGGACGGCAGGCCGCCGGACTGGCTGCTGCAGGTCGAGGCGGTGCGCAAGTCCTACGGTGCACGCGAGGCGCTGAAGGGCGTCAGCCTGGCGGTGGCGCCGGGCGAGTTCGTCGCCCTGCTCGGGCCGAACGGCGCCGGCAAGACGACGCTGTTCCAGCTCCTGACCGGCCTTTTCAACGCCGACGCCGGCGTGGTGCGCGTCTGCGGCCACGACATGCGGCGCGAGCCGGTGCGCGCGCTCGGGCGCATCGGCGTCGTGTTCCAGCAGATGACGCTGGACCTGGACCTGAGCGTCGAGGCCAACCTCGTCTTCCATGCCCGCCTGCACGGCCTGGGCGGGCGCGCCGCGCGCGAAAGGATCGCCGATGCGCTGCGCCGCGTCGGCCTCACCGAGCGTGCCGGCGACCGTGTGCGCGAGCTGTCGGGCGGCAACCGGCGCAAGGTGGAGCTGGCGCGCGCGCTGATCCATTCGCCCTCGGTGCTGCTGATGGACGAGGCCACGGTGGGGCTGGACCCGGCCTCGCGCCGGCAGCTGCTCACCGAGGTGCTGGGGCTGCGCGAGCGCGGCGTGGCGGTGCTGTGGGCCTCGCACCTGGTCGATGAAGCCGAGGCGGCCGACCGTGTCGTCGTGCTGCACAAGGGCATGATTCTGGCCGAAGGCACGCCGCAGGCGCTGGTGGCGCAAGCTGGCACCGGCTCGCTGGCGGAGGCCTTCCTGCAGCTGACCGGTGGCGCGCAGACCGAGACTGCGCCGTCGTGATCGGGTAGTACAAAGTGGTTCGACAACATAGGAGACAACAAGCATGCGCAAGATCCGCCTGAAACCGCTGACCGTCGCGCTCGCCGCCGGCGTGCTGCTTTCCCTGCCGATGAGCGCCGCGCTGGCCAAGGGCAGCGGTCACATCTTCGTCAGCAGCGAAAACGACAATGCCGTGACCGTGCTCGACGGCAAGACCTATGCCGTGGTGAAGACCATCGCCACCGGCGAGCGGCCGCGCGACATGAAGCTCAGCGCCGGGCGCGACAAGCTGTACGTGATCGCGAGCAACTCCGAGCGCATCGACGTGATCGACATCGCGACGCTGGCGGTGGAGCGCTCGATCGAGGTCGGCGAGGATCCCGAGATGTTCGATGTCAGTCGCGACGGCAAGCGCTTCTACGTCTCCAACGAGGAGGATGCCAAGGTCTCGGTGATCGACGTCGCGGCGAACAAGGTGCTGGCCGAGATCGAGGTCGGCGAGGAGCCCGAAGGCGTCATGATGAGCCCGGACGGCAAGCGCCTGTACGTGACGTCCGAAGTCGCCAACATGGTGCACGTCATCGACACCGCGACCAACGCGGTGGCGGCCAACGTCGTCGTCGGCAACCGGCCGCGGCGCTTTGCCGCGACGCCCGACGGCGGCGAGGTGTGGGTGACGAACGAGCTCGGCGGCTCGGTGACGATCCTCGACGGGGCGACGAACGCGATCAAGGGCACGGTGTCGTTCACGCCCAAGGGCTTCCGCGCCGACGACGTCACCCCGGTCGGCATCACGATGACGCGCGACGGCAAGACCGCCTACGTCACCCTCGGCCGCGCCAACCACTTCGCCGTCGTCGACGTCGCCTCGCGGGCGGTGAAGGACTACGTGCTCGTCGGCCAGCGCGCCTGGGGCGTGACCCTGAACCGTGACGAGAGCCTGCTCTTCGTCGTCAACGGCCTGTCGGACGATGTCTCGATCGTCGACACGAAGACGAACAAGGTGATCAAGTCGGCGCCGGTCGGTCGCGTGCCGCACACGGCGGTGATCGACGACTGATCGCAACGGCCCGGGTGCGCCGGCGGCGCCCGGGGCCGTCGCCTGCCGGGCGGATCGATGTGGGCGGTGCCGCATCGATCCCGCCGCCTTTCTGTGCTCCTGTATCGGAGGAGGCCCATGCCTTTGTCCCGCCTGCTGCACCGTCTCCTGCTGCTGATCGCCGCCTTGCTGCTGAGCCTGCCGGTGGCGGCCGAGACGATCCGTTTCGCCTTTCTCGAACTCGACCGCAACCCGCGCTACGACGACAAGCGCACCTTCTTCCGCACCCTGTCGCAGCCCTTCGGCGCGCCCTTTGCCGGCGCCGAGGTGGCGCTGCGCGAGGCGCGCTTCGTCGGCCAGGCGCTGAAGGTCGAGTTTGCGCTGGACCGCGTCAAGGGCGCCGACGCGAAGGCGCTGCTCGCCCAGGTGGAGAAGCTGCAGGCCGAGGGCGTGCGCTTCTTCCTCGTCGACGCCCCGGCCGAGGTCGTCGCCGAGCTGGCGCAGGCCACGCGCGGCAAGGAGCTGCTGCTGTTCAACGTCGCCGCCGCCGACGATGCGTTGCGCCAGGCGCAATGCCAGCCGCACCTCTTCCACACCATCCCGAACCACGCCATGCAGACCGACGCCATGGCGCAGTACCTCGTCTCGCGCAAGTGGCGCGAGGTGCTGCTGCTCGAAGGGCCGCTGCCGGGCGATCGTCTGCTCGCCGCGGCCTTCGAGGCCTCGGCGAAGCGCTTCGGCCTGAAGATCGTGGCGAAGCGCAACTTCGTGCTGAGCAACGACCCGCGCCAGCGCGAGCAGGGCAATGTCAGCCTGCTGACCGCCGGCGCCGACTACGACGCGGTCTTCGTCGCCGACAGCGACGGCGAGTTCGCCCGCGGCGTGCCCTACCGCAGCGTGCGTCCGCGCCCGGTGGTGGGCAGCGAGGGCCTCGTGGCGGAAGCCTGGCACTGGGCCTGGGAGCGCCACGGCGCGCCGCAGCTCACCAGCCGGCTGATGAAGCAGGCGGGGCGCCACCCCGCGAGCCCGGACTGGGCGGCCTGGATCGCGGTGAAGGCGGTGGTGGAGGCGGTGGTGCGCACCGAGAACGCGCCGTTCGCGCAGCTCGTCGCCTATCTCGGCGGCGACGAGATCACCATCGACGGCTTCAAGGGCAACCGCCTCGGCTTCCGCCCCTGGGACCGCCAGCTGCGCCAGCCGATCCTGCTCGCCACCCACAACGCGGTGGTCGAGCGCGCGCCGATCCAGGGCTTCCTGCATCAGAGCAACAACATGGACACGCTCGGCTTCGACCAGCGCGACAGCCGCTGCAAGCCTTGAATCCCACGCTGAACCCGACCGCCAACCCCGGAGCGCTCCCCATGAACCTGCGCCATGCGCTGCTCGCCCTGCAGGCCGTCACCAGCCGCGAGGTGGCGAAGTTCGTCCGCCAGGGCGGGCGGCTCGCCTCGGCCCTGGTGCGGCCGCTGCTGTGGCTGGTGGTGTTCGCCGCCGGCTTCCAGAACGTGTTCGGCGTCGCGATCATCCCGCCCTACGACACCTACATCCCCTACCAGACCTACATCGTGCCCGGCCTGCTCGGCATGGTGCTGCTCTTCAACGGCATGCAGTCCTCGCTGGCGATGGTGTACGACCGCGAGATGGGGGTGATGCGGCTGCTGCTCACCGCGCCGCTGCCGCGTGCCTACCTGCTCTTCGCCAAGCTGCTCGCCGGCACCTTGCTGTCGGTGCTGCAGGCCTACGTCTTCCTCGCCATCGCGCTGCTGTTCGACGTCGGCGTGCCGTGGTCGGGCTGGCTCTACGCGCTGCCGGTGCTGGTGCTGTCGGGCATGATGCTCGGCGCGCTCGGCCTCTTGCTGTCGGTGCGGGTGAAGCAGCTGGAGAACTTCGCCGGTACGATGAATTTCGTCATCTTCCCGATGTTCTTCCTGTCGCCCGCGCTCTATCCGCTGTGGAAGCTCGAGGAGTCGGGCGCGGCGGCGATCCACTTCATCGCCAGCTGGAACCCCTTCACCCATGCGGTGGAGGCGACGCGCTTCGCGCTCTACGGGCAGTGGGCGCCGGGCTCGCTGGCGATCGTCGGCGGCTGCCTGGCGGTGTTCTTCGCGCTCGCGGCCTGGGGCTACGACCCGCAGCGCGGCATGCTCAGGCGCACCGGCAAGCCGGCCTGATTGCGACTGAGCTGAACCGGGGCGGCGGCGGAGGGCGTACGCCGTTCGAGCCGATCCTGGCGTGGATATTGCGTTGCACGCCCTGGCGGCCCGCGGCAGCGCGGGCCGTGTTCGAATCATGACGATCACTGGAGGAACGATGGGATTCAGCAGAAGAGACTTCGTGCTGCTCGCGCTGTGCGGCAGCTTTGCGGCAGGCGCCTCGGCTCACGGGCCGGCACGGCTGAAGGTCGAACTCGACGTCGAGGTCAACGCACCGGCGGACAAGGTGTGGGCGCGCGTTGGCAACTTCCAGGACATGTCGTGGCATCCGGCGGTGGCCAGCAGCACGGGCAGCGGCGGCAGCGCGGCCGAGGCCACGCGCGTGCTCGTGCTCAAGGGCGACGGCAGCCCCACGATCGAGGAGGCGCTGAAGAAGCACGACGCCGCGGGCATGAGCTACGCGTACAAGATCACCAAGGTCGATGTCGCCGTGCTGCCGGTGTCGAACTACGCGTCGACCCTGGCGGTGGAAGCGACCGGCGCGGGCAAGAGCCGGGTGATGTGGAAGGGGGCCTTCTATCGCGGCTTCCCGAGCAACGACCCGCCGCCGAATCTGAACGACGATGCCGCAATCCAGGCCGTCACCGGCGTCTATCGAGCCGGGCTCGACGCGCTGAAGGCGGAGATGGAAGGCGCGGCGCGCTAGGAGGACGCACGCCGACGCACGCCGGGGTGTGGGCCACGTTGCCCGCCCCGCGGCGCCCCGGCGCCGTCTCGCCGGCGGAGACCGGGGGCCGGGGGCGCCGGGTGTTGCCGCCCGGCGCCCCCGGCCTCAGCGGCGAAAGGCTTCGGCCTCGAACTCCAGATACAGCTTCTGCACGTTGCGCGTGTGGCTCGCCTCGAACAGCGCCCAGCCGGAGAAGGCGGCGAAGGCCGGGTCGGTTCGCGCGCCCTGCACGCACTCGTGCAGGCTTGCGCCTTCGTCCAGGCGCTGGCGCACATGGGCGGCGGCGGTGGCGAGGTAGTGCCGCGTCGCCGCCAGGGCGCCGCTGTCACCGCCTCGTCCATAGCCCGGTACCAGGGTGGAGAAGGGCGTCGCCGCCAGCGCATCGAGCGCCGTGAGCCAGCCCGCCACATCGGCGTCGCGCAGTTCCGGCACGCGGCCGGCCGAGACCAGCGCACCGGCGAACAGCACGCCACTCGCCGGATCGAACACCGCCAGGTCGCCCGGTGTCGCGCCCCAGCCGAAGTGCAGCAGCTCGAGGCTGCGTCCGCCGACCGTGATGCGGGTCGAGCCGGCGATGCGGCGGGCTGGTTCCACCACCCGCGTCCCCCGCATCGCGTCCTCGCCGAGCAGGCGCTGCAGCCGGCTCAGGCACTGTTCGCAGCGCTGCATGATCAGGCGTGCGGCGGCCTCGTGCGCGAGCAGCGGAATGCCGCGCTCGGTGAAGGCGGCGCTGCCGAGGATGAATTCCGGCAGCGGCTGGGTGATGATCGCCAGCGCCACCGGCCGGCCGCCGACGCGTTCGGCGAGCTCGATCAGGCGCCGGCCGTGCTGGTAGGAAGTGCCGGTGTTGACGACGACGGTGGCCTCTGCGCCGACGATGAAGCCGGCGTTGCCGACCTCGCCGCCGTTGTGCGGGCTGGCCTCGTTCGTGCTTCCGATGACCGCGTGCACGCCGGGCGTGAGTGTCACCACCTGCAGCCTGTCATCGGCTTCGGTGGGTGCGGCTGACAGCAGCAGCGCGCACGCGAGCAGGGCCGAACTGAGCAGCGGCGCGAGGCGGCGGCCGGAACAGCGGGCGCGGCGGGGGCGAGGCGGCACACGGGTCATGAACGGAGCGGGGCGGCGATGAAGAAGGCGGGGGTGTCCATTGTGCTTCGGGGGCTGCTTGCGTTGTGCCTCGTCTGCGCATTCGTCTCGGTGCGGGCCGCGCCAGCCACGCTGGTGGTGCTCGATTTCGATCTCCTCGAGGACCACCCCGACCCCTCGCGTGCCGCCGACCAGCAGCGCCGGCTGGAGCGGGTGCGCACGGTGTTCGCCGACGCGGTGGCCGCGCGCGGCCTGTACCGCGTCGTCGATCCTGCGCCGGCGCAGGCCTTGCTGGCGGAACTGCGCCGGCAGCAGGAGTTCATGCATCGCTGCGCGTCGTGCCAGGTGGCGCTCGGCCGGGCGGCGGGCGCACGCCTGGTTGCGGCGGGCTGGGTGCAGAAGGTGAGCAACCTGATCCTCAACATCAACATCCAGATCCGTGACGTGGAGACCGGCCGCGTCGTGCTGACGAAGTCGGTCGATATCCGCGGCAACACCGACCGTTCCTGGGAGCGCGGCATGAGCTTCATGGTGCGCGACATCGCCACGCGGCGCGAGGCGAATCCGGCGTATGGCCTTTGAGCGGACAGAGGGCGCCGTCGGCCGCGGCGGTGGCTCACCGTCAGAGCCGGGGCTTGACCGTCAGCGTGCTGTCGAAGCGCAGGTCGTTGGTGTCGACCACTTCAGCGCGCAGCTCGCCTTCGCCCTGCGGCACGAACCAGAAGCGGAAGTTCGGGTTCTCGCTGATCGAGAAGTCGACCTCGGCGGTCATGATCGGCGTGCCGGCGTAGCTGATGTCGATCCGGCGCACGAAGTGGGCCGGGGTGAAGTGGCGCGTCAGCTGGTCCATGACCAGGCCGGAATTGTTCGGGTGGCTGATCATCAGCTGGGCCAGCACCGGCTTCTGCGCCGCGACCTCGCCCTCGACGCGGAAGCGCATCTTGCCCAGGGTGGCCATCGCGGCGGCCGGGTCCTTGCCCGGCGGGGCGGAACAGCCGCCCGAGGCCTTGACGAAGCGGGTGCTCATCAGCAGCTCGCCGGTGTTGAGCTCGGCGATCGCGCGCACGTGGGTGTAGGCGTCGATGCGCACGCGCGTCTCGATGTCGGCGCGGCCGCTGGCCGGGGTGAAGGTGAAGATGCCGCCGACCGGCGACGGGTTGTTGTCGATGATCAGGTACAGCTTCTTGACGTGGCGGTCTTCGCGCTGCGGGAAGCGGGTGCTGATCGAGATCGGCACGATCGCCGCGTCTTCGGCGCGTCCGGGCGCCTCGAGCACGAGTTGCGCCGCGTCGCCCGTGGCGATCGGCCGCTCCTGGAAGAGCTGCGTGCGCAGCTGCTGCCACACCGGGCTGGCTTCGGGGTCGCCGCCGGTGACCGGTTGTGCCAGCGCAGGCGCCTCGAGCGCGAGCAGGAGGGCGCACAGGCCGACGATGCGCTTGAGGATGTCCATGGTGTCAGTCTTCCCATTCGAGTTCCGCGTAGGCGGCAGTGACGTTGCGCGGGTGAAATTCGTCCGTCAGCAGCCAGCCGGCGCCGGCCTCCGTCCCAATCGTTTTGACCGCGTCGCCGAGCGTTTGTCCGCGGCGGATGGCGGCGCGCGTCTGGTCGCGCAGGGTCTCCAGGTAATGCAGCTGCGGTGCCATCGCGCCGGGCCAGTCGCTGCCGACCGGCCCATGGCCGGGAACGACCCGGGCGACATCGAGCTGCGCGAGCGCGGCCATGGCCTCGAGCCAGCCCAGCAGCCGGCCGTCGAGCACCGGCAGGTGGCCGATGAACAGCAGGTCGCCGGCGAACAGCGTCCGCGTCTGCCGGTCCAGCACCGTCAGGTCGTGGTCGGTGTGCGCGGTCGGCCATGCGCGCAGCGCCAGGCGGCGCCCGCCGAGGTCGATCTCCAGCTCGTGCTCGACGCCGATGTCCGGATAGACGATCAGCTCCGGTGGTGCCGCGGTGCCGAAGTCGCGCGCGAGCGCAGCGAGGTAGAAGGGGCCGCGCGCGGTGAGTGCGGCGCTCAGGCGCGCATGGCCGACGAAGCGCGGCGCGGGGCGCGCGGCGGCGAAAGCATGGTTGCCGAGGATGTGGTCGGGGTGGGCGTGGGTGTTGATGACGTAGCACACCGGCACCGCGGTCGTGCGCGCGATCGCTGCCCTGAGGGCGACGCCGAGCGCCGGCGTGCCGCCGCTGTCGATGACGGCGACGCAGCGCGTGCCGACGACGAAACCGAGGTTGGCGACATCGCCGCGGTTGGCCGGCGCCCAGTTCTGCTGCCGCCCGGCGTGCACGTGGACGCCGGGCGCGACCTCGACGAAGTCCGGCGTGTCCCCGGCGGCATGCGCGGCCACGGCAGTCGCCGCGCACAGCGTCGCCAGGATACGGCGCACGACCCGCAGCGCCGCGCCAGCCCCGGCCCCAGTCCCCGCCCCGGCCCACATCGCGGCTAGGGCTTGTCGGCCGCGATGAAGCAGCCCTTCTTCGCTTCCTTCTGCAACTCGCCGAAACGGCGCGCCTCCTTTTGCTGCGACTTGTTGGCACGGATGTAGCCGCCGCGCTCGCCGCCGATCGAGCGCGCGTCGCTCGCGGTCTTCATCGCCATGAACTCCTCATGGCTGACCTGGGCGGCGATGCGGTCGAGCACGCAGGTGCACTTGCTGACCATCTCGTAATGGCTGCCGGGGTGCTCGCGCATGCACTCGTGCACGTAGAGCACGCGGTCGAGGGTGGGGAAGTCGTTCGCCTGGGCGAGGCCGGCGAAGGGGAGCAGGGCGCAGAGCGCCAGCGCGCGCACGGAGTTCTTCATCAGCTTGCCTTTGCGGTGGTGGGGCGGGCATCGGACGGCGGGCGGGCGCCCTCGATGAACATCTCCTCGACGATCAGCGCCTCGCCGCCCGCGGCCGGCGCGCTGCGGGTGCGGATGCCGAACACGCCGCCGGGCACGTCGTCGGACAGCATGAAGACGTACTCCTTGCCGGCATGCTGCGCGAAACGCCCGCGGTTCGGGTCGTCGAGGTAGGGCGCGATGCTGATCTCGCGGCCGCGCACGGTCCGGCCCTCGAACTCGAAGCCGGTTTCGCGCGCCTGGGCGGCGTTGTAGATCGCCATGCGGATGCGCTTGCGGAAGTGGCTCGACTGGCCCTTCGTCAGTCGCTGCATCTCGCGCACGTCGTGCTCGAGGAAGTACAGGATCGCCGGATTGCCGCGCGCGCCCTCGACTTCGGGCAGCTCGATGCGGCGCGTGCCGGACAGGAATTCGCCGCGGGCATTGCAGCAGCCGCCGTCGGCCTGCGCGCTGAGCACGATCGTGACCGCGTCGTCGAAGCCCGGCTCGAGCGTTCCCGCCTTGTGGAAGCGGTAACGCAGCGTGGCCGGTGGCGACACGTTGCGCAGATGGTCGGTCATGAACAGCGCCCGTTCGGCCGGCGAGTAGTCGGGCACGTCGTCGGCCGCCGCCGCGCCGGTCAGGGCAAGCAGCAAGGCCAGGGCCGGCAGCAGCCGGCGCGCACGCGGGCGGGCGCCGGGGCGCGCGGGCGGGCAGGGGGGCGGCAGTCGCATGGGCGGTTTCACCTCGAGCGGGGGCGACAGGGCGGCCGCGCCCTGCGCCGGGTGCTCAGTAGCGCACGGGGTTGAGGGACTCATCGACCAGCGGCACGTGGTAGGCCTTCAGGATGCGGTCGATGTCGTCGCGGTGCTTGTCGATCAGCGACTCGATCTGCTTCTTCCATTCCGGCTCGCCGTAGCGCACGCCCATCGCGATTTCATAGTCGAACTTGATGCCCGGTTCCGACTTCAGCGGCACCACCTTCAGCTCGACCGACTTCACCTTGTCGGCGAAGTAGGCGCCCACCGGCCCCCACACGATGGCGACGTCGATCTTGCCGGCGACGAGGTCCTGGTCGATCATCCAGCCCGGGTAGTGGTCGGCATTGACGTCGATCGTCTGGTAGGGCACGCCCTGATCGACCAGGTTGTGCCGCGCGAGCCACTTCGAGGCCGGCGACTTGTCATAGACGCCGATCTTCAGCTGCGCCAGCTGCGCCGGATCGAGCCTGAGGAAGTCCTCGCCCGAGGCGATGTGGTCCAGGCCCTTGCCGCGCGCGAACACGAGCGCGTAGGTCGAACGGTAGTAGGGCTTCGTGCCCGACACCTGGTCGAAGCCCGCGGGCACGCCGAGCATGAGGTCGCAGCGGTAGTCTTCGCCCGGCAGCTTGTAGCGCAGCGTGTTGCGCACGAAGGCGAAGCGCTGCGGGTAGGAGTAGTAGGTGACCGGCACGCCCAGGCTCTTGCCGAACAGCTCGGCGATCCGGTTCTCGATGCCTTCGCCCTTGTCGTTGGAGAACGGCATGTTGGCCGGATCCTGGCACACGCGCAGTTCCTTCGGCCCGGCCGGCGGGTCCTGCACGGCGGCAGCGCCGTTGATGCCCGCCACGGCGAGCAGGGCGCCGGTCAGCCACCGGCTGGCACGTCCGCCGCCCCGTACCGGCACGCGCGGTAGCACACGATCTTGCGTCATCCACTGTCCTCCACGATGCATTCGCTCATTCGATCGGCTTCACGCGCGACGAGGTGATCGCGCCGTCCGAGCGCCCCTTCAGGTAGGCGTAGAGATGGTCGATGTTCTCCATCACACGCGGATCGTTGCCGAAGCTCTGCATGCCCTTTTCCAGGCGGCCATCGCGCACGGTGGTGATGAACTCTTCCTTGGTCAGCCGTTTCAGGCTCTCGATCAGCGACGGGCCGACCATGCCCTCCTGGTTGGCGCCGTGGCAACGGTCACAGGCGGCCGCACGCCAGGTGCGGAAACCCTTGAGCGTGTCCGGATCGACCTTGTTGCCGTCGACCACCGTGTACAGGGGCTTGCCGTCGGCGGGCTTGGCATCGGCGGCATGCACCGGAACGGTGACTGCAATGGCGACCAGCAGCAGGGATGTGGTGAAACGCATATTCACTTTCCTCCAGGGCCGGCGCCGCCGCCCTGCCGGGCGGTGGCGCCGGATGGCGGCGGAACGGGCGTCCGTCCGCCGCCGGGTTGGCATCAATCGGGCAGGGCGAAGACGGTGAGCGAACCGCCCAGCTCGGTGTACTGGCTCAGCTCGCGGTAGCCGCCCACGGCCCCCAGACCCTCGGTGTCCTTCTCCAGACCGGCCGCCATGCCGATGCCGGCCCAGCCGCCGATGCCGGAGAACACCCCCATGTACTGCTTGCCCTTGTGCTCGTAGGTGAAGACGTTGCCGATGATGCCGGACGGGGTCTTGAAGCGGTAGAGCTCCTTGTTGATGTCCTTGGCGTCGACGCACTTCAGGTAGCCTTCCAGCGTGCCGAAGCAGGAGATGCCGCCCGCGGTGTTGAGCGCGCCGCTCCAGACCGAGAACTTCTCCGGCTTGGACTGCACGATCTTGCCCTGGCCCGCATCCCAGGCGATGAAGTTGCCCATGCCACCGTGGCTGTTCGGCGTCGGGAACATCGACAGCGTGGCGCCCACATACGGCTGGCCGGCGACGTAATCGACCTCGAACGGCTCGTAGTCCATGCAGACGTGGTTGGTCGGCACGTAGAACAGCTTGGTGTTCGGGTCGAAGGCCGCCGGCTGCTGGTCCTTGGTGCCGAGCGCCGCCGGGCAGATGCCCTTCACGTTGACGTCCGGCCCGGCCTGCGCCGTCGAGTACTTGGACACCACTTGCGGCCGTCCGGTTTTCATGTCGACGTGGGTGGCCCAGTTCACGGTCGGATCGTACTTCTCGGCCACGAGCAGGGCGCCGTTGGTGCGGTCCAGCGTGTAGGCGAAGCCGTTGCGGTCGAAGTGCACCAGGGCCTTGGTCGGTTTGCCCTTGACGTCGATGTCGGCGAGGATCATTTCATTGACGCCGTCGAAGTCCCACTCGTCGTGCGGCGTCATCTGGTACACCCATTTCGCCACGCCGGTGTCGAGGTCACGCGCGAAGATCGTCATCGACCACTTATTGTCGCCCGGGCGCTGCGAGGGGTTCCAGGTGGAGGGGTTGCCGGTGCCGTAATAGACCATGTTGGTGGCCTTGTCATAGCTGAACCAGCCCCAGGTGGTGCCGCCACCGATCTTCCACTGGTCGTCCTTCCACGTCTTCAGCGACGAGTCCTTGCCCACCGGCTTGAGCTCGCCGTCGGTCCAGGTCATCGTCTTGTCCGGGTCGATCAGCATCTCGGCGTCGGGGCCGGTGCTGTAGCCCTTCCACACCTGCTTGCCGGTCTTGATGTCGTAGGCGGCGAGGAAGCCGCGCACGCCCCATTCACCGCCCGAGATGCCGGTGATGACCTTGTCGCCGAACACGTGCGGCGCGTTGGTGTTGACCGCACCGACCTTCGGGTCGCCGTTGACCACGCTCCAGAGCACCTTGCCGTCCTTGGCGTCGAGGGCGACCAGGGTGGAATCGGCCTGCTGCAGGAAGATCTTGCCTTCGGCGTAGGCGAGGCCGCGGTATACGGTGTCACAGCACATCTGTGCGATCACCGACGGATCCTGCTTCGGCTCGTACTTCCACAGGATCTTCTGCGTGTCGAGGTCGATCGCGAACACCTTGTTCGGGAACGGCGAGTGCAGGTACATCACGCCGTCGATCACGAGTGGCGAGCCTTCATGGCCGCGCAGCACGCCGGTGGAGAACATCCACGCCACCTGCATCTTGCCGACGTTGTCCTTGTTGATCTGGTTGAGCTTGCTGTAGCGCTGGTTGAACATGTCGCCGGCCTGGGCGGCCCAGTTCTTCGAGTCGGCCATCTTCTTTTCGAGATCGGCATTGGCCAGGGCGAGGCCGGGCAGTGCGAGCAGAAGTGCAGCCAACAGCCCCGGGTTGCGCCGGGTGGGTTTCCCTGATTGCTTCATCGTTGTCTCCTCACTTTTGTTTGAAGGTTTCGCGCCCGCCACCATTGCAAGCAACCCCCAACCCCGCCGCGGCACACGAGGCCGGTAGCACCAGAACATCCGGCGTGCCCAGACTGATGCAAACCACGTGCCACCCGTTGCCGATCCTCCGCGCGGCGTCCCCTGCAGCGGTTGACCGGAAACATCCGATACGATTCCGGCGCCTTCCTGCCGGCCGCGACCGGTGTCCGGCCGAGGACGTGACGGCGATGTTGCAATACGGCTCAAGTGCTACGTTTTGGTACAGGATTCCGAAAATGTTCTTCGCCACCATGGGTTTGCAGCCGGTCGCGGTCGCGCCGAGCGACGAGGCGGCACGAGGCCTTGGCGCTGCCGGCACACTTGCCGTCGTCGGCACCTCGGCGCGCCTGCTCGCCGCGTCGGCGCGGCGCGGCGGCTTCGATGTCGTGGCGCTGGACGTGTTCGGCGACCGCGACACGCGCGCCCTCGCGCAGCGCTGGGAAGGCATCGGCGCGGCGCGGGGCATCGGCTTCGACGCCGGGCGCCTGCTCGCGGCGCTGCGGCGCCTGGCGGCGCAGCGGGGCGTGCTCGGCTGGGTGGCGGGCAGCGGCTTCGAGGCGCGGCCCGAGCTGCTGCGCCAGGGCGCCGCGATCCTGCCGCTGATCGGCAACCTGCCCGAGACGGTGGCGCGCGTGCGCGCACCCGCTGCCTTCTACGACACGCTGCGGCGCCTTGGCGTCGACACCCCGCCGACCCGCCCCGATCCGCCGCCCGCGCCGGCCGGCTGGCTGTACAAGGATGCCCACGCCAGCGGCGGCTGGCACGTGCGCGCGGCGGGCGAGGCCCCGGCCATGCTGCCGGCCGGCGGCTACTTCCAGCGTGAAGTGGCGGGGGTGCCGATGTCGTTGCTGGTGCTGGGCGATGGTCGGTGCTGGCGCCTGGTGGGCCTGGCGCGCCAGATCGTCGGCCCGCTCGGCCGGCGCCCCTACGTCTATCGTGGCGGCATCGGGCCGGTCGGCGTGCCGCCGGCGGCGCGTGCCCGCCTGCGGCGGATGCTCGATGTGCTCGTGCCGGAGTTCGGTCTGCGCGGCCTGAACGGAATCGACTTCATGCTGCAGGGCGAGCGCGTCCTGTTGCTGGAGCTGAACCCGCGCCCCACGGCGAGCCTGGCCCTGTTCGACGAGCACACGGCGGGCGGGCTGCTGCGCGCCCACGTCGAAGTGTGCCGGGATGGCGCACTGCCGGATCTCGCCGAGGCCACCGCGGCCGGCGGCGTGCGCGGCAGCGAGGTCGTGTTCGCGACGCGTGCGGGCGAGATCACCCCGGCGCTGGCAGACTGGCTCGCCGCACGCCCCGATTGCCGCGACCTGCCGTGGGCGGGCACGGCTCATGCAACGGGCGATCCGGTATGCACCGTCGTCGCCGCCGGCGCCTCGCCCGCTGCGGTGGCGGTGTCGCTCGCCCGGCAGGGCGACGAAGTCCGCCGCCAGCTCCGCGCCGCGGGCAGCTGAGCTCGCTGGCCGCAGCGCCGGTGCATCGGTGCTCGCGGCCGCGTGCCGTGCCGCCTGTCTGTCCTTCTTCTTCCGGAGCCAGAACATGGCCCAAACCGCCACCGCACAGCGCTTCTTCCCCCACGCCGGTGCGGCCTTCCTGTGGGCGTGCCGGATGGACGTGGCGGTGCGCAAGCCCGGCAACGTCAGCCTCGCCTCGCCCGGGCACGACATGGAGGCCGGGCAGTTCCTGCTCAGTGCCGAAGCCAGCGCCCCCGCCCTGTTCCGCAATGGCGCAGCGGTCGGCGACCGCATCGAAGGGGCGGTGCGCGCCACGCGCGAGGCTGTCGGCTGCAACACCAATCTCGGCATCCTGCTGCTGTGTGCGCCGCTGGCGCTGGCTGCGGAGCGGGCGGGGGGCGGCAGTCTCGCCGATCTGCAGCAGGCCCTGACCGGCGTGCTGGACGAACTCGACCTCGACGATGCCCGTGCCGCCTACCGCGCGATCCGCATCGCCGCGCCGGGCGGGCTCGGCGACGCCGGCGAACAGGACGTCGCCGCGCCGCCGACGGTGGACCTGCGCGCGGCGATGCGGCTGGCGGCCGACCGTGATCTGATCGCCTGCCAGTACGCGGACGGCTACCGCGCCGTGCTCGCCGCGGTGCGCGCCCACTTCCCGCCGCGCCCGGCGGGGGCGGAGGCGGGCGCGCGTGCCCTGGCGGCGCGCGTCCAGTACCTTTTCGTGCGCCTGCTGGCCGCCCACCCGGACTCGCACATCGCGCGCAAGTACGGCGCCGGCGTCGCGGCCCAGGTGTCGGCGGAAGCGCTCGCCTGGCGCTACCGGCTGGCGGCGGACCTGTCGGCGGTGGATGGGGCCGATTTCGTCGCCTGGGATGCGGCGCTGAAGGCGCGCGGCCTGAACCCGGGGACGACGGCGGATCTCACCGTGTGCACGCTCTTCGTCGCGGCCCTGGTGTGTCCGGCGTTCGTCGGCTGCGGTGGGGGCGCCGGTCAGGCGGCGCCGGATTCATGGCCCGAAGTTTGCTAAACCGCACCGGCAGGCTGCCACCGCGCAGCCGCCCGCTGCGTCCAGCGCATGAGCATGAATCCGACCGGACCCGCCCACTCGAGACCGCACGCCGCCCGATGACCTCCGCCACTGCTTCCGCCCCCGACCACCCGATCCACCCGACCCGGACGGCCCGCACGGCCCTCCCCAGGTCCGGCGCCGAGGCGCGGCCGGAGGCGTGCGCTGCGGTCGTGGTCGAGGCGCCGGCGCGCCTGCACCTCGGCTTCCTCGATCCCAGCGGCAGCCTGGGCCGCCGCTTTGCCAGCCTCGGCATGGTGATCGAGGGTTTCGGCACGCGGATCGAACTGCAGCCGGCGCGGCACGACGAGGTGTGCCTCGCCTGCGAGGTGGATGCCGCCGTGCGCGAACGCCTGGCGCGCCATCTTGCCACCCTGCAGCGCCAGACCGGCCGCCTGCGGCCGCTGCGCCTCACCCTGCACGGCGCGCCGCCGGCGCATTCGGGCTTCGGCTCCGGCACCCAGTTGGCGCTGGCGCTGGGGAGGGCGTTCTGCACGCTGCACGGGCTCGAACTGGAGACGCGGCGGCTCGCGGCGCTGCTCGGCCGCGGCGAGCGCTCCGGCGTCGGCCTCGCCGGCTTCGACCAGGGCGGGCTGCTGCTCGACGCCGGCCCGGGGCCGGGCGGCGGCGTCGCGCCGCTGCTTGCGCGCGTGCCCTTCCCGGCGCAGTGGCGGGTGCTGCTGCTCCTGGACGCGCGCATCGACGGCCTCTGCGGTGCGGCCGAGCGCGTCGCCATGGACGCCTTGCCGCCGTTTCCGCGCAGCCTCGCGGCCGATCTCTGCCATCAGGTCTTGATGCGCGTGCTGCCAGGCGCGATCGAGGGCGCCTTCGAGCCCTTCGCCCAAGGCCTCAGCACCGTGCAGCGGCTGATCGGCGACTATTTCGCGCCGGCGCAGGGCGGCTCGATGTACACCAGCGCCGCCGTCGGCGTGGCGCTCGAGTGGATCCGCGCCCATCAGCTCGCCGGCATCGGCCAGAGCTCCTGGGGCCCGACCGGGTTCGCGATCATGCCCTCGGCGGCGGCGGCCGAATCGGCGCTGGCGGCGGCGCGGGCGGCCGGCGCGGTCGACCCCGCGCTGCGCGCGCTCGTGGTCGAGGGGTGCAACCACGGCGCAGCGGTCGGCCGGCGGGCGCGCTGAGGCAGGCCGCGGCAGGGGATCACGCCGGGCGTCCCGACCCCGACGCGGCAACCCGGCGCCAATCGACCAACAACAGCACAGGGACACGACGATGGAACGCAGCTACATCCTGCACATGTTTACCCCCGGCCGGCAGATGAGCCCCTTCGACATCAACATGGCCGTCGATGCCGGCTACCAGGTCGTGGTGCCCTACTGCGGCGTCGGCGCCGGCGAGATCACCGGCCTGACCCAGGACGCGATCTTCTCGCGCGGGCCGAAGGGCGTGAAGGCGACCGGCATCTTCATCGGCGGGCGTGACGTGCTGCTCGCCGCCGACATGCTCGAGTGCGCGCGCAAGGCCATGGTGCCGCCGTTCGAGGTGTCGGTGATGGCCGACCCGAGCGGCTCCTACACCACCGCCGCGGCACTCGTGGCCTGCGTCGAGCGCCAGCTGCGCCAGGCCCACGGCACCGACTTCGCCGCCAGGCGGGTGCTGATCCTGGGCGGCACCGGCACCGTCGGCCGCATCGCCGGCGTGCTCGCGGCCGGCCTCGGCGCGAGCGTCACGCTCGCCAGCCACCGCGACCAGGCCACCGCCGACGCCGCGGCCGCCGAGACCGGCGCGCGTTTCGGCTGCACGCTGCAGGGCTTGGGGCTGAACACGGACGAGGCGCGCCGCGCCGCGCTGCTCCAGGCCGACGTCGTGCTTGCGACCGCGGCGGCCGGCGTGCAGGTGGTGAGCGCGGACGATCGCGCCGTGGCCGCCGACCTGCTCGTCGCCGCCGACGTCAACGCGGTGCCGCCGGAAGGCATCGCCGGCGTCGGCGTCATGGACGACGGCAAGCCGCTGCCCGGCGGACGGGCGGTCGGCATCGGCGCGCTCGCCGTGGGCAACGTCAAGTACCAGGTCGAGCACGGCCTGCTGCTGGCCATGCGCAACGCCGACAAGCCGCTCTACCTGGGCTTTCGCGAGGCCTTCGACAAGGCGCGCGAAGTCGTGGCCCAGAAGGCCTAGCCTCGCCGCCCGCCCGCAGGGGGCCCGCTCCGCGCCGCGGGGAGCGCGATGCGGGCAGAGGGGCGACTGATCAACGGGGAGAACAGGGATGGGCAATTCAGTCACAAGCTTTGCGGGTTCGCCCCTCAGCATCAATCAACTGGCCGCCGGGCGCGTGTCGACCCTGCTCGCCGAGGGCGATGCGCTGGGTATCCATGTCGAACGCCTCGATAGCGGCGTCACGCTGGTCGATGGCGGCATCGAGGTGCGCGGCAGCGTCGCCGCCGGGCTCGCCATCGGCGAAATCTGCATGGGCGGCCTCGGCCGCGTCGGCCTCGCCGCGCGTGCCGCGGACGGCTGGCCGACCTGGGTGGAGGTCAGCAGCGCGCAGCCGGTGCTCGCCTGTCTCGCCAGCCAGTACGCCGGCTGGAGCCTGTCGGCGAGCAAGGAGGAGGCGGGCGGGAAGAAGTTCTTCTCCCTCGGCTCCGGCCCGGCGCGCGCGCTGGCGGGCCGCGAGGCGCTGTTCGAGGAACTCGGCTACCGCGACCGTGCCGACCGCGGCGTGCTCGTGCTCGAGGTCGACCGCCGGCCGCCGCCGGTCGTGATCGACAAGATCCTGCGCGACTGCGGCCTCGCCGCCGACGGCCTGACCCTGATCCTGACACCCACGACCAGCCTCGCCGGCACCACCCAGGTGGTGGCGCGCGTGCTGGAAGTGGCGCTGCACAAGACGCACGAACTCGGCTTCGCGCTGGCCGACGTCGTCGATGGCAGCGCCTGCGCGCCGCTGCCTGCCCCCAGCCCGGACGCCGGCATCGCCATGGGCCGCACCAACGACGCCATCCTCTACGGCGGGCGCGTGCATCTGAGCGTGAGCTGCAGCGATGAGGCCGCGCAGAACCTCGCCCGCCGCCTGCCGTCGGCGACTTCACGCGACTACGGCCGCTCCTTCGCCGACATCTTCCGCGACTATGAGTACGACTTCTACCGCATCGATCCGGCGCTGTTCGCACCGGCCGAGGTGTGGGTCAGCAACCTCGCCAGCGGGCGCACCTGGCATGCGGGCGGGCTGGACATGGCCCTGCTGCGCAGCCTGTGGCTCGAGGTCGGCGCGTGATCGCCGCCGCCGATGAGGGCGCAAGCGGCGGCCGGCGGCGCGTCGCGATCTTCACCGACGAGACCGGCTGGCACACGCGCAAGCTGCGCCAGGCGCTGACGCGGCGCGGCTTCGAGGGGCGCTGTGTCGATCTCGAACAGTGCCGCTTCGACTCGGGCGCCACGCCGTCCGGGCTGGTCATTCCCGGCTTCGGCCGCGAGCTGCCGCTCGCCGGCATCGTGCGCGGCATCGCCGGCGGCAGCCTGGAGCAGATCACCAAGCGCCTGGGCATCCTGCACGCGCTGCGCGAGCTCGGCGTGCCGGTCTACAACGACGCGCGCGCGATCGAGCGCAGCGTCGACAAGGCGATGACGAGCTTCCTGCTGCACAAGGCCGGCGTCGCGACGCCGCCGTCGTGGGCGCTGGAATCCGAGCCGCAGGCGCGCCGCATCCTGATGCGCGAGGCCTCTGCCGGCCACAGCCTGGTGCTGAAGCCGATGTTCGGCTCGCAGGGCAAGGGGCTGCGGCGCGTGGGCATGGTCGATGGCGTGTCGGTGCCGCTGCCCGAACTGGCAGCGCTCGGCGGGCTGGCCTGCCTGCAGCGCTTCGTCCCGCAGCCGGAGAGCGCCGCGGCGCCCGGCTTCGACTGGCGCGTGCTGGTCGTGGGCGGGCGCGCGATCGCGGCGATGAAGCGCGTCAGTCCGCACTGGGTGCGCAACGTGGCGCAGGGCGCCAGGTGCGTGGCCTGCGCGCTGGAACCGGCGCTTGCGCGCCTGGCCGAAGGCGCCGCGGCGGCGCTGGCGATGGACTACGCCGGCGTGGACCTGGTGCCGGACCCGGGCGCCGATTGCGGCGCGCAGGTCATCGAGGTGAACGGCGTGGCCGCCTGGCGCGGGCTGCAGCGCGTGACGCCGTTCGATATCGCGCAGGCGATCGTCGACGACCTGCTGCAGCGGCGCATGGGCTTGCCCTGCGCCTTCGAGCCGACGGCGGCCGCAGAAGCGCGAGTGTGTCAATTTGGATCAGGTGTCACGCGGTCCGCGTGAGGATTGAACATCCGCCGCCCGATGCCGCTGCGCCGCAGGGCTGGCAGGCGCGGTGGACCAGGCGGGATCGGCGGGAAATCGGTGCTTTCCCGTCTGTCATCGGGGGGGAGGCGAGCTGGCACGGAATCTGAGTTGCAGAGCGGGTATCGGGGGTCGCGAGGTCGCCGGACAGATGGCTTGCCCCCGAGGGGTGGCCTGAACAACGTCAAAATGGAGATACGAGCATGGCAAAGATCGATCGCATGATGGTGGGGGAGTCGCTGGTCGGGGACGGCAATGAGGTGGCGCACATCGACCTGATCCTGGGCCCGCGCGGCAGCGCCGCGGAGACCGCCTTCGCCACCGCCCTGACCAACAACAAGGACGGCTTCACCTCGCTGCTGGCGGTGGTCGCGCCCAACCTGCTGTGCAAGCCCGCCACGATCCTGTTCAACAAGGTGACGATCAAGGGCGCCAAGCAGGCGGTGCAGATGTTCGGCCCGGCGCAGCGCGCGGTGGCGATGGCGGTGGCCGACAGCGTCGAGGACGGCACCATCCCGGCCGACGAAGCCGACAACATCTTCATCTGCGTCGGCGTCTTCATCCACTGGCTGGCCGAGGACGACGGCAAGATCCAGGATTACAACTACCAGGCCACGCGCGAGGCGATCAAGCGCGCCGTCACCGGCGAGCCGAGCGCGGCCGAGGTGGTGGCGAAGAAGGGCACTACCGCCCACCCCTTCGCCGCGCACACCTGAGCCGGGGCGGCGCCTGCCCGCCGTGGCACCGTCCGGCCCGCGGCGGGCGGGCGCAGCTGCAAGAAGAGCCGGAGTCGTCTCCGGCTTTTTCTTGCGCCGCTTGCCGTGCTGCCCTGGGTGACGGACGAGGCGGGAAGGGGCGGGGACGGGAAAGGAACCGAGGCGGCGAAGCGGCGCGATGGTCGGGCCCCGGCGCGGCCGGTCAGCGCCCGTCTTGCCCCGGCACCATGCCGGTGCCGAGCAGGCTCAGGACTTCCGCGCTGTCGGACGGCTGACTGCGGCGCGGTGGCACGGTGCGGACGCGCTCGATGACGACACCGACGCCTTCGACGTCGTCGAACTTGCGCGGCTTCGTCACGCCGACCCGCACCCAGTGCGCGCCGAAGCGGTTCAGCAGCAGGGCGGCGATGCCTTCGGCAAAGGCCTCGAGCAGGCGGAAGCGGTGTGTCTGCAACAGCTCGTGCAGCGCCGTGCGCACCACGCTGTAGTCGATGGTGTCGCCGATGCGGTCGGTGTCGCAGGCGAGGCTGCGTGGCAGGCCGGCGGCGAGGTCGATGCGCACCGGCTGCGTGTCGTGCAGTTCGTCGTGGTGGATGCCGATCACGGTCTCGCCGACGAAACCGTTGATGAAGATGATGTCCAAGGTGGCAGGACGGCCGCGACTGGTGTCGAGCGGCAGGGGCTGGGACATCAGGCGGTCGAGGTTGTCGGCATGCATGGTCGGGGCTCCGGGAGAGGGCAGGGAAACGGGGCGCGGGAACAGCCCTGGACAATCCGGCGCGCCGCGCACGATACCGCTCCCGGCCCGCGTCGGGTATACCGGAAGCGAGAAACGGGCCAATGGCGTGCGCCGGGCGCGGGGCATCGGCACGATTAGTGCACGCTGCCAAGGCCCGGTGCCAGGGCCCGGTGCTTAGGCCCGGTGCTTAGGCCCGGTGCACCTGATGTGGGTATGATGAACGGGCGAATCACGATGCAACCCGACGCCGGCGCAGGCTGCGCGCGGCGCGGGCAACCTCGCAGGAACCATTCGATGTCGCATACGCAAGACCCGGCGCGGGACGAAACGGGGCCGACGCTGGCCGCGCCCTCCCTCGATGACGATCACTACCCGACCGGCGGCACCGCCGGCGACATGGAGCGGCGCAGCCGCTTCGCCTGGGCGGTGACCGGCTCCGGCCACTACCTCGACGAATGCATGCAGCTCGCGCTGCGGCTGCCGAACCTCGACCTCTTCCTGTCGGCCGCGGCCGAAGAGGTGCTGCCGATGTACAGCTTCACGGTCGCGGAGCTCAAGGAGCGCTGCCGCGTGTTCCGCGACAAGACCGCGAGCTCGGTGCCGGTGGGCATGCTCTACAGCGACGTCTACCACACCGTGATCATCGCCCCGGCGACGAGCAACACGGTCGCCAAGTGCGCCTTCGGCATCTCCGACACGCTGCCGACCAACATCTTTGCCCAGGCCGGCAAGCTCGAGATTCCCGGCTTCGTCCTCGCCTGCGACACGAAGCCGGTGGTGGTGACGAAGGCGCCGCACGAATGGGTCGAGCTCAAGCCGCGCAACATCGAGCTCGAGAACGTCGAGCGCCTGCGCCGCATCGACCACTGCCATGTCGTCGACACGCCGACCGCGCTCGAGCGCCTGCTGCAGGCCCGCCTCAAAGAACTCGCGCTGACATGGAACACATCCTCTTCCTGACCGGCCGCCTGGCGCAGCGCAACCTGGAGAAGGTGCTCGCCGCCATGGCACCGTCGCCCTTCACCTGGGAAGTGCGCGAGATCGGCCTGCAGGTCGCCGGCCTGATGACCGCCGACATGATCCGCCGCCGCGTCGAGCGGCCGGAAGGCACCGACCGCATCCTGGTGCCGGGGCGCTGCCGCGGCGACCTCGAGGCGCTGTCGGCGCACTACGGCCTGCCGGTGGAGCGCGGCCCGGAAGAACTGAAGGACATCCCGCAGCATTTCAACCGCGCGGCCAAGGCGGTGGACCTGTCGCGCCACGACACGCTGATCTTCGCCGAGATCGTCGACGCGCCTCGCCTCGACATCGCTGCCATCCTCGCCCGCGCCGAGGCCTTTCGCGCCGACGGCGCCGACGTCATCGACCTCGGCTGCCTGCCGGCGACACGCTTCGACCACCTCGAGGACGCGGTGCGCGCGCTGAAGGCCGAGGGATTCCGTGTCAGCGTTGATTCGATGGACGCGCAGGAGCTGCTGCGCGGCGGCCGCGCGGGGGCGGATTACCTGCTGAGCCTGACCCCCGACACGCTGTGGCTCGCCGACGAGACCGCGGCCGTGCCGGTGCTGATCCCGCGCGAACCGGCCGACGAGCGCTCGCTCTACGACGCCATCGAGCAGCTGCAGCGGCGCGGCAGGCCCTTCCTCGCCGACGCCATCCTCGACCCCATCCCGTTCGGCCTGCTCGCCTCGCTGTGCCGCTACCAGCGCCTGCGCGCGCGCTATCCGGCGATCGAGATCATGATGGGGGTGGGCAACGTCACCGAGCTCACCGAGGCCGACACCAGCGGCATCAACGCCGTGCTGTTCGGCATCGGCGCCGAGCTCGGCATCGCCGCGGTGCTGACCACCCAGGTCAGCGGCCACGCCCGCCGCGCGGTGCGCGAGGCCGACCGCGCACGCCGCATCATGTACGCCGCGCGCGAGACGCAATCGCTGCCGAAGGGCTTCAGTGATGACTTGATGACGGTGCACGCGAAGACGCCGTTCCCCGACACCGAGGCCGAGATCGCCGAGACCGCCGCCGCCGTGCGCGACCCCAACTTCCGCGTGCAGGTCTCGCCGCGCGGGCTGCACGTGTACAACCGCGACGGCCATCACGTGGCGCAGGATCCGTTTGCGCTGTTTCCCCGCCTCGGCCTCGAGCACGACGGCGGCCACGCCTTCTACATGGGCGTCGAGCTCGCGCGCGCCGAGATTGCGTGGGCGCTGGGCAAGCGCTACATGCAGGACCAGCCGCTCGACTGGGGTTGCGCCACCGATCGCCCGGCGCAGGACCTGCTTGCCTATTGTGCGCCCGGCCCGACACGCGCCGCCCGTCCGGCCGCGACGCCGCGCGCCGAGGCGCCAGAGCTGGAACTCAAGCGGGAGCCGGAGGCCGGACCGCCCGCAGCCGAGCCGCCCGCTGCAAGGCCTCCGGCGGCGCCCCCGTCCGCAGGCAGTCCATCTGCCGCCGGCCCGTCCGCCTCACACCCAGCGGACCCGGAACCAGCCGCCCCAAGACCAGCCGCCCCAAACCCGCCGGAGCCCGCCGCTGCGGCCGCCGGCCGAACCGGGACCTCTCCATGCCGATGATCTTCGAAACCGTCGTCACCACGCAGTCGCCCGCGGGCGAGGTCCACCTCGCGCCGATGGGCATCCGCTACGAGGGCGATGAGGTGCTGATGATGCCGTTCAAGCCCTCGCGCACCCTCGACAACGTGCTCGCCACCGGGCGTGCGGTGCTCAACCTGAGCACCGACGTGCGCGTCTTCGCCGGCTGCGTCACCGGCCGCCGCGACTGGCCGACGCTGCCGCTCGACGGCTTTGCGGGCCGACGCCTGGCGACCGCGCTGGCTCACGTCGAGCTCGAACTGGTGCGCCCGCAGGACGATGCGCTGCGCCCGGTGCTGGCGATGCGAAGGCGGCGCGAGGTGGTGCATCGGGGTTTCCCGGGCTTCAACCGCGCGCAGGCCGCGGTGGTCGAGGGCGCGGTGCTGGTGAGCCGGCTCGGCATGCTGCCGCGCGACAAGGTCGACAGCGAGATGGCCTATCTGCAGATCGCCATCGACAAGACCGCCGGCCCGCACGAACTCGAGGCCTGGGAGTGGCTGTGCGAGGCGGTCGAGCGCTTTCACGCCGGCGCGCAGGGGGCGGCATGACGCGGATGCTGGTCAGCGTGCGCGACGGCGCCGAAGCGCTGCTTGCGGCCGAAGTCGGCGTCGATTATCTCGACCTCAAGGAGCCGACCGCGGGCGCCCTCGGTGGCCTGCCCCCGGCGCGCATCCGCGAGATCCTCGGCGCGCTGCGGCCTTGCCACCCGCGGCTGATGGTCAGCGCCACGATCGGCGACCTGCCCGCCGGCGCAAGGGCTGCCATCCTGGCGCAGGTTGAAGCGGTGGCCGACTGCGGCGTGGACCTGGTCAAGGTGGGCGTGCCGGGTGCGGGCGGCATGGATGCGGAGGCCTTGCTGACCAGCCTGGCACGCTGCGCGCGGCCGGTGGTGCCGGTGTTCATCGCCGACGACGGGCTCGACGCCGACTTCTTCGCCGCGGCCTGCGTGCTGCCGTTTCCTGCGCTGATGCTCGACACGCAGGGCAAGCTCGGCGGCAGCCTGCTCGAACGCATGCCGGCCGATGTGCTGGCGACGCTTGTCGCCTGCGCCCGCACGCACGGCAAGCCCGTCGGCCTTGCCGGCGCGCTCACGCTCGCCGACCTGCCGCGGCTGCGGCGCTTGCGGCCGGATTTCGCCGGTTTTCGCAGCGCGGTGTGCGAGGGTGCGCGCACCGGCCGGCTCGTCGCGGACAAGGTGAGGGCGGTGCGTCTAGGCCTGCGGCGCGACCAGGCGGCGGGCGTGCTCACCGCTGCGACCACAGCCGTGGCGGGCTGAGTCCGTCCGGCGAGCCAGCCCGGCGAGTCAGTTCCCGCGAGTCAGTCGGTACAGGCGGCCGTGGCCCGCAGCTCGCCACCTAGGGTGTCGGCCGCGTCGCGGCCCAGGACGTCGATACGGCACGCCGCTGCGCGTGCAAAGGCCGGAAAGCGCCGGTCCACGATGCCGAGGGCGGCGAGTTGGTCCGGCCCGGCCCGCGGCGGCAGCGCGCAGGACTTCACCAGGATGAGCCGCGCCGCGCCCAGTTCGCGCGCGAGCCACAGGGCGAGGCTGTCGGAGCTCACGTCCCAGCTCGTCAGCTCGTCCGCTTCGCTGCGCAGCAGCTCGAACGGCTGCCACAGCCCCACGCGGCCGCGGCGCAGCACGTCGCGCACGGCCGCGGCGCTGTCCGCGCACTCGAGCGCGGGGCACAGACCCTTCATCAGCTGCGCGGTCTGCGCCATGCCGAGCAGCGCCATGTTGTGCGCGGCGACATCGTCGACCCGCCAGTGCGCCTGCGCCTCGCGCGCCGCGTCGGCAAAGCGTCCGCCGCCCGGCACGATCGCCACCCGCCCGCCGCCGCAATCGGCCAGCAGCGCCAGCCAGGTGCGCAGCGCGGGGTCGCGGTCGAGGCTGCCGCCGAGCTTGACGACCCACATCAGGCAGCCTCGCCGGCGAAGAGCAGGGCGACGGCGACGCTCGGCGCGCAAGTGCCGGCCCAGGCGGCGCATTGCGCTTCCGCCTCGACCAACTCGGCGAAGGCGAAGTAGGGCCGCTCCAGGCGCTGCGCCAGCGCGCGCGCGAGGAAGGCGCCGCAGCCGGCACCGATGATCGGCCGCGCGGGATCGGCGCCCCCGCTGACCCGGGCGAGGTTGCGCCCGATCTCGTCGAGCATCGCCTGCCGCCAGTGTTCGGCGAAGATGCGCCACTGGGCCGGGTCGGCCTCGCGCGCGTCGCGCCCGATCATGCGCGCCAGCCGTTGCCGTGTGGCGGCCGCGTCCTTGCCGCCGCCGTCGGCCGGCGGATACTGGTCGTGCGCCGGGTCGAGCTCGCCGCTGAGGCGGAAGACGTCGGCGGTGGTGGCGAAGAGCTCGTTCATCACGTTGGCCAGTTCGTCGTCGAAGCGGATCTGGCGCGCCAGGCCGCACAGCGGCGTGCGCACCACGCCCAGGTAGACGAGTTCGCCGCTGACCAGACGGTCGGCGTCGCTGCGCCCGGCCGGCACCGGTTGGCCGGCGTCGATCGGGATCAGGTCGGTGGTCGTGCTGCCGACGTCGACGAGCACCGCGTCGGGCACGCGGCGCGCGACCAGCTGCGCGGTGGCGAGCCAGTTCGCCGACGCGATCGACTGCCAGGCCGGGCCGGCGTCGGCAGCGCTGGCCCAGCCCGCGGCGCCGGCGTACAGGCGCAGCTCGTCGCCGAGGGCAGTGGCAAGGTGGGCGGCGAGGGCGAGGACGCCCGCTTCACGGTGGTCGAAGAGGTCGGTCATCTCCGCCGTCATCGTCACCGCGTGGCGGGCGGTGCCGAACTGCGGCCAGCGCGCGCGCGTCGAGGCGATCGCCGTGTCGAGGTGGGACAGGCCCTGCCACAGCGGCGCCGGCCACTGCACGACGTCGCGGACGCGGCCGTCGATGACCAGGCTGGCCTTGACGTGGGCGCCGCCGATGTCCCAGCCGATGATGGGGGCGCGGTGGGCGGGGGGCTCAACCGACATCGACCACCTCCGCACGGGGCGACCGCGAAGGCGCGGGTGGCGATTCGGCGGCCAGGATGATGGCGGCGACGTTGCGCCCCAGGCGGGCCGACAGGCCGGCGTAGGCGCAGGTGAGGCGGGGGTTGAGCTCGATCACCACCAGACGGCCGTCTGCCGTGCGCACCAGGTCGATGCCGACGAAGCCGCGCAGGCCGGGCACGGCCGCGTGCACCTGCGTCGCGAGGTGGGCGAAAGCGCGCGCGCCGTCGCCGTCGATCGGCACGATGCCGCCGCTGACCCCCTCGTAGCGCAGCGCGCCGCCCGGGGCGACGACGAGGTGCTGGCGGTTGATCGAGAGCAGCTCCGCGCCGCCCGCGGTGCAGAGCAGCGACAGGCTCAGGGCCTCGCCCTCGACCCAGGCTTCCAGCGTCGTCGGCCGGCCCTGCGCCAGGCGGGCTGCGGCTTCGGCGCAGGCCGCGGCGAGGTCGTCGAACAGCCGCGTGTCCTCGCTGCCGGCGCCGTCGTCCGGCTTGACGACCCAGCGCCCGCCCGTTCCCGTCCGCGGCGCGGGCGTGCCTGCGCAGTGCGCCGCTTCCGTCCCAGCTTCCGTGCCGGCTTCCGGCGCCGGCCAGGCAGGAGGAACGGCCACGCCGTGCGCGGCGAGGCGGCGGCGGGTGGCCGACTTGCTGCTGCAAAGCGCGATCGCGCTGCGTTCGCAGCCAACCCAGCGTGCGGGGCCGACGGCCTCGCACAGCGCGCCCAGGATACCGCCCGTTTCCGGCGCGACGACCCACACTCGGTCGAACTCCGGCGTCACGCGGGCGAGGAAGGCGGCGGCCGGCTCGCCGCGCTGTGGATGCACGCTTGGGCAGCTGGCAAGCGCGGGCGGCAGCAGTGCACCGGGGCTGTCCGCCGCAGCGGCGAGCGTGGCGGCGAAGCCGGGCGCGGCGTGGAGGTCGGTGAGCAGCGCGTTGCGCATGCTGATACCCTGCGCCAGCAGCGCAGCCTGTTCGGCGCCGGCGGCGGTATCGACCAGGCCGCCGGCGCTGATGAATTCGTAGATCAGGACTCTCGTTCTCATTGCCATGCAAATCGTACCGGTTATCGACCTGATGGGCGGCCAGGTGGTGCGCGCGCTGCGCGGCGAACGCCAGCGCTATCGTCCGATCGTCTCGCCGCTGTGCCGGACGAGCGCGCCGCTCGCGGTCGCACGTATCCTGCTCGACTACGCGGCGGCGGACACGCTCTACGTCGCCGACCTCGACGCCCTGGGCGGCGGGGCGGTGCAGGCGGAGCTCATCGTGGCGCTCCTCACGCAACATCCGCGCCTGCAGCTCTGGCTCGACGCGGGCTTTCGCGACGTCGGCGGCTTCGCCACGCTGTGCGCAGTCCTGGGGGGGCTGGCTGGGCGGGTCACCCCGGTGTTCGCCAGCGAGGCGCTCGCGAGCAGGGCGGCGGCGCGTGCGGCGCTGGCCGACCGCGGCCGCAGCATCCTGTCGCTCGACCGGCGTGGCGAGCAGCCCCTGGACCCCGCCGGCTGCTGGGACGAGCCCGGCCTGTGGCCGGCGCGCGTCATCGTCATGACGCTGGAGCGGGTCGGTTCCTTCGACGGTCCGGCGCTCGATGCGCTGCAGGCGGTTGGTCGCCGCGCGCCGGCGCTGCGGCTGATCGGGGCAGGGGGGATCCGTGACGAAGCCGATCTGGCCGCCGCGGCGGCGGCCGGGGCGGAGGCCTGGCTGACCGCTTCGGCGCTGCACGACCGGCGCATCCTGCCGCGGCGGCTGCACGACGGGCCGGGCGTCGCTTGAGCCGTTGCGCGGGCATGGCGCGCAAGCTGCCAGGCACGGCTCAACGTCTGCACCGGTCGGGCGATGCTGGCCGGAGTCCGCACGCGGCAGCCGGTCTTCGCCGGGCGCAAGCGCATCGGGCGGGCTATCGGCTTGCCTCGTCGCGCTTGCGCGCGCGCCGAAGCTGGGTGCAGCTGCCCGCCGAGACGATGAGGCGGCTGGCGTCGCTTTTTGGCACAGCGGCAACTCGAAGTGTGTCAGATCGGAACGCCATCGCAGTGGAAGACGCAATGTCGCCGACAGCGCCCGGGAGAGAGCGTTTTCGCGCTTGCTGCCTCGCTGCAATGGCATGGGCTTTGCATGGAGGCGCGCATGAACGCTCAGACATCGGTCGTTGCTGACGACGCCCCCGGCGGGCACGGCGCCCCTGCGGCGCCGGCGCGCCGGCAGCAGGCCTGGACCTGCCCCTTCTGTGCCCTGCTGTGCGATGGCTTCGGCCTCGAGGCCGGTGCGGATCTGCGGTTGCTCGGCTCCGACTGCCCGCGGGCGCAGGCGGCGCTGGCGCACTTCGGCGCCGCGCCGTCGCCCGCTGCGCCAAGCGTCGACGGCGCGCCCGCCACGCTCGACGCGGCCCTTGACGCGGCGGCGCGCCTGCTCGCCGCCAGCCGCCAGCCGCTGATCGGCGGCATGGCCACCGATGTCGCCGGCGCGCGTGCGCTGTACCGGCTCGCCAACGCCAGCGGCGCGATCCTCGACCATGCCCACGGCGACACGCTGATGCACTCCTTGCGCGCGCTGCAGGACCGCGGCCTGTTCTATACGACGCTGGCGGAGATCCGCAACCGCGCCGACCTCGTCGTCTGCCTCGGCACCGACCCGGCGGCGCACTATCCGGAGTTCTTCCGCCGCTGCGCGCCCGCGGCCGACGGCGCGCCGCAGCGCGAGGTGGTCTTCGTCGGCGTGCCGCCGGCGGGCAACCTGGTGCTGGAGGGCGCGAGCGTCGAGTACCAGCCGCTGCAGGGCGATGTCTTCGACACCGCGGCGCTGCTTGCCGCACTGCTCGCCCGCCGCCGGCCGACCGCGCCCGATGCGGCGCTGGCGGCGCTCGCCGAGCGCATGCACGCGGCCAGCTATTGCGTCATCGTGTGGGAGGCGGCGAGCCTGCCGGCGCACGGCGCACTGGTCGCGGAGGCGGTGCTGCGCATGGTGAACACGCTGAACCGGACGACGCGCGCGGCCGCCTTCTGCCTCACCGGCAGCGACGGCGCCTACACCGCCAACTACGCGGTGAGCTGGCTGTCCGGGCTGCCGCTGCGCACCGGCGTGCTCGGGCGCGGCCTCGTCCATGACCCGGTCCGCTACGCCACCGCGCCGCTGCTCGCCGACGGGGCGGTGGACGCGCTGCTGTGGGTCGCCAGCCTGGCGCCACCGCTCGCACCGCCGCAAACCACGCTGCCGCTGATCGTCCTCGGCCACCCCGCGCTGGCCGCGGCGCTGGCGGCGCGACCCGGCGTGGTCTTCATCCCGGTGTCGACGCCGGGCATCGGCGCGGCCGGCCACATGTTCCGCGCCGACGGCGGTGTCGTGCTGCCGCTCGAGGCAGTCTATGCCGACACGCTGCCGGGCGTCGCCGAGGTCGCCGGCAGCCTGCTCGCCCGCCTCGGTGCGGCGGGCAAGGCGAAGGCGGACAGCAGGACCGGTGACGGCGCGATAGGCGACGCCACGACAGTCGGCGGGGAGGGCGCGCGATGACGACCCTGCGCCTGCGCGGCGGCCGCCTCTACGACCCGGCCAACGGCGTCGATGGCGAAGTCCGCGAGCTCTGCGTGCGCGACGGCCGCATCGTCAAGCTCCATCCGGACGACGCGGTCGACCGCGAGTACGACGTCGGCGGCTGCGTCGTCATGGCCGGCGGCATCGACCTGCACACCCATATCGGCGGCGGCAAGGTCAATCTCGCGCGCATGCTGCTGCCCGAGGACCATCGGCTGAACCGCGCCCCGGCCAGCGCGCTGGAGCTCGCCTCCGCCGGCTGCTGCACGCCGGGCACGCTCGCCACTGGCTACCGCTACGCCGAGATGGGCTACACCGCCGCCTTCGAGCCGGCGATGGCGATCTCCAACGCCCGCCACGCCCACATGGAGATGGGCGACACGCCGATCCTCGACCACGGCGCCTACGTCATGCTCGGCAACGACGAGCTCTTCCTGCGCCTGCTCGCCGAGGGCGAGGACTTCGAGCGCATCCGCGACTACGTCGGGTGGACGATCAACGCCACGCGCGCGATGGGAGTCAAGGTGGTGAACCCGGGCGGCATCTCGGCGTTCAAGTTCAACCAGCGCAAGCTCGACGTCGATGAGAACCACGTCCATTGGCAGATCACGCCGCGCCGCGTGGTGCACACGCTGGCGCGCGCGCTGCGCGAGCTCGGCGTGCCGCACCCGCTGCACATCCACGCCAGCAACCTCGGCGTGCCCGGCAACATCGAATCGACGCTGGCCACGATCGACGCCCTCGAAGGCCTGCCCGGCCACCTGACCCACATCCAGTTCCACAGCTACGGTACCGAAGGGCCGAAGAAGTTTTCCTCCGCCGCGCGCCGCCTGGTCGAACGCATCAAGGCTGCGCCCAACGTCAGCCTCGACGTCGGCCAGATCATCTTCGGCCAGACGGTTACGGCCTCGGGCGACACCATGCGCCAGCATGCCAACGCCGGGCTCGGCAGCCCGCGCAAGTGGGTCGGAGCGGACATCGAGTGCGACGCCGGCTGCGGCGTCGTGCCCTTCCGCTACCGCGAGCAGAGCTACGTCAATGCGCTGCAGTGGGCGATCGGGCTGGAGATCTTCCTGCTGATGGACGACCCCTGGCGCGTCGTGCTGACCACCGACCACCCCAACGGCGGCCCCTTCACCAGCTACCCGCACCTGATCCGGCTGCTGATGGACAAGGCCTTCCGCGACGAGCAACTCGCCAAGCTGCACCCGGACGTCGCCGCCGGCGCCGAGCTGCGCGAGATCGGCCGCGAGCTGACGCTGTACGAGATCGCGATCATGACCCGCGCCGCGCCGGCGCGCCTGCTCGGCCTCGCCGACCGCGGCCAGCTCGGCGAGGGCGCCGCGGCCGACATCGCGGTGTACCGCGAGGACGCCGACCGCGAGGCGATGTTCACCACGCCCGAATACGTCTTCAAGGACGGCACGCTGGTGGCGCGCAAGGGCCGCATCGAGGCGACCCCGGTGGGCGGCACCCACTTCGTCGAGCCCGACTTCGACCCCGCGATCGAGGCGACGCTGGCGCGCTACCACGCCGAGCACCTGGCGCTCGACTGGCGCCACGCCAGGATCGGCACCGACGAGCTGTGTGCCTGCACCAACGGCGGTGCGCTGCACCGCTGCAAGTTGCACGGCGGGGGCCGCCCATGAGCGAGGCGATGGAACGCAACGGCGTCCACATCGACGACACCTTCGCCGAGGCCTTCCCGATGAAGGCCACCCGGCTCGTCATCACCGCGCACAACGCCACCTGGGCCGGCCACGCCGCGGTGGCGATGACCGGCTTCGCCACCTCGGTGATCGCCTGCGGCTGCGAGGCCGGCATCGAGCGCGCGCTGTCGGCGGACGAGACCCCCGACGGCCGGCCGGGGGTGGCGGTGCTGGTGTTCGCGGTGTCGGGCAAGGAACTCGCCAAGCAGGTCGAGCGCCGCGTCGGCCAGTGCGTGCTGACCTGCCCGACCACGGCGATCTACGCCGGCCTCGACGAAGGCGAGCCGATCGCGCTGGTGCAGAACCTGCGCTTCTTCGGCGACGGCTGGCAGATCTCGAAGCTGCTCGACGGCACCCGCTACTGGCGCGTGCCGGTCATGGACGGCGAGTTCGTCGGTGCCGAGACCACGCCGGTGGTGAAGGCGGTGGGCGGCGGCAACCTGCTGATCCTGGCGCGCGACACCGACGCCGCGCTCGCCGCCGCCGAGGCCGGGGTGGCGGCGATGCGCGCCGTGGCCGGCGTGATCATGCCGTTTCCGGGCGGGGTGGTGCGCTCCGGCTCCAAGGTCGGCAGCAAGTATGCGTCGCTGCCGGCCTCCACCAACGAGGCCTTCTGCCCGGCGCTGACGCCGCTGGCCAGGCACAGCGAACTCGGGCCCGGGGTGAACTGCGTGATGGAGATCGTCATCGACGGCCTTACCGAGGCCGACGTGGCTGCGGCAATGCGCGCCGGCATGGCGGCGATCATCGACCGCGGCGCCGCGGCCGGCGTGCTGCGCCTTTCGGCCGGCAACTACGGCGGCAAGCTCGGGCCCTACCATTTCCACCTGCGCCGCATCCTGGGCGGGGAGGGCGCGCCATGAGCGTGCGCTTCAACCTGCGCCTGCGCGCGCAGCCGGCGCTGCGCGTCGAACTCGCCGGCCTGACGCCGCTCGCGGCCGCCGCCGGCGACGCCGCCGAGCTGTCGCGCACGATGGTGTGGCACGGCAACGAGCGTCTCGCCCTCGGCGAGCTGTTCGACGTCGCGGCGAGCGCGGCCGAAGTGCCGACGCTGGTGTTCGAAGGCGATCTGGCGCGCTTCGACGGCGTCGGCCGCGGTATGGACGGCGGCAGCATCCGCGTCGAGGGCGACGCCGGTGACTATGTCGGGGCGCAGATGCGCGCCGGCGACATCGTCGTTGCCGGCAATGCCGGCCTGCTCGCAGCCTGCGAGATGGCGGGCGGCCGGCTGGAGGTCGACGGCAGCGTCGGCGACTACGCCGCGGGGGCGCTGCCCGGCAGCATGGACGGCATGTGCGGCGGCACCCTGGTCGTGCGCGGCAACGCCGGCGCGCGCTGCGGCGACCGCATGCGGCGCGGCACGGCGCTGATCCACGGCGACGCCGGCGACTTCCTCGCCGCGCGCATGGTCGCCGGCACGATCGCGCTCGCCGGGCGCTGCGGCGCCCACTGCGGCTACGGCATGCGCCGCGGCACGCTGGTGTTCGCCGGCGCGGCGCCCGAGGTGCCCGCCAGCTTCGTCCCCACCGCGCACGACATCCGGGTGTTCTGGGCGCTGCTGGCGCGCAGCCTGGCTTATCATGGCGGACCCTTCGCCGACCTGACCGTGCGCATGCCGCGCCGCTTCGTCGGCGACCTCGCGGCCGACGGCAAGGGCGAGTGGCTGGTGGCCGTGGACGCTCCGTCGAGTTGAGCGGCACTGTTGGCTTGGTTGCCGGTGGGGCGGGTGCCTGCCGGTGCCGTGTGAAAGTGGTCGGGGGCGCGGCGATCGCCGGCGCACCCGGTTTGCCCGAGGGCGCCTGCCGGCGCCGTCGCCTCATTGCGGAGAGCTCATGAACCGAAACTACGTATTCCATGCCGGCGAGGCCACCGTGCTTGCGGCCGAGGGCCAGTTCACCGATGCCATGCCGGAGATCCTGATCGGCCGCACCGACGGCCCGGTGGGCCAGGCCTTCGCCAACATGATGGCGCAGAGCAAGGGCCACACCGCGATGTTTGCGATCCGCGCGTGCAACCAGATGGTGCGCCCGGCGACGATCACCGTGCCCAAGGTCACGCTGAAGGACACGGCCAACATCGAGCTCTTCGGCGGCGTCGTGCAGTCGGCGACGGCCGATGCGGTGCTCGACTGCATCATCGAGGGCATCATCCCGCGCGACCTGATCGACGAGCTGTGCATCATCAGCCTGGTCTGGATCGACCCGCGCTGCGCGACCGATCCGAAGCTCGACAAGAAGGACATGTACCGCACCAACTACGAGGCGACCAAGCTGGCGATCCGGCGCGCGCTCAACAACGAGCCGACCCTGGACGAACTGATCGCCAACCGCCACACGATCAAGCACGATTACGACGACTGGAGCTGATCCGGCACGCCGTGGACTGACCATGCAACACCCCTGGACCGACTGCTTTGCCCTGCTCGACGACTGCGCAGCCACCGAGGCGCAGCCCTCGAGCCGTCTGTACACCGCTTTCGTGCGCGAGCACCGTTGTGCCGAGCCGGCGCAGCTCGATGCCGTGTGGGCGGCGGCGCAGGCCGACATGCGCGACGGCCTGCACGCGGTCGTGCTCGCCGACTACGAATGGGGCGCTCGCCTGATGCATGCCGGCGACGAGCGCCTCGCCGTGGCCGACGCCGGCGCGCTGCGCCTGCTGATGTTCGAGCGCCTGGAGCGGCTGTCTGGTGAAGCGGTCGAGCGCTGGCTGGCCATGGGTGAGGCGGTCGAGACCGGTGATGCCGAGACCGCCGCCCCGGCACCGGCGGGTGTGCTCGATGTGCGCCCGAGCGTGGACCGCAACGCCTTCAACGATGCGATCGCGCGCATCCACGCCGCGATCGGCGAGGGCGAGACCTACCAGGTCAACTACACCTACCGCCTCGACTTCCGTGCCTTCGGTGCGCCGACGAGCCTTTACCGGCGCCTGCGCGCGCGCCAGCCGGTGCGCTTCGGTGCCTTCATCGCGCTGCCGCCGGGCGGCGCAGGGCCGACGCACGTGCTGTCGTGCTCGCCCGAACTGTTCCTGCAGCACGAGGCCGGCCGCCTGCTGGCGCGACCGATGAAGGGCACTGCCTGCCGCGCCGGCGTGCCCGAGGGCGACAGCGAGATCGCGCGCCTGCTCGCCGACGACACCAAGAATCGCGCCGAGAACTTGATGATCGTGGACCTGCTGCGCAACGACCTCGGCCGCATCGCCCGCACCGGCTCGGTGAAGGTGCCGAAGCTGTTCGCCATCGAGCCCTACTCGACGGTGTTCCAGATGACCTCCAGCATCGAGGCCGAATTGCCGGACGACACCGGCTTCCCGGCGCTGCTGCGCGCGCTCTTTCCCTGCGGCTCGATCACCGGCGCGCCCAAGCACCGCACGATGCAGCTCATTGCCGAGCTGGAGTCGACGCCGCGTGGCCTCTACACCGGCAGCATCGGCTGGATCGACGCGCCGGCGGGCGCGCGCGCGCAGGCGGCCTGCGGCGACTTCTGCCTGTCGGTGGCGATCCGCACCATCACCCTCGGGCCCGCCGCAGCCGTGGATGGACAGGCCGCCGCGGGCGGGCCGCGCATGTTTGCCGGACGCATGGGCGTCGGCGCCGGGATCGTCATCGACAGCCGGGCCGACGAGGAATTCGAGGAATGCGCGCTGAAGGCGCGCTTCCTCACCGGGCTAGACCCCGGCTTCAGCCTGTTCGAGACCATGTTCGCGACGCGGGCGGACGGCGTGCGCCACGTCGGCCGCCACCTGGCGCGCCTGCAGGCGAGCGCGGCCGTCTTCGGGTTCGAGTTCCGGCGTGAGGCGATTTCGGCCGCGCTCGCGGAGCAATGCGCGCTGCTGCCGGCGGCGGGCGCCTTCCGCCTGCGCCTCGCGCTGCACCGCGATGGCGGCTTCGACATCGTCGTCGCGCCGCTTGAGCGCCTGGCCGAGGGCCCGGTGCGGGTGCTGCTGGCGGACACGCCGGTCGATGCCGACGCCCCCTTCCTGCGCCACAAGACCACGATGCGTGCGGCTTACGATGCGGCCATCGCCGACGCCGTGCGCCAGGGCGCGTTCGACATGCTGTTCTTCAACCGCGGCGGCTTTCTCACCGAAGGCGGGCGCAGCAACGTCTTCGTCCGCATCGACGGCCGCTGGCTGACGCCGCCGCTCGCTGCCGGTCTGCTGCCGGGCGTGATGCGCAGCGTGCTGCTCGACGACCCGGCCTGGTCGGCCGCCGAAGCACCGCTGCGCCTGCCCGACCTGCAGCGCGCCGAGCGCATCGTCGTCTGCAATGCGCTGCGCGGTGCGCTCGAGGCGCAGTTGATCGCGCCTGGCGTCTCGGCTTGAAGACCGTGAACGGCGCTGCGCACAGCCCCGCCGGCCTGCGCGTGGCGCTGTTCGACCTCGACCACACCCTGCTTCCCTTCGACAGCGGCATGGAGTGGCTGCGCTTTCTGATCGGGCGGGGCGAGCTCGAGGCGGGTTTCGAGCAGCAGTATCTGGCGCGCTGCCACGAATACGTCGCTGGCCGCCTGCGGGCCGAGGCGCTGCACGCCTTCGCCGCGCAGGCCTTCGCCGGACGCCGCACGGACGCGGTGGAGGCGCTGCAGCGGGACTTCCGCGCCCAGGCCGCTGCGCGCGTGCCGGCGGCCGCGCACCGGTTGCTCGCCCGTCACCGTGAGCGGGGCGAGCGCTGCTGCATCGTCACCGCCACGAGCGAGGTCGTGGCTCGCGCCTTCGCCGACAGCCTGGGTGTCGATGCGCTGCTCGGGAGCCGGCTAGAGGTGCAGGACGGACGCTTCAGCGGCCGCGTGGTGCTGCCGCTGTGCCATGGCGCAGAAAAGGTGAACCGCGTTGGCGCCTGGCTCGCGGCGCTGGGCGGGGGCTGGGACGCGCTCGCGTACAGCGTCTTCTACTCCGATTCATTCAGCGACCTGGCGCTGATGCAGCGGACCCACGAGGCGGTGGCGATCCGCCCGGACGAGCGCCTGCGCGCGCACGCCGCCGCGGCGGGCTGGCGCTGTTTCGATTCGCTCGAGGACGCAGCCTGAGCTGCGGCCCGGCCCGGGCAACGGCGTGGAAACCGGACCTCGGCGCGCCGGTCAACCGAAGAGCCGGTCGAGGACGCGCCCGAACCAGGTCTTCTGTTCGCTTGCCGCCGGCGCGGCCGCCGATGGCGCTGCGGGTGGCCGGGACGGTGCGGCAGCACGCGGCGCGGGCGATTCGGCCGCACGCGGCGAGGCCGTGGCGGTCACGGGTTTCGGTGCTGCGGCGGCGCCGGTCGGGGGCGCTGCGGCCAGCCGGCTCTCGATCAGTTGCGTGCAATGGCGCCGCAGGATCGAGTCCTCTGGCAGCGCCGGCAGGCCGGCACTGGCGACGAGTTGCTCGAAGTGGCGACGAAGGACGGAATCGGTCGGCGGGGAAAGGGTAGTCATGCGAGCCTCCTGACCAGTGAGCGGCAAGCAGCAAGCATGCAAACGATGTGCCAGCTTGCAGGGTTTCGCGACCTGACCGGCGCCAGGCGAGCTGCAGCGCGACCTGTAGCCGCTGACGGCTGTGCGACCCGGAAGCGGCCCGCCACACCCGCGGGCCACCGCACTGGATTTGCGTCGAGGGGGAGCAGGTGCTACTTTTTGGTGCAAACAGATAAAAACACTGCTGACGAGGCCGGATGACCGCCCGCCAAGGAGGTTGAGGAGATGACGGTGTTGCCCCAGGTGCGGGACGCATGGGAGGAGCGGGTCGCGGTGGCGCGAGACCGTTTCTTCGAGCAGGGTCTGTCCTGCGAGGATGATGTTCCACCGCTGATCCTGCGCTCCTGGGAGCGCTGCCGTGACGTCGGCCTGGACCATGCCTCGAAGATCGCGATCGACCCCGCCGGGCGCAGCCGCCTGGCGGAATCACGCGAGCGCAGCGCCCGCCTGCTCGAGCTGGGCAGCGGCGTCATGGAGCACGTGTTCGACCAGATCCGCGCTTCCGGCAGCATGGTCCTGCTCGCCGACACCGAGGGCATGATCATCCACAGCCTGGGCGACGCCGGCTTCGTCGACCGCGCCGAGCGCGTGTCGCTGCAGCCGGGCGCGTGCTGGAGCGAGAACCTGCGCGGCACCAACGGCATCGGCACGGCGATCCTGGAGAAGCAGGCGATCGAGGTGCTCGGCCCCGAGCACTATCTCGACCGCAACGTCTTCCTCGCCTGCTGCGCCTCGCCGATCTTCGATGCGCACGGACAGCTGGCGGGCGTGTTCGACATCTCGGGCGACTACCGCAGCCCCCAGCGCCACACCCTCGGCCTCGTGCGCCTTTCGGTGCAACTGCTGGAAAAGCGCCTGTTCGAGTCGGAGTTTGCCGACGATATCCTGATCGCCTTCCACGCCCGCCCCGAGTACATCGGTAGCCTGCAGGAGGGCATGATCGCGGCCAGTCCCGACGGGCGCATCCTCGGCCTCAACCCTGCGGCACGCGAGTGGCTCGCGAGCGCCGACGGGCCAGGCGAGGCGGTCGACCTGGGCGACCTGTTCAAGGTCAGCCTCGGCGTCATCCTCGACCGCTGCAAGGCGGCGCCCTCGTCGCTGCTCAAGCTCGACCTGCGCAAGGGCGGGCAGCTGTTTGCGCAGGTGCGTTCGCAGCGCTCCCTGATCCTGGCCAACCCCCATTCGGGCGCAGCGGGCGCGCATGCCATCGAGCCCGAACCCGTGCCCGGGCGGGGCACGATGTCGCAGCTGCGGCCCGCCGCCCCCGCCTCCAGGCGCGAACCGACGCTCGAGTCGCTCGCCACCGGCGACGAGCGCCAGCAGCGCGCGGTGAACCGCGCCAGGCGCATCGGCGGCAAGGACATCCCGCTGCTGATCCAGGGCGAGTCGGGCGTGGGCAAGGAGCTGTTCGCGCGCGCCTTCCACAACAGCAGTTCGCGCGCGGGCGGACCCTTCGTCGCGCTGAACTGCGCCGCCATTCCGGAGAACCTGATCGAGTCCGAGCTCTTCGGCTACGCCGGCGGCGCCTTCACCGGGGCCCGGCGCGAAGGCGCGATCGGCAAGGTGCAGCAGGCGCATTGCGGCACCCTGTTCCTGGACGAGATCGGCGACATGCCGCTGTCGATGCAGTCGCGCCTGCTGCGCGTGCTGCAGGACCGCAGCGTGACGCCGGTCGGCTCGATGAAGACGATCCCGGTCGACATCTCGCTCGTCTGCGCCACCCATCGCGTGCTGCGCGAGGCCGTGGCCAACGGCGAGTTCCGCGAGGACCTCTACTACCGCGTCAACGGCCTCACGATCACCCTGCCACCGCTGCGCGAACGCAGCGACATCGCCCCCATCGTCGAGCGCATCCTCGACCGCGAGGTCGCCGACAGCCGCGACACGCCGGTGACGATCGGCGCGGAGGTGATGCGCTTCTTCGAGCACTACCCGTGGCCGGGCAACATCCGCCAGCTGCAGAGCGTGATCCGCGTTGCCGTCGCGCTGCTCGACGAGGACGAAAGCGAGATCCGGCCCGAACACCTGCCGGAGGAGCTTTTCGTCGCCCGGGCGGAAGATTGCGTCGCTACCCGCGGCATCGCCGCGGAGACGGCACCGGAACCCGCGCCCGAGCCTGTGCCGCAGGCGACGGTGCCGCGCAGCCTGGACGAGATCGAGCTTGACGCGATCGCCAGCGTGATGCGCGAAGTGGGCGGCAACGTCTCTGCCGCGGCACGCCGGCTCGGTGTCAGCCGCAACACCCTCTATCGCAAGCTCGGCCGCATCGGCGCGGGCTGAGCGCCTGCCCCTTCAAGCACTTTCCAGCGCCTCGGCCACGGCGGCGCAGGCGATCCGGCCTTCACGCACGTTGAGGCCGTTGGCCAGGTGCGGGTCGTCGGCCAGCGCCCGGGTCGGCCCCTTGTCGGCAAGCGCGAGGACGAAGGGCAGGGTCGCGGCGTTGAGGGCGAAGGTGGAGGTGCGCGCCACCGCGCCCGGCATGTTGGCGACGCAGTAGTGCACGACGCCGTCGACGACGAAGGTCGGGTCGGCATGCGTGGTCGGGCGGCTGGTTTCGAAGCAGCCGCCCTGGTCGATGGAGACGTCCACCAGCACCGAGCCGGGCTGCATGCGGGCGAGCCAGTCGCGCCGCACCAGGCGGGGGGCGCGTGCGCCCGGCACCAGGGCGGCGCCGATCGTCAGGTCGCTCTTGAGCACCAGCGCCTCGATCGCGCCGGCGGTGGCGTGGCGCGTGCGGATGCGGCCGGCGAACAGTTCGTCGAGCCGGCGCAGGCGTTCGATCGAGGTGTCGGCCACCGTCACTTCGGCACCGAGGCCGACGGCCATGCGTGCGGCGTTGTAGCCGACGACGCCGCCGCCGAGGATGGCGACCCGGCCCGGGGCGACGCCCGGCACGCCGCCGAGCAGCACGCCGGCGCCGCCGCGCGGCTTCTCCAGGTAGGTCGCGCCGGCCTGGATCGCCATGCGGCCGGCCACTTCGCTCATCGGCGCGAGCAGCGGCAGGCCGCCCGACGGGCTGGTGACGGTCTCGTAGGCGATCGCGGTCGCGCCCGAAGCGAGCAGCAGACGGGCCTGATCCGGATCGGCCGCCAGGTGCAGGTAGGTGAACAGCACCTGGTCGGGGCGCAGCAGGCGGCATTCGTGCGGCTGCGGCTCCTTGACCTTGACGATCAGCTCGGCGCGCGCGAACACTTCCTCGGCCGCGCCCACCACCTCGGCGCCGGCGGCGCGGTACTGCTCGTCCGGCAGCCCGATTGCGGCGCCCGCGCCCTGCTGCACGAGCACCGTGTGGCCGTGGGCGACCAGTTCGCGCACGCTGTGCGGCGTTGCGCCGACGCGGTATTCGTGGGTCTTGATTTCCTTCGGGATGCCGATGCGCATGATGCCGACTCCGGACAAGTGCGGACCTCGGTCCGCGGGGCAGGGCTGGCCCGGGGGCGTGGGCCGGGGCGATTGGGTGCCGGGACGATTGGGTGCGGGGGCCTCCGTCGTCCTTCAGTGCGCAAGCTGGTCGAGCCGGGCGGCCAGCTCCCGCAGCCCGGCGGAAATCTCCACCGCATAGGCCGCATCGGCCGCAACCGGTTCCAGCGCACGCAATGGTTCGGGCAGCCGGGCCAGTTCGGCGGCGGCGTGGCTGCGCAGGGCCGCCAGCGGCTCGGCCGGCGCCAGCCGTCGCCCGGCGCGCATCACCGGCTGCAGCAGGGCTTCGCCGCCCGCGCCGGCGCCGGCCTCGGCCAGCAGCGCGACACGGTCGCGCGCAAGCCGGCCGTCGGCTCCCAGCCAGCGATGGACCTGCTTTGCCCCCGGCCAGGTTGCCTTGCCTTCGGAGCGCTTGCGCCGGGCCTCGCCGGCGTAGACCTCGAGCTTGTAGGCGGAGTCGAGCGCGGGCGCATCGGCCGAGGTGGTCAGGTGGGTGCCGATGCCGAAGCCGTCGATCGGCGCGCCGGCCGCAAGCAGGCGGGTGATGCGCTGCTCGTCGAGGTTGCCGCTGGCGAAAATGCGCACATCGCCGAGCCCGCCGGCATCGAGGATGGCCCGCACGCGGCGTGAATGGGCGGTGAGGTCGCCGCTGTCGAGCCGCACCGAGACGAGCTTGACGCCCTGCCGGCGCAGCGTCGGCGCCAGGCGGACGACGCGGGCGGCGGCGGCCTCGGTGTCGTAGGTGTCGATCAGCAGGGTGACGTTGTCCGGCTGCGAGGCGGCGAAGCGCTCGAAGGCCTCGGTTTCGAGCGCATGCGCCTCGATGTAGGAGTGCGCCATCGTGCCGAACACCGGGATGCCGAACTGCTGGCCGGCGAGCACGGTGGCGCTGCCGGCGAAGCCGGCGAGGTAGCTCGCGCGCGCCGCGAGCAGCCCGGCCTCGGCGCCGTGCGCGCGGCGCAGGCCGAAGTCGACGAGCAGCCTGCCCGGTGCGGCAAGCACGCAGCGCGCCGCCTTCGAGGCGATCAGGGTCGAGTAATTGACGAGGTTGATCAGTCGGCTCTCGACGAACTGGGCCTGCCCGATCGGGGCCTCGATGCGCAGCACCGGTTCGTTGGCGAAGAACACCGTCCCTTCGCGCATCGCGTGTACGTCGCCGGTGAAGCGGAAGTCGCGCAGCCCGTCGACGAAGCTGGGGCGAAAGCGCCCGGTGCCGGCCAGCCAGGCGAGCTCGTCGGCAGTGAAGTGCAGGTTCTCGAGGTAGTCGAGCGCCTGCTCGAGGCCGGCGGCGACGAGGAAGTTGCGCTGCGGCGGCAGCACGCGCACGAAGAGCTCGAACACCGCCGTGTCCTGCATGCCTTCGTCGAAGTAGGCCTGCAGCATCGTCAGTTCGTAGAGGTCGGTCAGCAGCGCGCTGGCGGGTGGTCTCATGCGCTGTCCCCGGCGAAGGTGTCCAGGGTTGCCAGCCCGGCGCCGGCATCGCGCATCTCGCGCTCGGCGCGGGTGCCGTCGCCGGGCTGCACGTCGACCGGGCGCGCCGCGTCGCGCAGCAGCACGGCGGCGAAGCCCTCGGCGAGCGCATCGAGCACCGTCGCGCGCACGCAGTAGTCGGTGGCGAGGCCGCCGATGAAGAGCCGCCGGCAGCCGTGGCGGCGCAGCCAGTCCGCCAGGCCGGTGTTCTGGAAGCCGGAATAGGCGTCGGCCTCGGCCGTCGTCGCCTTCGAGATCACGGCCGCCGCCGCGGGCACGTCGAGGCCGGGGGCGAAGGCCGCACCCGCGCTTGCAGCGACGCAGTGCGGCGGCCACGGGCCGCCCTGGGCACGGAAGGAACAGTGGTTGGCAGGGTGCCAGTCCCGCGTGAAGACCACCGGCAGCCCGGCCTGGCCGAACAGCGCGATGTAGCGGTTCAGCACCGGCACGACCGCATCGCCGTCGGGCACGCCAAGCGCGCCGCCGGGCAGGAAATCGCGCTGCACGTCGACCACGATCAGCGCGTCGCCCGACGTCAGGGTCAGGCTGCGGGACGCGCCTGGAGGCGTGGCGGGAATTGCATCATGCATATGTCCCTCCTTGTTTGCGCTGCGCCGTCACACACGGGGCACCGCAAGCCGATCCGGCCTTGCGCGCAATACCGGAGCAGCCGCGGGACGCCCGGGCGTCCCGCTCGAAAGAGTCGCCTGGGCGGGTGGAGCAGCCATCGGCAAGGCCTTCTGATTGAAGTTTATAGCCTGCTGCGCCATGCTGAGCAGCATGCCACATCCCTCCAGGGGAAAGTATGGACGCATCACCTGGAACGCGCACCTGCCTCTACGACAGCGCCCAGCTCGATGTCGTCATCGACGACATGGCGCGCCGCGCCGCCGCGCTGCTGGGCGGGCGGCGCGACCTCGCCGTGATCGGCATCCTGCGCCGCGGCGCACCGCTGGCCGACCGGCTCGCCGATGCGCTGGTCAGGCGCCACGGCATGCCGCCGCCGCTGCGGCTGGACCTCGCGGTCAAGCGCTATGCGGACGACCTGACCCTGCTCTACCCGGAGACGCGGCTCGACGAGGATGCGCGCCACGACGCCCTCGAGCTTGCCGGGCGCACGCTGCTGGTCGTCGACGACGTGCTGTACACCGGCCATTCGCTGCTGCGCGTCGTCACCCATCTCGCGCGCCGGCAGCCCGCCGAGATTCGCGTTGCCGTGCTCGTCGACCGGGGCGCGACGTGCCTCCCGCTCCATGCCGACGTCGTCGGTCTGCGGCTGCAGGTCGCGCCCCCGGACATCGTCGAATGCAATGTGCCGCCGTACGAGCCGACCTTCCGGATCGACCTGTGCCAGCCGCCACCGACGTCGTCCTGAGACCGACGCGTTTCCTGTCTACGATGAAGGGGTGAGGTGTGCGCGGCCGCGGTGCCGGGAGGATGCAAGATGATGTTCGACGACCGTCTGGATGCGGCGCGCAAGCTGGCCGAGGCGCTCGCCGCCTATCGCGGCCGCAATCCGCTCGTGCTCGCCATCCCGCGCGGGGCGGTGCCGATGGGTGGCGTGCTCGCGGATGCGCTGGGGGGCGAACTCGACGTCGTGCTGGTGCACAAGCTGAGCTCGCAGTGGAGCCCGGAATATGCCATCGGCGCGATCGACGAGAGCGGCTGGTCCTTCCTCGCGGCGGCCGCGGTGGGCGAAGAGGGCTGGCTGAAGGACGAGAAGGCGCGCCAGCTCGCGGCCCTGCGCCGCCGGCGGGCGCTGTACTCGCCCGAGCGGCCGCCGATCGATGCGCGCGGGCGGATCGCGATCGTCGTCGACGACGGCCTCGCCACTGGCGCGACCATGATCGCGGCGCTGCACGCGGTGCGCGCGCAGGGCCCGCAGAAGCTCGTCTGCGCGGTGCCGGTCGGGGCGCCGGACAGCGTGCAGAAGGTCGAGGCCCATGCCGACGAAGTCATCTGCCTCTACGCGCCGTGGGATTTCCGTGCGGTGGGGCAGTTCTACCGCCATTTCGGCCAGATCGAGGACGAGGAGGTGATCGCCTGCCTGCGCGAGCGTCGTGCGCTGGCCGGGGACGCGCCGGGCAAGCCAGGGCCAGCGGACGAGGGCAAGGGGTGACGGCCAGGCGGTAGCGAGAGGGAGGGCCTTCGGCGGCGATGGAGTGGCAGACTTTTCCGCATGAAGCCGACATCGGGGTGCGCGGCACCGGCGCGACCCTGGCCGAGGCCTTCGCCGGCGCGGCGACGGCGCTGACGGCGACGATCTGCGATCCGGCGACGGTGGCGGCGCGCGAGGCGGTGGAGGTCGAATGCGCGGCGCCGGACAGCGAACTGCTGCTGATCGACTGGCTCAATGCGCTGGTGTTCGAGATGGCGACGCGGCACATGCTGTTCTCGCGCTTCGAGGTGCACATCGAGGCGGGCCGGCTGCGGGCGCGAGCCTGGGGCGAGGCGGTCGATGTCGGCCGCCATCGGCCGGCGGCGGAAGTGAAGGGGGCGTCGTTCTGCGAGCTGAAGGTCGAACGCCGGCAGGACGAGCAGTGGCTCGCGCAGTGCGTGGTCGATGTCTGAACGGCGCCGTCCGACACTTGCGGGGAGATGCACGATGGACACAGCGAGACTGCAGCGCCGCGGCCCCTACGAGTGGGTGCTGCCTGTCAGCGGGCGGATGCGCGTGCCCGGTGTGATCTTCGCCTCGCACGAGCTCGTCGAGGCGATGGACGACAAGGTCGCCGCGCAGCTCGCCAACGTCGCCAGCCTGCCCGGCATCGTCGACGCTGCCTACGCGATGCCCGACGCGCACTGGGGCTACGGCTTTCCGATCGGCGGCGTGGCCGCCTTCGACGCCGAGGCTGGCGGCGTGGTGTCGGCCGGCGGCGTCGGCTTCGACATCTCCTGCGGGGTGCGCACGCTGCGCACCGGCCTGCGGCGCGAGGCGATCGAGCAGGTCAAGAAGCGCCTCGCGGACCTGCTGTTCGCGCGCATCCCGGCCGGGGTGGGCAGCACCGGCGCGCTGCGTCTCGCGGGCGCGAAGATGGACGCGATGCTGCGCGGCGGCGCGCGCTGGGCGGTGGCCGAGGGCTATGGCAGCGAGGCCGACCTCGCGCACATCGAGGAGTCGGGCTGCGTCGCCGGCGCCGACCCGGCGGCGGTGTCCGAACAGGCGAAGAAGCGCCAGCGCGACGAGATGGGCACGCTCGGCTCGGGCAACCACTACCTCGAGGTGCAGCTCGTCGACGAGATCTTCGATCCCGCCGCGGCCCAGGCCTTCGGCCTCGCGGCGGGCGAGGTCGTGGTGACGATCCACTGCGGCTCGCGCGGCCTCGGGCACCAGATCGGCACCGACTACCTGCGCGAGATGGTGGTCGCCGCGCCCGCCGCCGGCATCGTGCTGGGTGACCGCGAACTCGCCTGCGCGCCGCTCAACTCCGCCCTCGGCGCGCGCTACCTGGGGGCGATGCGGGCCGGCATCAACTGCGCGCTGGCCAACCGCCAGATCCTCACCCAGCTCGCGCGTGAGGCCTTCGCCGAGCTGTTCCCGGGCGTGGATCTGACGCTGCTCTACGACGTCTCGCACAACACCTGCAAGGAGGAGACGCACCGGGCCGGCGGCGCGCGGCGGCGGCTGTTCGTGCACCGCAAGGGCGCCACGCGCGCCTTCGGGCCGGGCCATCCGGCGCTGCCGCCCGAATACCGGGCGACCGGCCAGCCGGTGCTGATCGGCGGCAGCATGGGCACGGCGTCATGGATCCTCGCCGGCGCCGCGGGCACCGAGGAGCGCGCCTTCGCCTCCGCCTGCCACGGCGCCGGGCGGGCGATGAGCCGGCACGAGGCGCTGCGCCGCTGGCACGGCCGCAACGTCGTCGACGAGCTCGCCGCACGCGGCATCCTGATCCGCAGCCCGAGCTTTCGCGGCGTCGCCGAGGAGGCGCCGCTGGCGTACAAGGACGTCGGTGCCGTGGTCGAGGCCGCCGAGCGCGCCGGCCTGGCACGCAAGGTGGCGCGGCTGGTGCCGTTGATCTGTGTCAAGGGTTGAGCGCGGCGGCGTTCCAGGCTGCGCCGCTGGCGCCTAAGCTGACGCTTGGACCGGGAGGCTTGAGTCGCGAGGCTTGAGTCGGGAGCTGTGAGGCGACGCCCGCGGCGGGCGTCGTCGCCGATCGACGGAGTTGGACGAAGCTGAAGGAGCGAGTGATGCAGCGCCCCGCGATCATCCGCAAGACGACAGCCGAGCTGGCGCGACCGCCCCATCTGGCGGACTATGCCGCCACCTGCCGCGCCTTCACTTGGGACGCCGCGCGGCGCGAGCTCGCCGGCCTGCCCGGCGGCGGCCTCAACATCGCCTACGAGGCGGTCGAGCGCCACGCGCTGGGCACACGGCGCGACCAGGTCGCCTTCCGCTTCCTCGGCGCCGGGGCGCGGCGCGAACTGAGCTACGGCGAACTGTCGGCGCTGACCAGCCGCTTCGCCAACGTCCTGCGCGGCCTGGGCGTCGCGCGCGACGAGCGCGTGTTTGTCCTCGCCGGCCGCATTCCCGAGCTCTACCTGGCGGTGCTCGGCAGCCTGAAGGCCGGCTGCGTCGTCTCGCCGCTATTCTCGGCCTTCGGTCCGGAGCCGATCGCCACCCGGCTGAACCTGGGCGCGGGCGCGGTGCTGGTGACCACCGCATCGCTGTACCGGCGCAAGGTCGAGCCCATCCGCGCCCAACTGCCGACGCTGCGCCACGTGCTGCTCGCCGCCGACGACGACGCCCCGCCCGCGGCGCTGCCCGGCACGCTGGAACTCGCCGCGCTGATGGCACAGGCCGATGAGCACTTCGACACCGTGCCGACCCAGCCCGAAGACCTCGCCCTGCTGCACTTCACCAGCGGCACGACCGGCACGCCCAAGGGCGCGATGCACGTGCATGAGGCGGTGGTGACGCACTGGGCGACCGGGCGCTACGCGCTCGACCTCCATGCCGACGACGTCTTCTGGTGCACCGCCGACCCGGGCTGGGTCACCGGCACCTCCTACGGCATCGTCGCGCCGCTGCTGCACGGCGTGACGTCCGTCATCGACGAGGCGGACTTCGACGCCGAGCGCTGGTACCGCATCCTGCAGGACGAGGCGGTCAGCGTCTGGTACACCGCGCCGACCGCGATCCGCATGCTGATGAAGGCCGGGCCCGAGCTCGCGCGCCGCTACCGCTTTCCGCGCCTGCGCTTCGTCGCCAGCGTCGGCGAGCCGCTGAACCCGGAAGCGGTGTGGTGGGGCGCAGAGGTGCTCGGCCGCCCGATCCACGACAACTGGTGGCAGACCGAGACCGGCGGCATCATGATCGCGAACTTCCCCGCGCTCGACATCAAGCCCGGCTCGATGGGCCTGCCGCTGCCCGGCGTCGAGGCGGCGATCGTGCGCCCGCGCGCCGACGGCGGCGTCGACCTGCTGACGAAGCCGGACGAGGAGGGCGAGCTCGCGCTCAAGCGCGGCTGGCCGGCCATGCTGCGCGGCTACCTGGGCAACGAGGCGCGCTACCGCAAGTGCTTCGCCGGCGACTGGTACCTGACCGGCGACCTCGCCCGCCGCGACGCCGACGGCTACTTCTGGTTCGTCGGCCGCAGCGACGACGTGATCAAGTCGGCCGGCCACCTGATCGGCCCCTTCGAGGTCGAGAGCGCGCTGATGGAGCACCCGGCGGTGGCCGAGGCGGGCGTGATCGGCAAGCCGGACGCGGTCGTGGGCGAGGTGGTGAAGGCCTTCGTCTCGCTGAAGCCGGGCTTCGTGCCGGACGAGGCGCTGCGCCTGGCGCTGCTCGGCCACGCGCGCAAGCGCCTCGGCGCGGCGGTGGCGCCGAAGGAGATCGACTTCCTGCCCACGCTGCCGCGCACGCGCAGCGGCAAGATCATGCGCCGCCTGCTGAAGGCGCGCGAGCTCGGCCTGCCCGAAGGCGACACCTCGACGCTGGAGGCAGGCGCATGACGAGCGGGCGGCAGTCGGGAGCGGGCGCGGCCAGGCCGACGGCGGCGGCCGCGCGGACGAAGACGGCACCCGCGGCGGGTGCGCGCAAGCGATCTGCCCGGCCCGCTTCGGCATCCGGCCCGGCGCGCGCGGGCCCGGGCGACCGGCGCGCCGAGGCGCAGCCCTTGGCCCTGCGCCTGCTCGCCGACATGCTGCGCATCCGCCGGCTGGAGGAGAAGTGCGCCGAGCTCTACGGTGCCGGCAAGATCCGTGGC
>JANJTU010000225.1 GCA_024710965.1 Thauera sp. | reverse complement strand
CGCGGCCCAACAACGCGAAGCCGTGCCGGCCGCGCCCGCGGCCCCTGCGGTCGATGCCGCCCCGCCGCGCGGCGCAGCGCAGCCAAGCCCGGATGCAACGATCGCGCCTTCGCCCGAAGCCGAACGCATCCGCGCCGAACGGGACGCCAGCGCGCGCGAAGCCGAAACCGGCGCTGCGGCCGAGCGTGCCCGGCACGATGCCGAACGCGCCGCCGAACGGGCGAAAGCCGAAGCCGAGGCCGCCCGGCGCGCGGAGGACGCCGCGCGCGATCGCGCCCGCTACGAGGAGCGCATCCGCAAGTACGAGGAAGAACGGGCGCGCGAGCGCGGCAAGTAGCGCCGGGCCGGCACACGGCGCACGCGAACGCCCCGCCTCGCGCCCGCCGGCCCCTTCGCCCGGCCCCTCCTCAGCCGCCGGCCGGCGCCTGCGCCGCCCAGGCGAGCGCCTCTTCCAGCCGGTCATTGCCCCAGAACAGCTCCTCGCCGACGCGAAAGCTCGGTGCGCCGAACAGCCCGAGCTCGGCCGCACGCTCGGTCTGACGGCGCAGGGCGAGCTTGTTCGCCTCCGCCTGCGCGCGTTCGAGCACTTCGGCGGCGGGCAGCTGCAGGCCGGCGAGGATCTCCGCGATCACCGCCGGCTCGCCGATCTCGCGGTCCTCGGCGAAGTTCGCGTGCATCACCGCGCGCGAAAACGGCGCCACCCAGCCCTCGCCCACGCCGACCAGCGCCACCCGCGCCGCGAGCACGCTGTTGCGCGGAAAGCGGCTCGGCCGCCGGAACGGCAGCCCGTGGCGCGCGGCCTGGCGCTCCAGGTCGCGCCACATGTAGCGCCCCTTGGGCGGGTAGATGTTGAAGGGCGAGTCGTTCCAGCCCAGCGCCATGAACACCGGACCGAGCAGGAAGGGCCGCCACGCCAGCTCGACCCCGGCGGCCTCGGCGAGCGGCTCGATGCGCATCACCGCCAGCCAGGAATAGCTGCTGGCGAACTCGTACCAGAACTCGACGACGGGACGGGACATCTCAACCTCCGCAGGACCAGGATCGCAACTCACTATAGCCCAGCGCACCGCCGCACCGACGGCACCGCTACCGCTGCGGCCCAGACCGTGGCCGGTTGGCGATCCACACGCCGAGGCCGACGAGGCCCAGCGCGGCGAACACCGCCGGCGTCAGCGCCTCGCCCAGCAGCAGGCCGCCGGCGAGCACCCCCATCACCGGGGTCAGGAAGGAGAACGAGGACAGGCGCGTCACCGGGTAGTGGCGGATCAGCCAGAACCAGCCCAGGTAGCTGGCGGCGGCGACGACGACGGTCTGGAACAGCAGGCTTGCCCACACCAGCGCCGTGGGCGCGAATACGCCCGCCTCGCCGAACAGCAGCGACAGCGCCGGCAGCACCGCGGCCGACACCCCGAGCTGGTAGATCAGCATCTTCTCCGGGCTGGCGCGGCCGAGCGCGGTCGCCTTCACCGTCAGCGTCGTCCCTGCCCACAGCATCGCCGCGAGCACCAGCATCAGGTCGCCCAGCCAAGCCGCGCCGACCGGCTGCAGCAGGCTCTCGCCGAACAGCGCGAGCACGCCGCAGAACGCCAGCGCCATGCCCAGCCACTGCGCGCGCCGCATCGGCTCGTCGGGCAGCAGCCAGACTGCACCGAGGGCGACGAAGAAGGGCGCGGTGTAGATCAGGATCACGCCGCGCGCGGCCGAGGTGAACTGCAGGCCGGCGAAGATCAGCGCGAACTCGCCGGCGAACAGCAGGCCGGCGAGCAGGCCCGGCCACAGCGTGCCATCGCGCTCGAAGAGCTTGATGCCGCGCGCCACCGACCAGGCGAACACCAGCACGGTGGCGCCGATCGAGCGCAGGCCGGCCTGCCACACCGGCGAGATGCCGGCGCTGGCGAGCTTGATCGTCACCTGCTGCAGGCCCCATACGGTGCAGAACAGCACCATCAGGCCGACGGCGAGGCGGTCGAGTTCGGACTTGGGAGGCATGGCAGGGGTGGCTCGGCTGACTTCGAAGGCGCCGATTATCGGGGGCTTTCGCGCCGATGGCGAGCGCATGCCCCAAAATGGTGCCGCCGCGCCCGCAGCCCGGAGCCGCGCCAGGCGCTCGAGCGGCCCCGGCGGGCATCTGCCGGCGCCCCCAGCGTCGCCGCCGCGCGCGGAGATGTCCGCGCCGGGACGGCCCGGGGCTGTTCAGTCGACGACGACCACCTTGACCTCGCCGACGAACTGCAGCCGCGCGCGCAGCGCCTTCGTGACCTCGACACGGCCGTCGGCGGCCACGCGCAGCGCGTGCTCGATGCCGAAGCGGCGCGTCTGTTCGCGCCAGCCGTCGTTGGCGAGGTAGGCGGGCTTGCTCGCCGCGTCGGACAGGGTGCCGGCGGCGGCGCGCGGCGTCAGCAGCACCGTCATCGACTGCGTGCCGTGCGCCGGCTGGCCGCTGCGCGGGTCGAGCAGGTGGGAATAGCGCTCGCCGTCGAGCTCGAAGTAGCGCTGGTAGTCGCCCGAGGTGCCGACCGCCTCGCCGTCGTAGAGCGGCATCGTCGCCAGCGGCGTCGGCGCGCGCGGGTGCTGGATGCCGATGCGCCAGGGCTGCTCGCCCTTCCTGCCCAGCGCCATGACGTTGCCGCCGATGTTGATCAGCGCGTTGGTAACACCCTGCTCCTTCAGGATCGCCGCTGCGCGATCGAGCGCGTAGCCCTTGGCGTAGCCGCCGAGGTCGAGCTGCACGGCGCGGTTGCGGCTGGTGACGCGGTTGCCGTCGATGACGAGATCGGCCATCCGCGGCCGCGCCTCGAGCAGGGCCTGCAGCTTGGCCGGGTCGGGGCGGCGCGGCACGAAGCTGTCGGAGTGAAAGCCCCATAGCGCAATCAGGCCGCCGAGCGTGGGGTCGAACAGCCCGTCGCCGATGGCGGCGATGCGCTGCGCGTCCTTGAGCATCGCCGCCAGTTCGTCGGACACGGTGGCCGGCTCGCCGCGCGCGATCGCGGCGTTGAGCGCGGTCAGCTCGGACGGCTCCCAGGCGTGGTAGGCGCGGTGCAGGCGGTCGAATTCGCGCAGCACCGCGCCGGCGGCGGCATCGGCGGCGGCCTGGTCCGCGCCGTAGACGGCGACATCGACCCGCGTGCCGAAGACGAAGGCCTCGTGGCGGAACAC
>JANJTU010000204.1 GCA_024710965.1 Thauera sp. | reverse complement strand
GCGCGCGCCAGCACCTCGAAGCCGCGCTCGAGCAGGCTCGTGCCGCCCGCCATGCCGCCGCCAGCCGCGCCGCGGCGCTGCGCGCGCAGCACGATACGCTCGCCGAAGCGCTGCAGGCGGCGGCCGCGCGCGTGCACGACGCCGGCGAGCAGTTCGCCGCCGCGCTGGCCGTCGCCGGCTTCGGTGTGCGACACGGCGCGGACGCCGCACCGGCCGCGGCCGAGGCCGCCTGGCGCGCCGCGGTGCTGCCGGCCGAGCGCATGGAGGCGCTCGGCCGCGCGATCCGTGATGCCGACGACCAGCTCGCCGCCGCCCGCGACCGCGCCGGCCGCGCCGCGCAGGCCGTCGCCGGCCACCTCCGCCCCGACCTCGCCGCCCTCGATGCGCATGCCGCCGCCTGCCGGGCGCAGGTCGAGGCGGTGCTCGGGCGCATCGCACAGAACCGCGACGAACAGCGCAAGCTCGCGCACACGCTGGCCCTGCTCGACGACATCGGGCGCGAAACCGGCGCGGTCGAGGCCGAGTACCGCAGCGTCGGCCACCTCGCCGCCGTCGCCAACGGCGACAACGCGCGCAACCTCACCTTCCAGCGCTACGTCCTCGCCGCACTGCTCGACGACGTGCTGTGCGCCGCCTCGCTGCGGCTGAAGGCGATGAGCCGCGGCCGCTACCTGCTGCAGCGCCGCGAGGACGTCGCCGACGCACGCCGTGCGGCCGGGCTCGACCTCGAAGTGTTCGACGACTACACCGGCCGCGCCCGCGCCGCCAGCACCCTGTCCGGCGGCGAAGGCTTCTTGGCCTCGCTGGCGCTCGCGCTCGGCCTCTCCGACGTCGTCCAGGCCTACGCCGGCGGCGTGCAGCTCGACACGCTGTTCATCGACGAGGGCTTCGGCAGCCTCGACCCCGAATCGCTCGACATGGCGATGAAGGCGCTCATCGACCTGCAGCAGCGCGGCCGCACCGTCGGCGTGATCTCGCACGTCGAGGAGATGAAGCAGCAGATCGACGTCGCCATCGAGGTCGTGCAGGGCGCGCGCGGAAGCCGCGTGCGCCTCGCCGGCTGCGCGGGGGCGCCTGGCAGGCGGTACGCGGCGGGCGGCGTCGGGGCAACATTTGCTGACAGTTGCTCACGGCGTGGAAATGCACGCCCCACGTAAGATCGGCGCCGACAAATCCTGGAGCATGATGATGAAGCTGAAGATGCTGGTTCCCGCCGTTTTCTCCGTACTGCTTGCCGGCGCCGCGCATGCGGGCGGATCCACCGTGCTCGGTGGTGCGATCGGCGGCGCGGCCGGGGCCGCGATCGGTGAGGCCGTCGGCGGGCGTGACGGTGCCATCATCGGTGGCGCCGTGGGCGGCGGCGTGGGCGCGGCGGTCGGCAGCGATCAGGGCCGCGAGCGCACGCGCCAGCGCGAAACCGTGCGCTACGAAGAGCATCACCACTATCGCGAGCGCAGCCATGATCACTACCGCGAGAGCGGTTTCTGCCCGCCGGGGCAGGCGAAGAAAGGGCGCTGCTGAGGGCTCGCGGCCGAGCGTCGTGCGCGCCGGCGAGTGCGGTGCGGGAGAGCCGGGCGTCCGCCGCCGCGCCGGCAGTCGCCACCGGACCGCGGCGACGCCCCTGCGGGCGCTACCATGGCGCCGGTGAGCCCGGAGGGCGGCGCGCATGGAATGCAGCGATGAACTGGTGAGAAGCCTGATGCGCCCCGGCGTGCTGCCGGGGTCGGCGGGCGGCGTCGAGCTGATCGAGACCCACATCTCCTGGGTGCTGCTCGCCGGCCGCCACGCCTGGAAGCTGAAGAAGCCGCTCGATCTGGGCTTTCTCGACTTCAGCACGGTGGACAAGCGGCGCGCCGCCTGCGAGGCCGAACTGCGCCTCAACCGGCGCACCGCGCCCGAACTCTACGAAGCGGTGGTGGCCGTGGGCGGCAGCACCCAGGCGCCGCGCCTGGACGCCGACGGGGTCGCCATCGACTACCTCGTGCGCATGCGCCGCTTCGACCAGGCGGCGCTGTTCTCCACCCTGCTCGATGAAGGCCGGCTCGCACCCGCGCTGTTCGACCGCCTCGCCCGCCACGTCGCGGACTTCCACGCCGCGGCGGCGCCGGCGCGGCCGGGCGAAGGCTTCGGCGACGCCGACGCGGTGCATGCGCCGGTGCGCGAGAACTTTGCCCAGATTCGCGCGCGCCTCGACGATGCGGCGCTGTGCGCCCCGCTGACGGCGGTGGAAGCGTGGGCCGAAGCCCAGTTCGCCGCGCTGCAGCCGCTGTTCGACGCCCGCCTCGCCGCCGGCCGGGTGCGCGAATGCCACGGCGACCTGCACCTCGGCAACCTGGTGCTGCTCGACGGCGCGCCGCGCCTGTTCGACGGCATCGAGTTCAGCGCGGCGCTGCGCTGGACCGACGTCATCGCCGACGTCGCCTTCCTCGTCATGGACCTGCAGGCGCGTGGGCGCGCCGGGCTCGGCGCGCGCTTCCTCAACGCCTGGCTCGAGCGCAGCGGCGACTACGAGGGCCTGCGCGTGCTGCGCTACTACCTGTGCTACCGCGCCATGGTGCGGGCCAAGGTGGCGGCGATCCGCGCCGCCCAGCTCGACGCGGCGGCGCGCGTCGACAGCCTGGCCGAGTGTCGGCGCTACGTCGGGCTCGCGCTCGCGAGCACCCGGCCCGGCACACCGGCGCTGCTGATCACCTGCGGTGTCTCGGGCGCGGGCAAGACCAGCCAGTCACAGCCGCTGCTCGAGCGGCGCGGCCTCGTCCGGCTGCGCGCGGACGTCGAGCGCAAGCGCCTGTTCGGCCTCGCGCCGGAAGCGGCGAGCGGCTCGGCGCCGAACGCCGGGCTGTACACGCCGGCGGCGACGGCGCGCACCTACGCCCGCCTCGCGGACCTGACCCGGGTGGTGACCGCAGCCGGCTATCCGGTGCTGGTCGATGCCACCTTCCTGCAGCGGGCGCAGCGCGACGCCTTTCGCGCCCTCGCGGCCGAGCTCGGGCTGCCGTTCGCGATCCTCGCCTTCGAGGCGCCGCCGGCGCTGCTGCGCGCGCGCGTGCAGCAGCGCGCCGCGGCCGGCGGCGACGCCTCCGAAGCCGACCTCGCCGTGCTCGAGGCGCAACTTGTCGCGCGCGAGGCGCTCGAATCCACGGAGCTGGCCCGGACGCTGGTGATCGACAGCGGCACGGCGCCCGACTGGGCCGCCCTGCTGCCGCGGCTCGATGCGCTGTGGCCGGTGCCAGCGATGGATGGAAGCGAGGAACAGCCATGACCGTGCAACGCCCCCTGGACGCAGGGGCTCTCTGGTGTGAGCGCGCGCGCGCCGCGCCTGTCAGCCGGCCCGCGCGGCCGATTGCGACCCCGACACCGCCTGCGGCAGCGGCAGTGGCAGCTAGCGGGCGCCAGGCCTCGCGGCGCGGGCGGGTGCGGGGCGATTCCCGGGCGCGAGGCCTTGCGTGGATACGCTGACCCACGCCCTCTCCGGCGCCCTCGTCGGCCGCCTGCTCGCGCGCCGGCGGGCATCGCCGCCGGCAGAAGCCGCGTCGCGCGGTGCGCCGGCCGCTGCGCTGCCGCCGGTGTGGCAGATGGTGGTGGCCGGCGCCGTGGCCGCGACCTTCCCCGACTTCGACTTCATCCTCGGCTGGGTGTCGGAGCTCACCTACCTGCGCGGCCACCGCGGCGTCACCCACTCGCTGCTGCTGTTGCCGCTGTGGGGGCTGCTGATCGCCTGGCTGCTGGCGCGCTTCTGGCGCCGCGGCGGGCGGCCGGGCGCAGACTGGCGGGCGTTCTACGGCGTGGCCTGCGCCGCGATCCTCGCCCACATCGTCGGCGACCTGATCACCCAGTTCGGCACCATGATCCTGGCGCCGCTGTCCGACCGCCGTTTCGGCCTCGGCACCACCTTCATCATCGACCTCGTGTTCACCGGCATCATCGTCGCCGGCCTCGGCGCGAGCGCGCTCTGGCGCCGCAGCCGCGTGCCGGCCGCGGCGGCGCTGATGTTGCTGGCGGGCTGGGTGGGGGTGCAGGCGGTGGGACGGGCGGAGGCGATCGCGGCGGCGCGCGCCTATGCCGCCGCGCACGGCATCGAGGCCGTGGCGATCGACGCCGCGCCGCGCCCGGCCTCGCCCTTCAACTGGACGGCGATCGTGTTCGACGGCGAGCGCTACCACTACGCCCACCTCAACACCCGCCGCCGCGAGCCGCTGCTGGCCGCGGCGGGCGACCACTTCATCCGCCGCCTCTCCGCGCCCTACCTGCCGCTGTCGATGGCGAAGTGGGAGGTGCGCGAGCGCTTCGGCGCCGGCGGCACGCGCGCGCTGGCGCAGGCGGTGTGGAACGCGGAGGATTTCGCCTTCTACCGCTGGTTCGCGATGTTCCCGGTGCTCGACCACGCCGAGAACGGCCCGGGCGGGCAGTGGTGCGCGAACTTCGTCGACCTGCGCTTCCTCACGCCGGGGCGCGACGAGATCCCGTTCCGCTACGGCCTGTGCGGCAGCGAGCGGGGCTGGCGCCTGTTCGAGCGCGAGCTGGGCGGCCTGCGCTGGGTGCTGCGCGACTAAGCCCCGCCCGCCGCGACCACGTCTCCGCCATGTCCCGCCTTCCCGACGTCGCCCGCCGCACGGCCGTGCTCCCCGCCCGCCGCCGCCGTGAGGAGGCAGGGCGGCCCGTCCGCGCCGCTTGCGTGGCCGGCGCCGGGGAGGGTGGCGCATGATCGCCCAGGCGCTGGCCGTGTTCGCGACCGGCGTGGCGGCGCTGGCGACGGCGCGCGCGCTGCTGCACAAGGCGATCCGCGCCGGCCTCGCCGCGCCGCGCGTGCCGCACCACGCCACGCCGGCGAGCGTCGGCCTCGCCTTCGAGACCGTCCGCGTCCCGACCGCCAACGGCAAGCGCCTGCACGGCTGGCTGATTCCGGCGGCGGGCGCTGCCGGGCCCGACGCGGGTGGCGCGCAGCCGGCGGTGATCGTGCTCCACGGCTGGGGCGGCAACGCCGCGCTGATGCTGCCGCTGGCGCGCCCGCTGCATGCGGCCGGCTTCGCCACGCTCTTCATCGACGCGCGCTGCCATGGCGCCAGCGACGCCGACAGCTTCGCCTCGCTGCCGCGTTTCGCCGAAGACGCCGAGCACGCTTTCGCCTGGCTGCAGGCGCGGCCCGGCATCGACGGCGCGCGCATCGCGCTGCTCGGCCATTCGGTCGGCGCCGGCGCGGTGCTGCTGGCCGCCGCGCGCCGCCCGCAGGTGGCGGCGGTGGTCAGCGTCGCCGCCTTTGCCCACCCGGCGGCGATGATGCGGCGCTGGCTGGCGGCCAAGCGCATCCCCGAGCGCCCGCTCGGGCGCTACATCCTCGCTTACGTGCAGACCACCATCGGCCACCGCTTCGACGACATCGCCCCGCTCGCCACGATCGCGCGCATCGGCTGCCCGGTGCTGCTGGTGCATGGCGCCGACGACGCCGTGGTGCCGCTCGCCGAGGCGCGCGCGATCTTCGCCGCGCGCGGCGACACCGCAGCCGAACTGCTGGTGCTGGCGGGCGACCACGAGTCCTTCGCCGAGCTCGAGCGCCACGTCGACGCGCTCGTGCGCTTCCTGCGCGCGGCCGTGGGCTGAGCTCCGCGCCCGGGGGCCGGCGCGCGTGGCCAGCTCCGCGCGTTTTCCATTGGTCATTGCCGCCGCAGTTTGTAGAATCCCCCTTCCGCGCACGGCAAGCTGGCGCCGCGCGTGTCGATGACAACAATGCCGAAGGGAGACGCCTCATGCACCAACGCCGTTTCACCGCCCCCCGCTTTGCGGCCCCCCGCTTTGCAGCCCTTATCGCCGGCCTGTTCGCCACCGCCGCGCTGAGCCTGTCGCTGCCCGCCGCGGCGCAGCAGTACAAGGACGAATACAAGCTCTCCACCGTGCTCGGCGAGGCCTTCCCCTGGGGCTGGGGCGCCAAGCGCTGGGCCGACCTCGTCGCCGAGAAGACCGAGGGCCGGATCAAGATCAAGGTCTATCCGGGCACGTCGCTGGTGTCGGGCGACCAGACCAAGGAATTCACCGCGCTGCGCCAGGGCATCATCGACCTCGCGGTGGGCTCGACGATCAACTGGTCGCCGCAGGTGAAGGAGCTGAACCTGTTCGCGCTGCCCTTCCTGATGCCCGACCACAAGGCGATCGACGCCCTCACCCAGGGCCGCGTCGGCAAGAAGATGTTCGATACCCTCGCCGAGCGCGACGTGGTGCCGCTCGCCTGGGGCGAGAACGGCTTCCGCGAGGTTTCCAACTCGAAGAAACCGATCCGCACGCCGGACGACCTGAAGGGCATGAAGATGCGCGTGGTCGGCTCGCCGCTCTTCCTCGCCACCTTCAGCGCGCTCGGCGCCAACCCGACGCAGATGAGCTGGGCCGACGCCCAGCCGGCGATGGCCACCGGCGCGGTCGACGGCCAGGAGAACCCGCTCGCCGTGTTCAACGCCGCCAAGCTGCACACCGTCGGCCAGAAGAACCTGACGCTGTGGGGCTACGTCGCCGACCCGCTGATCTTCGTCGTCAACAAGAAGGTCTGGAACAGCTGGTCCGAAGCCGACCGCAAGGCCGTCTCCGAGGCCGCGCAGCAGGCGGCGAAGGAGGAGATCGCCCGCGCCCGTGCCGGCATCGCCGCCGGCGACGACGCGCTGCTGAAGGAGATCGAGGCCAACGGCGTCAATGTCGTGCGCCTGACCGACGCCGAGCGCGACGCCTTCCGCACGGCCACCGCCGGCGTGTACAAGGAGTGGGCGGAGAAGGTCGGCGCCGAGCTCGTGAAGCAGGCCGAGGAAGACGTCGCCAAGCGCTGATCGTCGCCTGGTCTCAGCCCCTGCCGGGCAGTGCCGCGAGCGGCCTGCCCGGCGTCGTTTTTATTGTGCGTGAGGCGAAGATCCCGCCGATGAACATCGAACTGCCGCCCGGCGCCGAAGAAGCCGCCGCCCCGCCGCCCTACACGATCGAGCAAGTCCTGTCCGGCATCGTCATGGGCCTGATCGTGCTGATCACCTTCGGCAACGTGCTGGCGCGCTACTTCACCTCGCAGTCCTTCGCCGCGACCGAGGAGTTCTCGATCGCGCTGCTGATCGTGCTCTCCTTCCTCGGCTCCTCGGCCGCCTTCGCCTTCGACCGCCACATCCGCGTCGGCTTCTTCGTCGACCGCCTGCCGCGGCCCTGGCAGCGCGCCGCCGAGTGGCTGTCCTTCGCCGTCACCGCCGGCCTGTTCGCCTTCATCGCCTTCTACGCCGCGCGCCTGACCTGGGACCAGTACCGCTTCGAGGAGACCTCGCCCGCGCTCGGCGTGCCGCAGTGGTGGTACACGGTGTGGATGCCGGCGCTGTCGCTGGCGCTGGTGCTGCGCCTGGTCGTGAGCCGGCGGCGGAGGCGCGCATGATCGGCGCGACCCTGATCGGCCTCTTCCTGCTTGCGCTGGTGGCCGGCCTGCCACTGGCGACCGGGCTCGGCGTCGCCAGCATCGCCGTGCTCGCGCTCGCCGGCTTCGACCAGCTCGCGGTGCCGACCAACATCTACGCCGGCATCGCCAAGTACCCGCTGCTGGCGATCCCGATGTTCATCCTCGCCGGCATGATCTTCGAGCGCTCCGGCGTGGCGATCCGCCTGGTGCGCTTCGTCACCGCGATGGTCGGCGAATGGACCGGCTCGCTGGCCGTGGTGGCGGTGCTGGTGTCGATGCTGCTCGGCGGCATCTCCGGCTCCGGCCCGGCGGACGCCGCCGCGGTGGCGGCGGTGATGCTGCCGTCGATGATCGCGCGCGGCTATCCGAAGGGCTTCTCGGCCGGCCTGATCGCCGCCTCGGGCTCGACCGCGATCGTCATTCCGCCCTCGGTGGCCTTCATCGTCTATAGCGTGATGGTCCCTGCAGCGACCGTGCCGGCGCTGTTCGCCGCCGGCCTGTTCCCGGGCATGATCGCCGCGCTGTGCCTGCTGGTGCCGGCGATCATCATCAGTCGCAAGTACGGGTTCGGGCGCGACTACAAGGCCGAACGCCCGCCGCTGGGCAGGAGCTTCATCGACGCGATCTGGGGCCTGCTGGCGCCGGTGATCATCCTCGGTGGCCTGCGCACCGGCATCTTCACGCCCACCGAGGCGGCGGTGGTGGCGGTGGCCTACGGCATCTTCGTCGGCATGGTGGTGTACCGCAGCATCAGCTTCCGGGGCTTGTTCCGCGTGCTGGTCGAGGCCGGCGAGCTGTCGGCGGTGGTGCTGATGATCATCGGCATCGCCTCGGTGTTCGCCTGGGCAGGCAACACGCTCGGCATCTTCGACGTCGCGGCCAGGGCGCTGGTCGGGCTGCACTCGAGCGAGTGGCTGATGCTGCTGTCGATCAACCTGCTGCTGCTCGCCGCGGGGATGTTCCTCGACGCGATCTCGATCTTCCTGATCCTGCTGCCACTGCTGGTGCCGATCGCGATCGCGATGGGCTGGGACCTGGTGTGGTTCGGCGTGATGATGACGATCAACCTCGCCATCGGTCAGTTCACGCCGCCGATGGCGATCTCGCTGATGATCACCTCGCGCATCGCCGGCATCGGCATGGAGGAGACCTTCAAGTGGGT
>JANJTU010000181.1 GCA_024710965.1 Thauera sp. | reverse complement strand
TACTCCTTCAGCGCGGGCGGGTGACGAACACGCCGTGGTCGCAGCCTTCCTCGGCGGCGCTCTGCGTCTGTTCGGCCAGCGTGCGCAGCGGGCTGCCGGCCGCGGCCAGGATCTGGTCCATCGCGCCGGCGAACCAGCCGGTGAACATGTATTCGAGCTTGCGCCCGACCTTGCCGTACTCGTACACGAAGGCCGAATGGTCGAGGCGCACGCGGCAGGTGCCGGCCTCGAGATCGATCGCCTCGATCGAGAACAGCCCCCAGCCACGCTGCGACAGCCGCTTCATGTAGTGCTCGAACACGGCCACGCCGGAAAGCCCGTGCAGCGCGGCCTCCTTCTCACACCAGTGCCAGGCCGACTTGTAGCCGGCCTGGTAGAGGATCTCGGCGTAGCGCTCGGCCCCGAGCGCCTCTTCGATCGCCTTGTGGTTGTTGATGAAGAAGTGGCGCGGCACATACAGCATGGGCAGCGCGTCGGTGGTCCAGACGCCGGTCTCGGAATCGACTTCGATCGGCAAGTGGGGGGCGGTCTTCATTTTCATTGAACTCCAGGATGTTGTCGGGGCAGGAGTGGTGCCAGAAGCGGTGCCAGAAGCGGTGCCAGAAGCGGCGGCAGGCGCGTGTCGGGCGTCACTCGCCCCACACCTCGCGCAGCACGCGCACCCAGTTCTCGCCCATGACCTTGCGCACGACACGCTCGGGCATGCCGCGCCCCAGCAGCGTTTCGGTCAGGTTGGGGAATTCACCGACGGTGCGGATGCCGAGCGGATTGACGATCTTGCCGAAGTTGGTCAGCCGGCGGGCGTAGCCCTTGTCGTGCGTGAGCCACTCGAAGAAGTCCTTGTCGTGGCCCTGGGTGAAGTCGGTTCCGATGCCGATCGCATCTTCGCCGACGATGTTCATGACGTACTCGATGGCCTCGGCGTAGTCGTCGATGGTCGAGTCGATGCCCTTCTTGAGGAAGGGGGCGAACATCGTCACGCCGACGAAGCCGCCGTGGTCGGCGATGAACTTGAGCTCGGCGTCGGACTTGTTGCGCGGGTGTTCCTTGAGGCCGGAGGGCAGGCAGTGGGAATAGCAGACCGGCTTCTTCGATTCGAGGATGACCTCCTCGGAGGTCTTGGCGCCGACGTGCGAGAGGTCGCACATGATGCCGACGCGGTTCATCTCGGCGACCACCTCGCGTCCGAAGCCCGACAGCCCGCCGTCGCGCTCGTAGCAGCCGGTGCCGACGAGGTTCTGCGTGTTGTAGCACATCTGCACGATGCCGACGCCGAGCTTCTTGAAGATCTCGACGTAGCCGAGTTTGTCCTCGAAGGCGTGGGCGTTCTGGAAGCCGAGGATGATGCCGGTCTTGCCGGCGGCCTTGGCCGCGGCGATGTCGGCGGTCGTGCGCACCGGCATCACCAGGTCGGCGTTCTCCGTCATCAGGCGGTTGACCATGGCGATGTTGTCGATGGTGGCCTGAAAGCCTTCCCACACCGACACCGTGCAGTTCGCCGCGGTCAAGCCGCCACGGCGCATGTCCTCGAACAGCGCCCGGTTCCACTTCGCAATGATCAGGCCGTCGATGATGACGGCGCTGTCGTGAACTTCCTTCGGATTCATCCTCGTCTCCTCGCCAAGCGCTGATTGGTGAGGTGGAGAATAGCTTCATGGCCGCAGCCCCTATCGCACGGGAAGCGACAGGGACGAGCCAAAATGCGTCATCGCCGCAACCGCCCGCGGGGGGAGCGCCGACAGCGCTTGCGCCATTCGCCCGCGCCCTGTCTGGGGCGGGTCGCAGACGGAGAAAAACCCGTCGCGGACCGGAGGCCGGGACGGGTCGGGCTGCGGGGTGACGCGCCCGCGTTCGGAATGAGCATTGAGGCCGCCCTGCCGGCGGCCTCACGCCGGTCACGCGTAGTGCGATCGATGCAGCGCCTTGTAAAGCCCGATCATCATCACGAGCAAGACCACGGTGAAGGGCAGGCCGGTGGTCACGGCACCGGCTTGCAAGGCGTCGAGGGCATCCTTTCCGCCGGCCGAAAGCAGGATTGCCGCGATGGTGCCGACCAGAGAAGCCCACAACACCTTCTGACAGCGTGGTGCATCGACCTTGCCGCCCGCCGTGATGCAGTCGATCACCAGTGCGCCGGAGTCGGCCGAGGTGATGAAGAAGACCAGCACGAGCACGATTGCCAGTGCCGAGGTGACCGAGCTCATCGGCATGTTCTGGAGCATCTGGAACATGGCCACCGACACGTCACCGATTCCATTGGCGAGTTCGCCGACGCCACCGGCCGACTGGGCCAGCGCATTGCCGCCGAAGGCGGTCATCCAGCCAATGGTCACCAGCGTCGGTACGATCAGCACCGCGGTCAGCAGCTCGCGCACCGTACGTCCCTTCGAAATGCGTGCGATGAAGATGCCGACGAAGGGCGACCACGAGATCCACCAGGCCCAGTAAAACACCGTCCAGCCGTGGAGCCACGACTGGTCGTCACGCGCGATCCAGTTCGACAACGGCAGCAAATGCTCGGCATAGGCGCTCGTGGTCGTGCCCAGTCCCTTCAAGAAGGCGACGATGCCTCCGGCAAATGCGACAAACACCATCAACGCGGTCGCGAGCACCATGTTGACATTGCTGACGAGCTTGACCCCGCCGTCGATGCCCCGCCAGACGGAGAACAGCGTAAGGCCGGTGACGACGACGATGATCGCGAGCTGGAGGCCGAGCGTGTTGTCGATGCCGGTGAGGAAGTGAACCCCGCTGGCCGCCTGCGTCGCGCCGAGGCCGAGCGAGGTCGCGAGACCGAACATCGTCGCCAGTACGGCGGTGATGTCGACAACGTGGCCCACCCAGCCGCGCACGCCCTTGCCGAGCAGGGGGAAGAAGGCAGCGCGCAGCGACAGGGGCAGGCCCAGGTTATAGGTGAAGAAGCCCATTGAAACGGCCACCACACCGTAGATCGCCCACGGATGCAGCCCCCAGTGGAACATCGTGGCACCCATTGCCGCGCTCGCGCCTTCCGGCGTCCTCGCAGGGGCGTTCAGCGGGGTACCGTACCAATCGGTGTAGTAGGCGACCGGTTCCGCGACGCTCCAGAACATCAATCCAATGCCCATGCCGGCCGCGAACAGCATCGCGAACCAGGACATCGTCGAATACTCCGGGCGTGCGCTTGCTCCGCCGAGCCGGACCTTGCCGACCGGCAGCAGGATCAGCGCGATACTGAAGACGACAAAGGCGTTGCCGGCAAACATGAACAGCCAGTCGAAATGGTCGATCGACCACGTGCGTGCGGCAACCATCTGCGCACTGGCTCGCGCCGGATCCACCAGCGCGTAGATGATGAACAGCACGATCAGGCTGGCGGTAACCGGAAAGACCGGATTATGGAAATCCAGCCCCCAGAATTGCTTGTTGTCTACACCTGGCTCTAGAGCAATGCTTTCACTGGCGCTCATCGAGTTCTCTCCTTTTGTAGTCATTTGGACCGCTCGCGGGCAATCTCGGCACGCGAATACGGGTGCGCTGTCGGGCAGGGAAATTCTTCGCGCAGTTGGCTGTGCGGATCTGTCAGCAGGCGACGCGCTTCATGCCAAAGTCGCCATCTGCGCCGCGACCATCGCTGTGGCGCTGCTGCGCGCGGACGAGCGTCAGGACCGGGCCGGCCGCGCCGCTGTCGGAGGTAGCCACCGAAGTTCGGGTGCAGGCCGCGATTCGGGCGAGGTGCCTGGGTGCTGAAAAGGAGATGGAAAGTGCGACGCGGCCACGAGGATGCCGGCGGCGAGCGGCCAGGAGGAGCCGGGCGCACCGTCGGCCAGCCACCCGAGCGTGGCATTGCAGACCTGGCGCGGCGAGGTCGCGGCGATGAAGGTGTTGATGCTGGGCCAGCCGATCTGCGCCTGAAGCGCAGGCGGGCGGGCGCGGACGACGACATCAGAATGAGGATGGCGGCGACTCATCGCCATGACGAACGAGGTGAACAGGCCAGTAAAGACAAGCCGGCCCGGCAGACACATGACATGCCTGCCAGGCCGGACTCCGCCCGAAGCTCAGGTCGCGACGGCGGGCGCCACCGAAGACGCGGGCTTCGGCAGGTCAAGCCTTTCCCTGCTCATCGCCCCCGCTACCGAGAGGGGAACCAGCTCGCCATCGGTCACCGTGTGAACGTCACCCTGATCGTCGACGTTCAGCTTCACGTTCGGATCCGGGTCGTTCACCATCTTTTCCAGTTGCCTGGTCGCGCTGTCACGCGTCAGGAGCCGCCTGATCGTATTCACGACCATCAGCAGGATCACGATGGAGAAGGGGAAGCCGCCAATGATGGTGCCGGTCTGGACCGTATCGACGACGGCACTGCCACCCAGGGTCAGCAGCACGGTGGTCACCGATGCGATGCTGAAGACGAGGATGACACGGAACCACGGGCCCGCCTGCTTCGGCGCCGAGACGAAATCGGCAAGCGCATAGGTACCCGCATCGAGCGAGGTCACGTAGTAAGTCGCGACCAGCACCGTCGCCACAATCATCAGCAGGCTACCGACGACCGGCATCGACTCCAGCATCACGAACAGTCCGCTGGAGACGTCCTTGCCGATTGCGGCCGAGATCCCGCGCGCAGTCAGATCGTCGTAGTAGATCGCAGCCGAACCGATCACCGCGATCCATACCATGACGATCAGCGAAGGGACGACGGTCACGCCGATCACGAACTCGCGCAGCGTGCGACCGCGCGAGATGCGGGCGATGAAGCCCGCCACGAAAGGCGAGAACGCGATCACCCAGCACCAGATGAACACCGTCCACCAGCCATTCCAGCTGTCCTTCCAGGACGTCAATGCCTTGGCAGTGCTTGGCGCGTCCGTCCAGAAGCTCATCGCGACGAAGTTCATCGCATAGGCGCCAAAGCTCTCGGTCATGTTGGAGATGATGAACACCGTCGGGCCGAACACGAAGACAGCCACCACCAGCACGATGCTCAGGATCGAGTTCGTCTCGCTGAGCAGGCGCATCCCCTTGTTGATGCCGTAGAAGGCCGAGATTGCCGCGACCGTGCCGAAGCCAAGAATGACCACCAGCCAGAGGCTGGGACCCGGAGTCAGCCCGGTGAAGGAGGTGAGTCCCGAGGTGAATTGCATTGCCGCAAACCCGAAGGACGTGGCCAAGCCGAGAATGGTGGCCATGATTGCGAGCAACTCGATGACCACACCGGCCCCCCCTCTGGCCCATTTCGGCAACAGGTCGACGGTGGCTTCGCGGAAAGTGAGGGTCTTCCCGAGGTTATGGTGCGAGTAGGCCAGGCACACGGCCACGACACAATACATGGCCCAGGCCGTGAATCCCCAGTGGAAGTAGGCCCAGACAAGGCCGTTGCCCGCGACATTGGTGCCCAGGGTCTGCACGACCGGGCTTTCGTCGCGCAGCATGATCGGCTGCGCCACCGACCAGAAGATCAGACCGATCCCCTGGCCACAGGCGAACAGCATCGAATACCAGGCGAAGTTGCTGTATTCCGGCTTGGCATTGGGGCCACCCAGGCGGACCCGGCTGCCGACCTTGCTGAAGATCAGCCAGGCGCACACCGCCACGGCAAAGAGCGAATACAACACGAACAGCCAGGTGAAACCCCCCGTGACGAAGGTGCGCAACTCGGAAATGATCGACGCGACCCCGTCGGGCTTCACCAGCACGGTCACGATGAGCAGGATGACGGCCAGCGGCGGGATGAATCGAATCAACAACCTGCTGACATGCGGCAGATCACGTCCCGTGAATCGTGGAATGGTCACAGGCTCGAATGACGTTCCGTCACTCAATGGCCTGCTGTGCTCCAACTTTCTGTTTGTCACTTTCGTCCACCTCTCGATCATTTAATTTTCCGCGTCATGCACATCGGCGCGCTGCCGGCGCCCGCGCGACATTGGTGGCCTGCCTCCAGTCCGGAGACGCACACTTCGCCGCAAGCGCCCTGCTCCTCCTTCGACCCAGAACTTCTGCGTGTCTGACGACATCCTTGCGGTCAATTAACTGCACTTATTGATCGATCACAAGAATGTCGTCAAGTGCAGTATGAAAATGGCGGGGATGGGTGAGTATCCTGATATCGCCAGATCCTTTCCCGTTATCGACATGCCTCCTCTGCCCGCACATCAGGACGATCGACATCGACCCCGGCCGTGGACGCAGAACGGCCCTGTCTGCGCCAGCGAGCGGCGCAGGCAGGGCCGGGATCAAGACGGTGGGCGCTTAGCGCATCGGGGCGCGTCTCAGCTCAGTTGCGCTCACGCCCGGCTTCAGGCGCGCCGGACCGCAGCCTGGTCGTGCACCGGCCGCCTCGTCATCAAGGACACGCCGACGTAGCAGGCGGACGAAGCCAGGCAACCGATCAGCGGCCCTTCGACCCAGCCGAGGTCGGTCAGCGTCAGCAGCCCGGCACTGGTGCAGAAGCCGACCAGCATCGCGGTCAGCGCGCCCGCGACGTTGCCCTGCCAGAAGGTCGAGATGAACACCGGCCCGATCATCGCCGCGAGCAGCGTGCCCGAGCCGAGGATGCCCAGCCAGGACAGCATGAAGGGCGGGGCGTACATCATCAGCAGCAGGCCCAGCAGGCCGAGCCCCACCACCGCGACACGGTTGACCGCCAGGGCGCGCGGCGAGTCGTGCTGCGCGTCCTTGAACAGGGCCAGGCGCAGGTCGTGCGAGGTGGCCGACGCCACCGTGTGCAGCATCGAGTTGGCGGTCGACTTCATCGCGAAGATGATGAACAGCGTGATCAAGCCCTGCAGCGCCGGATGCATGAAGGTCTGCAGATAGGTCGGCATGGCCTGGTCCGCCTCGGCCAGCGCGGGTCCGAAGGCGCGCATGTACAGCCCGACGATCGGGATCAGGCTCAGCAGTCCGCCCATCACCGCCACGTAGATCCCCACCGTGTGCATCTTCACGTCCGAGCGGAAGGCGAGGAAGCGCACCGCCATGTAAGGCAGGACCGCCGCGAACAGGAAGGCATAGGGCAGCACGTAGAACACCGAGCCCTTGCTCTCGCCGTAGGGCACCGCGGTTTCGGGGTTGAGCAGCGAGGGCTCGATGGCGTTGAGCTTGCCCGCCCATTCGCCGAGATCGACGCTGGAGAACATCTGCCCGGTGATGACCACCGCCGCGGCGACCATGCCGCACACCATCACGGTGTCGGTCCAGGCCACCGCCGCCAGCCCGCCCCACATCGTGTAGATGATGATGATCGAGATCATCAGCCAGGCGCTGGTGGTCATGTCGATGCCCAGCCACGACGCGCCCAGCATGCCGACCGCCTTGATCTGGCTGACGAGGAAGACCATCAGCAGCACGATGGTGATGAAGGCCGCCACGCCCTGCAGCAGGCGCCCGCCGTCGCCCCCGCCGTGGATCTGGCCGATGTACTCGGGAATCGTGTTGCTGCCCATCTCCACCGCCCGCTTCTGCATGAAGCTGGCAAAGAACAGCACCGCGATCATCATCGCTGGGGCGAAGAAGAAGTTGCCCAGCACCTCGATCGCGCCGTACTCGTAGGCCACGCCGGGCGAGCCCATGAAACCCCAGCCGCTGAAGCCGGTGGCGACGATAGTGCTGGCGCCGACGAAGGGGCCGAGCGTACGCCCGGCAAGCAGGAAACCGCCCTCGTCGCTGTCATTGACCTTGCGCGAGGACAGCGCCCCGATGCCGATCATGACCACGAAGGTGACGATCATCAGCGCCCAGTTGAGCATGGTGTAGTCCATGGTCTCACCTCCGGCCCTGACGGCGGTCGCGGGCGGAACGCACCCACGCCGTGCCGAACGCCATCGCCAGCATCACTGCATTGAGCAGCACGAACAAGTCGAGCACCCAGGAATTCATGTCTGTCTCCTCATTTTTGGGTTCGACGGAGGTTCTGCCTCCTGCCGACCTGCCTGATGCCCGCCGCCATGGGGGAACACGGCGACGGGCCCGGCAAAAAATGCCCCCGCGACCGGGAGCAAACCTCACTCGGCTGATGATTTGTGCTTGATCGAGTCGTCTTCCCTCCCAAGTCCATGCCCCGGGCACCGACATTGGCGCATCACCGCCGGTGAGCGCCCGAATGAAGCAACTTCAGTGCGGGACCGGCATTGAAATGCTCAGTCGAAGGCTCGCGCCAGCTCGCGGCTGATGCCGTCGACGCAAACCTTCAGCAAGGTTTCGCCGTGTTGCGCCGTCGCCCGCTTCGCCGAGGACAGGCAGCCCGACGCGGGCGTCCATTCCGGCTTGATCGGGAAGAAGTCATAGGGCGGGAACTGCGCCGGCGCGTGGTCGCAGACCTTTTCCATATCGACCAGGTTCGGGTGAAGGTGCAGCATCAGGGAGGTCTCGAGCACGCCCCCATGCTCCACCGCCCAGCCCGGGAAGTCGCCCTGGTAGATCTCGTCGATCGCCTGCTGGGTGACGAAGTCCCAATAGGAAAGGACCACCGTGGAAAAATCCCGAATGCCATCCCAGCGCAACTCGCGCTGGGCGAGATCGACACCTTCGACGATGAATGCGGAGTTCTCGTAATGGCCATTGACCAGGACGGTCTTCCGCACCCCATGGCGTGCGAGCTCCTTGAGGACATCCTTGATGGTCGCGGTCATGGTGAGACCGTCCAGGCTCGTCGTCCCCGGCATGTGGTTGCCGCCGCCGCTCTTTTGCTGCGACTTGTAGCCATAGGCGATGGGCGGCGCGACCAGGGCGCCGATACGCTCGGCGACGCGCGCGGAGATGGCGGTCGGCAGCAGCACGTCCGGGTTCATCGACATGTGCGGACCGTGCTGCTCCAGCGCGCCGACGGGAATGAGCACCGGGGTCCGGCCGTCACGGACCTTCGCGTCGTAGACAGGCCAGCTCAGCTCGGAAATGTGCACACTGTTCATCTCTTCATCTCCTGTTTGGTATCGGGCGTCGCGAATCTAACCCGCAGCGCGGCCCCCGGCATCGCCTGCCTTGCCGACGGCGCACGAGACGACCCGCCGCCGGGACAAGGCTTCGGCAGACCTTGCCCCCGCGGCGGCGTTAGCAGCGCCCGCTTAGCGCTTGATGATGTTGTGCGCCGGCCCGTAGGGGAAGCCGGTGATGTTCTCGGCGCCGTTTGCCGTCACGACGAGGATGTCGTGCTCGCGGTAGCCGCCGGCACCCGGCATGCCCTCGGGGAGCATGATCATCGGCTCGATCGAGACCACCATGTTGGGCTCGAGCACGGTATCGATGTCCTCGCGGAATTCGAGGCCGGCCTCGCGCCCGTAGTAGTGCGACAGCACGCCGAAGGAGTGGCCGTAGCCGAAGGTGCGGTATTGCAGCAGGCCATGCTCGGCGAAGATCTCGTTGAGCTGGGCGGCCACATCGCAGCAGCGCACGCCCGGCTTCACCAGCTGCAGCCCCGCCTCGTGCACCTTGACGTTGACCTCCCACAGCTTGAGCGAGGCGTCGTCACAATGATCGTAGAACATCGTGCGCTCGAGCGCGGTGTAGTAGCCCGAGATCATCGAGAAGCAGTTCAGCGACAGGATGTCGCCCTTCCGCACCTTGCGCGTCGTCACCGGGTTGTGCGCGCCGTCGGTGTTGATGCCCGACTGGAACCAGGTCCAGGTGTCCATCAGCTCCGAGTCGGGGAAGCGCCGGGCGATCTCGCGCACCATCGCCTGGGTGGAGGCGAGCGCCACCTCGTGCTCGGGCACGCCCTCGTGCACCGCCGCCGCGAGCGCTGCGCCGCCGACGTCGCACACCTGCGCGCCGTGCCGGATCAGCGCGATCTCCTCGTCGGACTTCACCATGCGCATGCGCATCGTCGGTGCGCCGATGTCGGTCAGGGTGACGTTGGGCAGCGCGGCCTTGAGCTTCTCCAGGCGCTCGACGGGGATGTGGTCGTACTCGACGCCGACGCGGCCCTGGTTGGCGATCTCCTGCTGCACTGCGCGGAAGTAGTTGTCGCGCCGCCAGTCAGTGTAGACGACGTTGTAGTCGCCCACCGTGCGCCGCCACGGCTGGCCGCCGTCGATGTTGGCGCTGATCGTCACCACCTTGTCCTGGGTCACCACCAGGCCGTAGGGGCGACCGAAGGAGCAGTACAGGAAGTCGCTGTAGTAGTTGATGTTGTGCATCGACGTGAACAGCACCGCGTCGATGTCGTTCGCCGCCATGTAGGCGCGCAGCTTCGCCTGGCGGTTGTGGTACTCCTGCTCGGAGAAGGTGTGCTTCACCTTCTCGCCGTTCTCGATGCGCAGCAGGTCCTTCATCTCGCTCATCGCGTTCAAGCCACTGGCCAGATTGGTCATCTCGGTCGCTCCTTTGGTGTTCGGGTCCGATTGGTCGGTCATGCCCGCCTGCACCCGCCACATCGCGCGCGCCGGCAAGGTGGAACACATGCTAGGCAAGCACCGCCGTGCCGCATGTCCACGCGCCGACATCCAGTTGCGTCAACCCGACGTCGGCGGCGGAGGGGCGGCGGGGGCTGCGGGAAGGAAGCGACACCGGCCGCTGCCCGCACGCGCACCGCCGTGCCGGCCGTGCACACCGGCACGGCGCGGACGAAGGCAGTGGTGGCAGCGGGAAGGGCTCAGGACTGGTGGGGGTCGCCCTTGAGCGCGTCGGCGGTGCTGCGCCGGCGCTCGGCGCTGGGCGAGATGCCGAAACCGGCGTGGTAGCGATGGGAGAAGTGGGCGAAGGAGACGAAGCCGCAGGCCATGACGATGTCGGCGATCGGGCGGTTGGTGCGGGTCAGCAGCTGGCGCGCGCGCTCGAGGCGGATCTGCAGGTAATACTGGCGCGGGGTGCAGGCGAGCGTGTCGCGGAACAGGCGTTCGAGCTGGCGGGCGGAGAACTGCATGTGCGCGGCCAGCTCCTCCATCGACAGCGGCTCCTCGATGTTGCACTCCATCAGCTTGATCGCCTCCACCAGCTTCGGGTGCGAGGCGGCGGAGACGTCGCGCAGCGAGGTCTTCTGCCGCTCGTCGGGGCCGCGGCGCTCGTAGACCAGCAGCTCGGCCACCGCCGAGGCCACCTTGCGCCCGCCGCTGCCCAGCCCGATGAGGTGGATCATCATCTCCACCGGGGCGATGCCGCCGCTGCACGAGGCGCGGTCGCGATCGACCTCGTAGAGCTTGTTCGACACCACCAGGCGCGGGAAGCGGTCGAGCAGCGCATCCATGTCCTCCCAGTGGATGGTGGCGCGATAGCCGTCCAGCAGTCCGGCGCAGGCGAGGAAGTAGCTGCCGGTGTCGACGCCGCCAAGCGCCACGCCGCGGCCTGCCAGGCCGCGCAGCCAGTGGATGATCGCCTCGGTGCCGGCCGCTGGCAGCGGATTGGGGCCGACGACGAAGACCGCGTCGAGGCCCACGGCCTTGCTCGCGGCGAGATCGGGCTGCACGCAGACGCCGGCGCTCGATCGCACCGGCGCACCGTCCATCGTCAGCGTCACGCATTCATAGAGCGTGCGGCGCGCGACCATGTTGGCCAGGCGCAGCGGGTCGACCGCGGCGCCGAGGCCGATCAGGGTGAAGTCGGGGACGAGCAGGAAGCCGAAGCGCACCGGCGCGTCACCGCCGCGCCCGGCCCAGTGTCTGGCGGTGTTGTCTGACATGGCACGGTTCATCCGGGCAGCGGCGATGGCCACCGCCGCGCCCCTGGTTCTCGGGGAGATCGAGTCTGACGCTCGCCCGCTCGCGGCGCAAGGTCCAGCGGGGCCGGCGCCGCTCCAGGGCCGCAGCGGGGCGGGATCAGCTCAGCACGACGGTGCGCGCACCGTTCAGGAACACGCGGCGCTCGACGTGGTAGCGCACCGCGCGCGCCAGCGCCTGGCACTCCATGTCGCGCCCCACCGACAGCAGCTGCTCGGGGCTGTGCGCGTGGTTTACGCGCTCGACGACCTGCTCGATGATCGGCCCCTCGTCGAGGTCGGTGGTGACGTAGTGGGCGGTGGCGCCGATCAGCTTGACGCCGCGCGCGTGCGCCTGGTGATAGGGCCTGGCGCCCTTGAAGCCGGGCAGGAAGGAATGATGGATGTTGATCGCCCGGCCGCCGAGGCGCTCGCACAGCGCCGGCGACAGCACCTGCATGTAGCGCGCCAGCACGACCAGCTCGGCGCCGGAGGCGTCGACGATCTCCATCAGGCGCGCCTCCTGCTGCGCTTTGGTGGCCTCGGTGATCGGCAGGTGGTGGAAGGGCAGGCCGTCGGCGGCGGCGAGCGGAGCGAGGTCGGGGTGGTTCGAGACCACGCCGACGATGTCGATCGGCAGCTCGCCGATGCGCCAGCGGTAGAGCAGGTCGCGCAGGCAGTGGTCGAGCTTCGACACCATGATGACGACCTTCGGCCGCTCGCGCAGCGCGTGCATCGTCCAGTCCATGTGAAAGTTCGCCGCCACCGGGGCGAAGTCCGCGCGCAGCGCCGGCTCCGTGCCATGCGCATCGCGCCCGGGACGGAACACGCAGCGCACGAAGAAGCGCTCGCCGAGCTCGTCGTCGAAGCAGGAAAACTCGTTGATGTAGCAGCCGTGGCGGTCGAGAAAGGCCGAGATCGCGGCCACCTGGCCGCTGGCACTCGGGCAGGCGACGGTCAGCACCCAGCGTTGTTCGGTTGTCATGGTCCTGTCTCCTCGTACTTGGGTCGCGCCACGTTAAGCCAGGTGGCGACGAGGCACTTGTCTGCAAGCGACAGGCAGCGGCAGGATTGGGACGCGGGCGCAGCGGTCCGCTTGCGCGCGCGCCGCCCGAGCAGGCGCCCGTGTCGGTCCGGGGCCCGCCCGGCGCCGCGCGGGCTCAGACGTCCAGCGGGTCGACGTCGAGCTGCCAGCGCAGCTCGCGCGCGGTGCGCTGGCGGTAGAGCAGCGCCACCCAGTCGGCGAGGAAGCCCTGCAGCACGCCGCGCTGGTCGGCCTCGAGCAGCAGCTGGGCGCGTTCGCGCCGCGCCAGCCGGGTCAGGCGCATCGGCACCGGGTCGTAGATACGCAGCCCTTCCGGGGCGCGCTCCTCGGCCAGGCGGCGGGCGTGGCGCAGGAAGTCGACGGCTGCCTCGAGCGCGGGCGCGTCGGCACGCAGCATCGCCTGGTGGGTGAAGGGCGGAAAGCCCGCGCTGCGGCGCTCCTGCAGCGCCATGCGGGCGAAGGCGTCGAAGTCGTGGCGCGCGAGGTGCTGGTAGAGCGGATGCGCCGGGTACTCGGTCTGGATCAGCACCTCGCCCGCCAGGGTGCCGCGCCCGGCGCGACCGCCGACCTGCATCAGCTGCTGGAACAGGCGCTCGGGGGCGCGGAAGTCGGCGGCGTGCAGCGAGGCGTCGGCGCCGATCACGCCGACCAGGGTCAGGTTGGGGAAGTCGTGGCCCTTGGCCATCATCTGCGTGCCGACGAGGATGTCGGCGCCGCCTTCGGCGATGGTGGCGAGCAGGCTTTCCCACTGGCTGCGCGTGCGCGCGGCGTCGCGGTCGACGCGCAGCACGCGGGCGGCGGGGAAGAGCTCGGCCAGGCGCGCCTCGATGCGCTGCGTGCCGCGGCCGAAGGGCTGGATGTCCTGGTTGCCGCAGGACGGGCAGGCGGGCGGAATCGGCCCGTCGCAGCCGCAGTGGTGGCAGCGCAGACGGCGGTCGGCGAGATGGACGACGAGGTTGGCCGAGCAGTGCGGGCAGCGGCTGACCCAGCCGCAGGCCGGGCAGGACAGCACCGGCGCATAGCCGCGGCGATTGAGGAACACCAGGCTCTGCTCGCCGCGCGCCAGGCGCGCGGCGATCGCCGCCTGCAGCGCCGGGCTGAGGCCCTCGTCGAGGCGCAGGCGGCGGGTGTCGATGCAGCGCACCGCCGGCAGCGTGGCGGCCACCGCCCGGTTGGCGAGCACAAGGGCGGCGTAGCGTTCGCTGCGGGCGTGGAACCAGCTCTCCAGAGACGGCGTGGCCGAGCCGAGCACCACCGGCACGCCGCGCTGGCGGGCCCGCCACACGGCGACGTCGCGCGCCGAGTAGCGCACCCCTTCCTGCTGCTTGTAGGAGGCGTCGTGCTCCTCGTCGACCAGGATCAGGCCCAGCCGCGGCAGCGGCGCGAACACCGCCAGCCGGGTGCCGAGCACGATGTCGGCCTGACCGGTGAGCGCCTGCACGAAGCCGCGCGAACGGGCGCCGTCGGCGAGCGCCGAATGCAGGCTGACGACATTGGCGGCGGCAAAGCGTTGCGCGACGCGGCGCTCGAGCTGCGGCGTGAGCGCGATCTCGGGCACCAGCATCAGCACCTGGCCACCGGCGGCGAGCGCATCCTCGGCCAGGCGCAGATAGACCTCGGTCTTGCCACTGCCGGTGACGCCGTGCAGCAGCCAGGTGCGAAAACCGGGCGGGGCGGCGCGCAGCGCCGCGAGCGCCGCCGCCTGCTCGGCGGTCAGTGCCGGCGCGGCGCCCGCCTGGTGACGCGGGCCCTCGTCCGCAGCGGGGCTCAGCCAGCCGCGACGCAGCAGTTCGCCGACGGCCTCGCCGCCAGGCAGCGCGCGGATCGCGCTGCGCCGCCACGGCCCCGCCGTCGCCGCGAGCGCCTGCAGCAGCGCGCGCGCCTTGCTCGGACGACGCCCGCCGGCAAGCGCCTCGTGGCCGGCGGGGGCGAGCCCGAGCACGGGGTCGGCGTCCTCGGCGCTGACGCCGTCGGCGCGGCGCAGGCCGGGCGGCAACGCGAGCGCGACGACTTCGCCGATCGGCGCGTGGTAGTAGCGCGCGACGAAGCCAACCAGCTCCAGCCAGTCTGCGGGCAGGGGCGGCACGTCGCGCTGGATCCGCTGCACCGGCTTGAGGCGCGCCGCATCCACCTCGGCCGCATCGGCCAGCGCGACGATCAGGCCATTGCGCTCGCCGCGGCCGAAAGGCACCTGCACGCAGCGCCCCACGTCCATGTCGGACGCATCTGCCGCAACGTAATCAAAGACTTGGGGCAGCGGAACCGGGAGGGCGACGCGGACGATCGGCATTCGGGCGCGGCTGATTCAATAAGTATTATTGCGAGTCAATGACTTACGGCGTTCTGATGAGAACGAATGGAGAAAACCGCGGCTAAGCGCTTGCCTCGACAAGGCCGGCACGCTTGTCCACAAAAGCTGTGGATAACTTTGTGGGAAAGCTGGGTGAATCGCCCTCAAAGCGGCGTGAATTCAGGCTTTTACTTAGGTTGCACCAACATTACGCTTATTTTTTTATTTTTGATTTCAATAAGTTATACAGCTCATTGCATAACAGCCCATTCCAGTGCGCTTGTGCCCGGCGGAACCGCCGGATGTGCATAAGTCAAGCCCGAAAGCAGCAATTTTCTCCTTGACACCACTCCGGCGGCCGCCCCCGAAAAGGCGACCGCCGCGCGCGTCAGGATTCTGCGCGCAGGCTGCGGCTGTACTCGTGCACGGTGTCGACGAGCACGCTGACGTTCTCGGGCGGCGTGAACTGCGAGATGCCATGGCCGAGATTGAAGACGTGGCCCGCATGGTTGCCATAGGCATCGAGTACGCGGCGGGTCTCGTTCGCCACCGTCTCGGGCGGGGCGAAGAGCACGTTGGGGTCGAGGTTGCCCTGCAGCGCGACCCTGTCGCCGACCAGGCGGCGGGCGCGGCCGATGTCCATCGTCCAGTCGAGGCCCACGGCGTCGCTGCCGATGGCGGCGATCGATTCCAGCCACAGGCCGCCGCCCTTGGTGAACACGATGCTGGGCACGCGGTGGCCGTCGCGCTCGCGGATCAGGCCGGCGACGACCTGCTCCAGGTAGCGCAGCGAGAACTCGTGGTAGGCGGCCTCGGACAGCACCCCGCCCCAGGAATCGAACACCATCACCGCCTGCGCGCCGGCCTCGATCTGGGCGTTGAGGTACTTCACCACCGCCTGCGCGGTCACCTCGAGGATGTGGTGCATCAGGTCGGGGCGGCTGTAGGCGAGGGTCTTGACCTTGCGGTAGTCGTCGGAGGAGCCCCCCTCGACCATGTAGCAGGCGAGCGTCCACGGGCTGCCGGAGAAGCCGATCAGCGGCACGCTGCCGTCGAGCGCGCGGCGGATCTCGCTCACCGCGTCCATCACGTACTGCAGTTCGGCGTGCGGGTCGGGCGCGGACAGGTTGCGGATCTCCCACTCGTCCCTGAGCGGGCGCTCGAAGCGCGGGCCTTCGCCCTCTGCGAAGTAGAGGCCGAGCCCCATCGCGTCGGGCACGGTGAGGATGTCGGAGAACAGGATCGCGGCGTCGAGGTCGTAGCGCGCGAGCGGCTGCAGCGTCACTTCGCAGGCCATCGTCGGGCTCTTGCACAGGTTCAGGAAGCTGCCGGCGCGCTTGCGGGTCTCGCAGTACTCGGGCAGGTAGCGCCCCGCCTGCCGCATCAGCCACAGCGGCGTGTATTCGGTCGGCTGGCGCAGCAGGGCG
>JANJTU010000166.1 GCA_024710965.1 Thauera sp. | reverse complement strand
GGGGAGGGCGACCTTGCCTTCCTCGCCAACCGCAAGTACCTCTCACAGGTGCACGACTGCGCGGCCAGCGCGCTCATCGTCGCGCCCGATGTGCGCGACCAGCTTGCCGGGCGGAACCTGATCGTCACCGCCGACCCCTACCTGTACTTCGCCCGCGTCGCACAACTGTTCACCCCGCTGCCTCCGGTGCAGCCCGGCGTGCATCGTCTGGCCGCGGTCGCCAGCGCGCTGCCGGCGAGCGTGCAGGTCGGCCCGGGAGCTTCGATCGAGGACGATGTCGTGCTCGGCGAGGACGTGGTGATCGGCCCCAACTGCCATGTGGGCTGCGGCAGCCGTATCGGTCGCGGCACCCGTCTTTACGCCAACGTCACGATCTATCACGACTGCGTGATCGGCGAGAACTGCATCCTGCATTCCGGCGTGGTGATCGGCGCCGACGGGTTCGGCTTCGCGCGCGAAAAATCGGGCGCATGGGTGAAGATCCCGCAGATCGGCCGGGTGCTCATCGGCAACGACGTCGAAATCGGCGCCAACACCACGATCGACCGCGGCGCGCTCGACGACACCGTGATCGGTGACGGGGTCAAGCTCGACAACCTGATCCAGATCGCCCACAACGTGCGTATCGGCGATCACACCATCATGGCGGGCTGCGCCGGCGTCGCCGGTAGTGCGCAGATCGGCGCGCGCTGCATGGTCGGCGGCCAGGCCGGCATTTCCGGTCACCTGCGCATCGCCGACGACGTCGTCGTCTCGGCATGGACCCTGGTCGCCAAATCGATCCCCAAACCCGGCGTCTATACCGGCAACCTGCCGCTACAGACCCATGGCGACTGGGTGAAGAACTTCTCGCACCTGCGCCACCTGGATGCGCTCGCCAAACGCGTCCGCCAACTCGAACAACACAGCGACGGTTCCGACGACCGCTCGCAGGGCTGAGCCATCATGGACATCAAGGAAATCCTGCAGTACCTGCCGCATCGCTATCCTTTCCTGCTCGTCGACCGCATGCTGGAGATCGAGCCGGGTGTGCGCGCGCGCGGGCTGAAGAACGTGACCATGAACGAGCCCTTCTTCCCGGGGCATTTCCCGCATCACCCGGTGATGCCGGGGGTGCTGATCATCGAGGCCATGGCGCAGGCGGCCGCGCTGCTGTCGTTCAAGAGCACCGGCGTGAAGCCGGACGACAACTCGGTGGTGTATTTCGCCGGCATCGACAACGCGCGCTTCAAGCGTCCGGTGGTGCCGGGCGACCAGTTGATCTTCGACGTCGAGATCACCCACGCCAAGCGCAATATTTACAAGTACAAGGCACGCGCCAGCGTCGATGGTGAACTCGCTGCCGAAGCCGAGCTGATGTGCGCGATCAAGACCCTATGATCCACCCGACCGCCATCGTTCACCCGGGCGCGAAGCTCGCCGCCGGCGTCAGCGTCGGCGCCTATTCGCTCATCGGCGAGCATGTCGAGATCGGCGAGGGCACCCGAATCGGTCCGCACGTCGTCATCGAAGGCCACACCCGCATCGGTCGCGACAACGAGATCTTTCAGTTCTGCTCGATCGGCGCCAGCCCGCAGGACAAGAAATACGACGCCGAGCCCACGCGGCTCGAGATCGGCGACCGCAACACGATCCGCGAATTCTGCTCGTTCAACGTCGGCACCAGCCAGGACGCGCACGTCACCCGTGTCGGCAGCGACAACTGGATCATGGCCTACGTGCATGTCGCGCACGACTGCCAAGTCGGCGACCATACCATCTTCGCCAACAATGCCACGCTCGCCGGCCACGTGACCGTGGGCGACTGGGCGATCCTCGGCGGCTTCACCGGCGTGCATCAGTTCTGCCGCGTCGGCGCGCACAGCTTCTGCGGCGTCGGCACCGTGCTGCTGCAGGACCTGCCGCCCTTCGTGACCGTCGCCGGCAACCCCGCCAAGCCGCACGGCATCAACAGCGAAGGCCTCAGGCGCCGTGGCTATTCGGCCGAAGGCATCGCCGCGATCAAGCGCGCCTATCGTGCGCTCTACCGCAGCGGGCTCACGCTCGACGAGGCCCGTCAGCGCGTCGCCGAGATTGCCGCCACCCAGCCTGAAGTCAGCCTGTTTTCAGCGTTCATCGCCGCATCCGGCCGCGGTCTCGTGCGTTGAGACCCTAGCCACGCAATGACCGTCCGCATCGCGATGGTCGCCGGCGAAACCTCCGGCGATCTTCTTGCCAGTCACCTGATCCGCGCGCTGCGCCAGCATCTGCCCGACGCCGAGTTCTTCGGCATCGGCGGGCCCAAGATGCAGGCCGAGGGTTTCGACGTGCGCTGGCCGTGCGAACTGCTCGCCGTCCATGGCTATGTTGACGCGATCAAGCGTTACCGTGAGCTGTCGGCCATCCGCCGCGAGCTGCTGGCGCAGATCCGGCGTGAGCGTCCGACCGCCTTCATCGGCGTCGATGCGCCCGACTTCAACCTTTGGCTCGAAGGCAAGGCCCGCGACGCCGGCATTCCCGCGATCCACTTCGTCAGCCCCTCGATCTGGGCCTGGCGTGGTGGGCGCATCAAGCGCATCGCGCGCTCGGTGTCGCACATGCTGTGCCTGTTCCCGTTCGAGCCCGAGCTCTACGAGCGCGCAGGCGTGCCCGTCACCTACGTCGGCCATCCGCTCGCCGACGTGTTCCCGCTCCAGCCGGATCGCGCCGCGGCGCGCCAACTGCTCGGTCTGGAGGCGGAGGCGCGGGTCCTCGCACTGCTGCCCGGCAGCCGCCAGTCCGAGGTGCGCAACCTCGCCGACACCTACATCGCCACCGCGCGCCTGCTGGCGACGCGTGACCCCGGCCTCATCTTCCTCGTACCGCTCGCCACGCGCGAGACGCGCGCCATCTTCGAGGACGCGCTGCATCGCAACCAGGCGACGGATCTCGCCGTGCGCATACTGTTCGGCCATGCGGTCGAGGCGATGACCGCCGCCGACGCGGTGCTGGTGGCGAGCGGCACCGCGAGCCTCGAGGCGGCGCTGCTGAAGCGGCCGATGGTGATCACCTACCGCATCGGCAAGTGGCAGTACCGGCTCATGAAGCGCATGGCCTACCTGCCCTGGGTGGGCCTGCCGAACATCCTGTGCCGCGAGACGGTGGTGCCCGAACTGCTGCAGGACGAGGCCACGCCCGAACTGATCGCCGCCGCGCTCACCACTCGCCTGGAAGACGCCGCGGCACGCGCCGCGCTCGAGGCCCGCTTCACCGAGCTGCACCTGAGCCTGCGCCAGAACACGGCGGAGAAGGCCGCCGCCGCGATCCTGCCGTATCTGCACGAGGGGGGCCGGTGACGCTCGACCTGTTCGCCCCGGCGCCCAGCATTGACGGGCTGGCCGGTGCCCTGATCTGCGGCCAGATCTGCGGCGTAGACGAAGCCGGCCGCGGCCCGCTGTGCGGCCCGGTCGTGGCTGCTGCGGTGATCCTCGACCCGGCGCGCCCGATCGAGGGCTTGAACGACTCCAAGAAGCTCAGCGCGCGCGCGCGCGACCGCCTCGCGCCGCTGATCCGCGAGCGCGCTCTGGCGTGGGCAGTGGCCGAGGCCAGCGTGGAGGAGATCGACCGCCTCAACATCCTGCACGCGACGATGCTGGCGATGCAGCGCGCGGTGGCCGCCATCGGCATCGCGCCGGCCGAAGTGCGCATCGACGGCAACCGCTGCCCGCAGCTGCCTTACCCGGCGCGGGCAATCGTCAAGGGCGACGCCACCGAGCCGTCGATCTCGGCCGCCTCCATCCTCGCCAAGACCGCGCGCGACGAGGCGATGCGCGTGCTCGACCTCGCCTGGCCACAGTACGGTCTGGCCGCGCACAAGGGCTACCCGACCGCCGCCCATCTGGCCGCGCTGCGCGAACACGGCGTGGCGGATTTCTACCGCCGCAGTTTTGCGCCCGTGCGCCAACTGCTCGCTGCCGCTTCCGGCCGCCGCTGAAGCCACGCCGATGAAGGCCATCAGCTCGCGCGACAACCCGCTGGTGAAGCGCCTGCACGCGCTTGCTCATTCGGCGCGCGACCGGCGCAAGCTCGGCGAGACCCTGCTCGACGGCGCCCACCTGATCGAGGCCGCACTGCACGCGCGCTGGCCGCTGAAGGCGCTGGTTGCCGCCGAAGGTGGCCTGGCGCGCGCCGAACACGTGCGACTGCTGGCGGCGGCGCCCGCCGAGATTGAACGCTTCGTGCTGCCCGACACCCTGTTCGCCCACGTCAGCCCGGTCGACACGCCGTCGGGCCTGCTCGCCCTCATCGATCTGCCGGCCGAGCCGGCAGCGGCGCCGCTCACCGACACCGTCGTCGTCCTCGACGGCGTGCAGGACCCCGGCAATCTCGGCGCCATTCTGCGCACCGCGGCTGCCGCCGGCGTGGCCGAAGTGCTGCTCACCGAAGGCTGCGCCCAGGTCTGGTCGCCGCGCGTTTTGCGCGCCGGCATGGGTGCCCACTTCGCGCTGCGCCTGCGCGAGCGCGTGGACGCGGTGGCGCTGCTGGCCGATTTTCCCGGCCCGCGGCTGGCGACGGCACTCGGCGCCGGCGCCCGCCCGCTCTACGACTACGACCTCGACCGCCCCGTCGCCTGGCTGTTCGGCGCGGAAGGCCAGGGCCTGTCGGCGGCGCTGCTGGCGGCGGCGGACGCGCGCGTCATCATCCCGATGGCAGCGGCGATCGAGTCGCTCAACGTCGGCGCCGCGGTGGCGATCTGCCTGTTCGAGCAGCTGCGCCAGCGACGCTGAGCGCGGTCGCCGGGTTCAGGCCGGCAGCACGAGGCGCCCGGCCACGGTCCGGGGGTCGGGCTGCGCCTGCCACGGAATCGTGCCCAGCAGCGGCGCGTCGATGCGGCTGCGCAGCGCCTCCACGTTCTGCTCCAGCCGCAGCATGGCCGGATCGACCTGATTCGCAACCCAACCCGCCAGCCTCAGCCCGCGGCGCGTGATCGCCTCGCAGCTGAGCAGGGCGTGGCTGATGCAGCCGAGGCGCAGGCCGACGACCAGCACCACCGGCAGCCCCAGGTCGACGGCGAGGTCGGCGGTGTCGTAGGCCTCGTCCAGCGGCACGCGGAAGCCGCCCACGCCCTCGACCAGCACGCAATCGGCCTGGCGCGCCAGCGCCGCGAACGCCGCCAGGATGTGCGTGGCTTCGATGCGCACGCCTTCCTCGGCGGCGGCGATGTGGGGCGCGACCGGGCTGCGCAGGCAGTAGGGGTTCATCAAGGCCAGCCCGGGATCGAAGCTGCCCGCGGCGCGCAGGGCGGCGACGTCCTCGTTGAGCAACTCGTCGCCGCATTCCTCGGCGCCGGCGGCGACCGGCTTCATGCCCAGGGCGCGCAGGCCCGCCGCACGTGCGGCATGGAGCAGCGCGCAGGTGACGAAGGTCTTGCCGATCTCGGTATCGGTGCCGGCAACGAACCAGGCGCGGGCAGGGGACGAGGGCGTGTTCATGGGTGGGCGGTCCGGATGTCGTCGGGCTTGCGCAGCGCAAGCAGGATCAGGTCGTAGGTCGCGTGCAGCAGGCCGTCCGCGCCGCGGTGGAGTTCGTACCCTTGCTCGAGCCGGCGCCAGGCCTCCCGCCCGAGCGGCGTGCGCCGGCGGCCGTCGCCGACGGTGCTGGCGCCGATGGTCTTGATGTCGCGCAGCAGGTGGCGCAGGTCGGGCGCGCGGGCGTGCAGCACGACCTGGCCGATGCCCTGCGGCACGAGCCCCGCGGCGCGCCCGTGCGCGGCCCAGGTCTGCGCCGGGTGAAAGGCGATGCGGTGCGCGGCCTCGTCGATCGCGGCGAAGGCCGCCTCCAGTTCGTGCAGCGTGGCCGGGCCCAGGGTGGCGACCACGGCGAGGCCGCCCGGCCGCAGCACGCGCCCGATCTCGCCGAGCGCGAGCTCGGGCGAACACCACTGCAGCGCCAGGCTGGACCAGAGCAAGCCGACGCTGCCCGAGGCAAGCGGCAGGTGCTCCAGATCGCCGCAGACGGTGGACAGGTCGTCGGGCACGCCGCTGCTCGGCGCGCGCCCGGCGGCATCGCTCGCCACGCCGCGCCGTGCCTGCGCGAGCATCGCCGGCGCCAGATCGAGCGCGACGCGGTGGGCGCCGGGGCAGAGCGTCGCCACCGCCGCCAGGCCGTGCCCTGTGCCGCAGCCGGCGTCGACGGCGAGGCCGCCCGGCGGCAGGCCTTCGGCGACGAAGGGGGCGGCAAAGGCGGCGAGCCGGGCGCAGGCCTCGCGCTGCACCGCGGCGGCGCTGTCGTAGCGGCTCGCCGCGCGGTCGAAGGCAAGTCGCACCGCGCGCTTGCGGGCGTGCTGCTCACTCATGCAGGAAGGCCTCGATCAGCGCCGCACAGGCTTCGGGCTGCGACAGGAACACGGCATGACCGCAGTCGGGCAGCAGATGCAGGCGTGCGTGCGGCAGCGCCGCCGCCAGCCAGTGGGCAGCGCCGGCCGGCATCAGCGTGTCCTGCGCGCCATGGATCAGGCAGCACGGCAGCCGCAGGGTGTCGAGGCCGCTGCGCAGGTCGCTCCCGGCAAGCAGCGCCAGACCGTCGTTGAGGCTCGTGCCGGGCGACAGTGGGGTGAGCGTGGCCCCCAGATGCTGCTGGACCGTCCTGCGGTTCGCGTCGCCGAGGCATTGCAGGGCGAGAAAACGCTTCAGCGTCGCCGTGGGCTCGGCGGCAAAGCCGGCGGTAAACGTCGCGACCGTCTCCCGCGCGAGGCCGTGCGCCCAGGTGGGCGCGGCGACGAAGCGGGGCGTCGCCCCGATCAGCAGCAGGCGGGAAACCTTGTGCGGATGACGGCGGGCGATCTCGAGCGCGAGCAGGGCGCCGAGCGACCAGCCGCCGAGCGCGGCGCCGTCCGGAAGGTCGGCGCCAAGCGCGTCGGCCCATGCCGCAAGGCTGGCGGCCGCTGCGGGCGCCCCCGTGCCGTGCCCCGGCAGCGGCGGCGTTCGCAGCGCGGTGCCCGGCAGCGCCGCGCGCAGGCCGTCCCACACCGCGGGGGTCATCGCCCAGCCGTGCAGCAGCACCAGCGGCGGGCGCGCGCCCTCCCTGGCGGTGGAGCGGGGGGCGATGAGGCCGGCGGCGACGCTCATGCGCCGAACCGCCGTTCGAGCCGTGCCAGCGCGTCGGCGAGCCGGATCACGTCGGCCTCGCCGTGGGCGGCGCTCAGCGACACGCGCAGGCGGGCGCTGCCCGCCGGCACCGTGGGCGGGCGGATGGCGGGCACCCACAGGCCCTCGTCGAGGAGCGCCTTCGCCACCGCGGCCGTCTCCGCGTTGTCGCCGATCAGCACCGGCTGGATCGGCGTCGCCGAGTCCATCAATCGCCAGCGCACGAGCGCGGTGCGTGCGCGGAACAGGGCGATCAGCCCGTGCAGACGGGCGCGGCGCGCATCGCCGGCCTCGATCAGCGCCAGGCTGGCGAGCAGGGCATGCGCCAGGGCGGGGGGCGCGCCGGTGGTGAAGATGTAGGTGCGCGCCTTCTGCAGCAGCCACTCGATGAGCTCGGCACTGCCGGCGGCGAAGGCGCCGGACACGCCGGCCGCCTTGCCCAGCGTGCCGACGTAGATCACGCGCCAGGCCTCGGCGGCATCGGCCAGGCCGGCGGCGGCGAGCGCGCCGCGCCCCTGCGGGCCGAGCACGCCGAAGCCGTGGGCGTCGTCCACCAGCAGCCAGGCGTCGTGGCGGCAGGCGAGCGCGTACAGCTCGGCGAGCGGGGCGACGTCGCCGTCCATGCTGAACACGGCGTCGGTGGCGATCAGCTTGCGCCGCGCGCCGCTCGCCTCGAGCTGGCGCGCGAGCGCGGCGAGATCCCGGTGCGGATAGCGCTGCATCTCGGCGCGCGACAGCAGCATGCCGTCCACCAGCGAGGCGTGGTTCAGGCGGTCGGCGAAGACCGCGTCGCCGCGGCCGACCAGCGCCGGGACGATGCCGGCGTTGGCCATGTAGCCGGTGGAGAAGTACAGCGCCCGTTCGCTGCCGACAAAGCGCGCGAGTGCCGCCTCGAGCTCGTCGTGCACCGTGTAATGGCCGCTGACGAGATGGGACGCACCTGAACCGCAGCCCCAGCGCGCCGCACCTTTGGCCAGCGCCGCCGCCAGCGTCGGCTCGCCGGCGAGGCCGAGGTAGTCATTGCTGCAGAAGGCGAGCAGCTCGCGGCCTTCGATGCGGGCGTGCGGCGCGCAGGGCAGGGCGTTGCTGCGGCGCAGGCGGCGCAGCGCGGCGGCGTCGAGGGCGGCGAGGCCGGTGCGCAACTCGTCGAGCAGGGCGGACATCGGTGTCAGCCCAGGGCCGCGGCGAGCGCGGCGGCCGCGGCATCGACGAGGTGCTGCAGCTCGGCCTCGTCGAGCACGTAGGGCGGCATGAAGTACACCGTGTTGCCGATCGGCCGCAGCAGCACGCCGTGCTCCAGGCCGGCGGCGAAGAAGCGGCGGGCGAAGTCGGCCGGCGCCCGATCGACGTCGAAGGCGAGGATCATGCCGGTCTGGCGCAGGTGGCGTACCGCGGGGTGCGCGCCCAACTGCGCCTGCGCCAGCTCGCCCATCTTCTGCGCACGCGCGCGGTTGGTGGTGATGACGTCGTCGGCGGCGAAGATGTCGAGCGTGGCGAGTGCGGCGCGGCAGGCGAGCGGGTTGCCGGTGTAGGAGTGCGAGTGCAGGAAGGCGCGCGCGCTGCTGTCGTCGTAGAAGGCGCGGTAGATCTCGTCGGTGGAAAGCACCAGCGACAGCGGCAGGTAGCCGCCCGAGATGCCCTTCGACAGGCAGATGAAGTCGGGCCAGGCGCAGGCGGCCTCGCCCTGCGCGGCCGGCCCGGCGACCTGCTCCCAGGCGAAGAAGCTGCCGGTGCGGCCGCAGCCGACGGCGATCTCGTCGGCGATCAGGTGCACCCGGAAGCGGTCGCACAGCGCGCGCGCCAGGCGCAGGTACTCGGCGTCGTACATCACCATGCCGGCGGCGCCCTGCACCAGCGGCTCGACGATCAGCGCGGCGGTCTCGTGGTGGTGCGCCTCCAGATGCGCTTCGAGCGCGGCCGCGGCGCGGCGGGCGAGCGCGGCGGCCGATTCGCCCGCCTGCGCGCGGCGGGGGTCGGGCACGGGCACGGTGCGGCCGGGCTTGACCAGCGGCGCATAGGCGTCACGGAACAGCGCGACGTCGGTCACCGCGAGCGCGCCGACGGTCTCGCCGTGGTAGCTGCCTTCGAGGCTGAGGAAGCGGCACTTCTGCGGCTCGCCGCGATTGCGCCAGTAATGCGCGCTCATCTTCAGCGCGATCTCGGTCGCCGAGGCACCGTCGGAGGCGTAGAAGGCGTGGCCGAGCCGCCCGCCGGTGAGCGCGGCGAGGCGCTCCGACAGCTCCACCACCGGCGGGTGGGTGAAGCCGGCGAGCAGCACGTGCTCGAGGGTGTCGAGCTGCTCGCGCAGCGCGGCATTGATGCGCGGGTTGCAGTGGCCGAACAGGTTCACCCACCACGAACTGATGCCGTCGAGCAGGCGACGCCCGCCGGCGTCGATCAGCCACGCGCCTTCGCCGCGCACGATCGGCACCAGCGGCAGGGTCTCGTGCTGCTTCATCTGCGTGCAGGGGTGCCAGACGGCGGCGAGCGAACGTTGCAGGAGGGTGTCGGACATCGCGATTCGGTCGGCAAGGCGTGCGGCAGACGGCGCCGCGCGCGGGCGCACATGGTCGTGAATCCGCGCAGGCGTGTCAAATGCACCGGGTCTGCGATCGACTTTCCGTTCCGTTGCGCGCCATGCGGCGATCACGCGTCCGCGGCGGCGAAGGTCCATGGCTCGGCGCGCGGCCGGACGGGGCCACGGCGGCCCACGAACGACAAGGAGGGCGTGCCCGGTTGCGCCGGCTCCAGCGGAGTCTATGCTCGAATTTCTCCAAGGAGAGGAGGTAAGCGATCATGGCCACGTGGCAACCCGACCCCAGCTTCTATCCCTCGCCGCGCATGGCGATGAAGGCGCCGCCCGAGAAGCTCGCCTATGTCGCCGCCTTCGATCCGGATGGACGTCAGCCCGACGCCATCGCAGTCGTCGACCTCGATCCCGGGTCCGCGGCCTACGGCCAGATCGTCGGCCAGGTCAGCATGCCGTATGTGGGTGACGAACTGCATCACTTCGGCTGGAACGCCTGCAGCTCCTGCCTGTGCCCCAACGCGCCGCATCCGCACAGCGAGCGGCGTTATCTCGTCGTGCCGGGCCTGCGGTCGTCGCGCCTGCACATCCTCGACGTGCGCGACGATCCTCGCAACCCGCGCCTCGTCAAGGTGATCGAGCCCGCCGAGATCGCCGAGAAGACCGGCTACTCGCGCCTGCACACCATCCACTGCGGCCCCGAAGGCATCTATGTGAGCGCGCTGGGCAATCCGCAGGGCGACGGGCCGGGCGGCATCTTCCTGATGGATCACCGCAGCTTCGAGGTGCTGGGGCGGTGGGAAGTCGAGCGCGGCCCGCAGGAGCTCGCCTACGACTTCTGGTGGCACCTCGGTCACGACGTGATGCTCACCAGCGAGTGGGGCACGCCCAACATGATCGAGAACGGCATCGTCCCCGAGCTTCTGCTCGGCGCCCGCTACGGGCACTGCATCCACGTCTGGGACCTGCACAAGCGCAAGCACCTGCAGACGCTCGACCTGGGCAAGGAGCATCAGATGGCGCTCGAACTGCGCCCGGCCCACGACCCGACCAAGGCCTACGGCTTCGTCGGCTGCGTGGTGAGCCTCGCGGACCTCTCCGCCTCGATCTGGCTGTGGTACCGCGATGGCGAGCGGTGGGCGATCCGCAAGGTGATCGAGATTCCGGCCGAGCCGGCGGCGGAAGACGATCTGCCACCGCTGCTCAAGGGCTTCAAGGCGGTGCCGCCGCTCGTTTCCGACATCGACCTCTCGCTCGACGACCGCTTCCTCTACGTCTCCTGCTGGGGTACGGGCGACTTCCACCAGTACGACGTCTCCGACCCGTTCAAGCCGAAGCTTGCGGCCCGGCTGCGGATCGGCGGCATCGTGGCGCGTGCGGCGCATCCGACGCGCAGCGCCGAGGCGCTCAACGGCGGCCCGCAGATGGTGGAGGTCAGCCGCGACGGCAAGCGCGTCTATTTCACCAACTCGCTCTATGGCGCGTGGGACAAGCAGTTCTATCCGGACGGCGTGCGCGGCTGGATGGTCAAGATCGACGTCGACACCGAGCAGGGCGGCATGGCGCTCGACCCCGGGTTCTTCCTGGAATGGCCGGCGGGACATCGCCCGCACCAGGTCCGGCTCGAGGGTGGCGACTGCTCCTCGGATTCGTACTGCTATCCGTGAAGCGGGGGGCGCAGGGGGCGCGCTGACATGGGCGACGCGTGGCCGTGGCTGGCGCTGGTCGGCCTCGGCATGTTCCATGGCGTGAATCCGGCCATGGGTTGGCTCTTCGCGGTCGCGCTGGGCCTGCATCGCCAGAGCCGGAACGTGGTCCTGAGTGCGCTCGCGCCGATCGCGCTCGGCCACGTGGCGGCGACCGCGCTCGTCGCGCTCGCGGTCGTGGCCCTGGGCGCCATCGTGGAGCCGCGCCTGCTGCGCGTCGCGGGGGGCGTGCTGCTCGTCGGCTGGGCGATCTACCACGGCCTGCGCGGCCATCGCCATCGCGTTCGCTTCGGCATGCAGGTGAGCTATGGCGGGCTTGCCGCCTGGTCCTTCCTCATGGCCGGCGCGCACGGCGCGGGCCTGATGCTGGTGCCCGCGCTGATCCCGCTGTGCCTTGCCGGGACGCCGGCGCGAGAGCTGCTCTCGGGCGGCTCGCTGCTGATCGCGCTGCTGGCGATCGGCGTCCATGGTCTCGCGATGCTGGCCGTGACCGGACTCGTCGCGCTCCTCGTCTATGACCGGATCGGCGTGGGCTTCCTGCGCCGCGGCTGGATCAACCTCGATCTGGTGTGGGTCCTTGCGCTGCTTGCCACCGGCAGCGTGCTGCTGATTTCCTGAGAATCGGGCGCCCGCGTGGGAGCCGCGGGAATGCTGTCCGCGGGCGTTGCTCCGTTCGCCCCGACGCGCAGGTCGGGGCCCACGTGCGGCGGCGCCCGCGGCAATGCGTGCACGGCAAGGGCGAATGGAGACCGTCCGCCATCGGCGCGCCGGGTTTGCGTCGCTCAGTGACATTCCCTTGGCGAAAGTCAGTAACATCGGCAGCTCGTTTCCGTCACCCGTGCAGCAGGGCTGCCCTTCATGATCCTCGTCATCTCTCCCGCCAAGGCGCTCGATTACGAGACGCCGCCGACCGTCCCGACCCATACCCAGCCGGCCTTCCTCGACGATGCCGCCGAGCTGATCGAGGTGCTGCGCCAGCGCTCGCCGGCCGAGATCGCCGCGCTGATGGCGCTGTCCGATCCGCTCGCCAGCCTCAACGTCGCGCGCTATGCGAGCTGGTCGCGCCCCTTCACCGCCGCCAACGCCAAGCAGGCCGTGCTCGCCTTCAACGGCGACGTCTACGAGGGCCTGTCGGCGCCGACGCTGACCGCGGCCGACCTCGCCTGGGCGCAGGACCACCTGCGCATCCTGTCCGGCCTCTACGGCGTGCTGCGCCCGCTCGACCTGATGCAGCCCTACCGCCTGGAGATGGGCACGCGGCTGGCCACCGCGCGCGGCAAGAACCTGTACGAGTTCTGGGGCGCGCGCATCACCGCCGAGCTCAACGCGCTGCTCGCGCGCGAGGAAGCGGCCGGGCGCGAGGCGGTGCTGCTGAACCTGGCTTCGGACGAATACTTCAAGTCGGTGCAGCCGAAGAAGCTCAAGGGCCGGCTGGTGAGCGCGGTGTTCGAGGACTGGAAGGGCGGCCGCTACAAGATCATCAGCTTTTACGCCAAGCGCGCGCGCGGCCTGATGAGCCGCTACGTGATCGAGCAGCGCATCGACGAGGTCGAGGCGCTGAAGGGCTTCGACCGCGAGGGCTACGCCTTCGCCGCCGAGGCCTCGGATGGGGACACCCTGGTGTTCCGCCGGCGCGAGGCCTGAACGGGGCGGCCCCACCGGATCGCGGTGACGCCCCGCGGGGGCGAAGCGGCCGGGGCGGGCGCCATTCCACCGCGCAGATGAACGAGGACATTCCGTGAAGATCAGCAGCAATTTCGACTCCGGGGCGATCGAGGTCGTGCGCCTCGACGACCCCCAGGACATCCGCCTGCGCCTGCGCGCGGACAACGCCGCGGCCTTCCGGCAGTGGTTCCATTTCCGCCTCAGCGACGCGGCGGGCACGCCGCTGCGCATGGTGTTCGAGAATGCCGGCGAGGCCGCCTATCCGGACGGCTGGCCGGGTTACCGCTGCGTCGCCTCGTACGACCGCCAGAACTGGTTCCGCATCGCCAGCACGCGCTACGAGGACGGGCGGCTCGTGGTCGAGCACACGCCCGAGCGCGACTGCATCTATTACGCCTATTTCGAGCCCTACTCGCACGAGCGCCACCTCGACCTGCTGTGCCGCGCCGAGCTGTCGCCCTTCGCCAGCGTGCACAACCTCGGCAGCACGGTGGAGGGGCGCGACCTCGACATGGTTGTCGTCGGTCGGCCTGCGCCGGGCCGCGTGCCGGTGTGGATCATCGCCCGCCAGCATCCGGGCGAGACGATGGCGGAATGGTTCGTCGAGGGCCTGCTCGAGCGCCTGCTCGACGCCGCCGACCCGGTCGCGCGCAAGGTGCGCGAGCATGCGGTGCTCTACGTCGTGCCGAACATGAACCCGGACGGCGCGGTGCGCGGCAACCTGCGCACCAACGCCGCCGGCCGCAACCTGAACCGCGAGTGGCGCGCGCCCGACGCGCAGGCGAGCCCCGAAGTCTTCCTCGTCCGCGCCGAGATGGAGCGCAGCGGCTGCGCGCTCTTCCTCGACATCCACGGCGACGAGGCGCTGCCCTACGTGTTCTTCTCCACCGCCGAGGAAGTGCCCGGCTTCAGCGCCGACACCGCGGCGCGCCAGGCGCGCTTCATCGAGGCCTTCGCCGCCGCCAGCCCCGACTTCCAGACCGTCGAGGGCTACAAGCCCGGCCGCTTCGGCGACGAACTGCTGACGCTGGCGAGCAAGTGGGTGGCGCACCGCTTCGGCTGCGTGTCGCTGACCCTGGAGATGCCGTTCAAGGACAACGCCAACCTGCCCGACGGCCAGGTCGGCTGGAACGGCGCGCGCAGCAAGCGGCTCGGCGCAGCGATGCTGAATCCGCTGTGGCGGCATCTCGCGGCCGACGATGCCGCACCGGTGGCGTGAGAGGCAGGCGGGCGGTACGCAGCAAGGACGGCGCGATCGAGGACCGGCGCGCGCGGCCGATGGCCGCACGGTCGGTCGCCGGCCTTTAGGTGGCGCGTCCGAGCTGAGCGAGGATCGCGTTCGCGCACGCGACGCCGGAACGCACGGCCGACTCCAGCGTCGCCGGGTAGTCGGAGTCGATGTAGTCGCCCGCCAGCCACAGCCCGGGCAGCGGGGTGCGGATGCCGGGGCGGAACAGCCCCGGCCGGCAGGCGATGGTGGCGCGCTTCTCGACGATCACCTGTGACCACTCGGGCGAAGGCAGGCGACGGCCGAGCTGGCGCTCGAGCTGGGCGTGGGCGGCGAGGATCAGCTCGTCGCGCGGCAGCGCCTCGTGCGCGCCGTGGGCGCTGATCACGCACGCGATCAGCCCTTCCGGGCCGCCGAGCTGGCCGCGGTCGAAGGCCCACTGCGCCGGGTCCATGGCGGTGCCGCCGACGAGCCCGATCATCGGCTCGGGCAGGCGCTGGCCGCGGCCGAGCGCGAGGTAGACGGACACGATCGGCTCGTGCGGCAGGGCGTCGAGCTGGGTGGCCAGGCGGTCGCAGCCGCCGGTGGAGGCGAGCAGTGCGCTGGCGTGGTAGGGCGCGGTCGCCAGCACGACCTGGCGCCAGGGCTGGCTGCCGGGATCGCCCTCGAGACGGTAGCCGCCCGCCACCGGGCGGATCGCGTCGATCGCATTGCCGGTGCGCAGCTTGCCGCGGCGGGTGGCGAGAAAGCGCGCGGCCGGCACCGGGAAGAGCTCGGAGAGATCGACGCGCGGGATCAGCAGCTCGCTCGCCGCCGCCCCGGCGGCCAGGCTGTCGCGCAACACGTTGGCGAAGACCTGGGCCGAGGCCTCGGCGATCGGTGTGTTCAGCGCCGCCACGCACAGCGGCTCCCACACCAGCCGGCTCAGCGCCGCGGTCTGCTTCGTCTGCTGCAGCAGGTCGGCGACGGTCAGCTCGGCCGGCACGCGGAAGCCCTGCTTCTTCAGCCAGCGCATCAGCCGCAGCATCGCGAGGCGATCGGCCCAGCCCAGGCCCTTCGCCCGCAGCAGGCCGACGGCGAGGTGGAGGGGGGCGGGCAGGGCGGCGGCTTTCAAGTGCAGCCTGCCGGGCACGTGTAGCGTCAACGGCAGGTGGGCGAGCTGCCTGGGCGAGCCGCCGGTCAGGCGCAGCAGGCGCAGCAGCTCGGTGTAGGCGCCGATCAGGATGTGCTGGCCGTTGTCGACGCGCCAATGGTGGTCCTTGTGCACGACGCGGGCGCGCCCGCCGAGGGTGTGCGAGCGTTCGAACACGGTGACGTGCACGCCGGCGCGCGCGAGCTCCACCGCACAGGCGAGGCCGGCGTAGCCCGCGCCGATCACCGCCACCGCCGGCACGCTCACGGCGCTAGCCCCGGAACCAGGTCGTGCCCGCCAGCCAGACCTTGCGCAGCGGCGTCAGCGAGGTGCGGCGGTCGAGCACCTGGAAGCCGTCGGCGGCGATCTCGCGCAGCAGCGTGCGGTAGATCGCGGCCATCACCAGGCCCGGCCGCTGCGCCTTGCGGTCCACCGCGGGCAGGTGGGCGAAGGCCTGCTCGTAGAAGGACTCCGCGCGCTCGGCCTGGAAGGCCATCAGCGCGCGGAAGGCCTCGGAGTGCCGGGCTTCGAGGATGTCCTTGGCGGGGACGTTGAAGCGCTGCAGGTCTTCGATCGGCAGGTAGATGCGGCCGCGGCGGGCGTCCTCGCCGACGTCGCGGATGATGTTGGTGAGCTGGAAGGCCAGCCCGAGGTCGTGCGCGTACTTCAGCGTCTGGCGGTCCTGGTAGCCGAAGATCTCGGCCGCGAGCAGGCCGACGACGCTGGCGACGCGGTAGCAGTAGAGCTGCAGGCCCTTGAAGTCGAGATAGCGCGTCTGCGCCAGGTCCATCGCCATGCCGTCGATGATCTCGAGCAGCTGTTCCTGCGGCAGGCTGAAGCGGGCGCCGACCTCCTTCAGCGCGTGGCCGACCGGATGCGTGGGCGTGCCCTCGAACACGCGCCCGACTTCCTGGCGCCACCAGTCGAGCTTGGCCTGCGCCAGCGAGGGGTCGTGGCATTCGTCGACGACGTCGTCGACCTCGCGGCAGAACGCATACAGCGCGGTGATCGCGCGGCGCCGCTCGGGCGGCAGGAACATGAAGCTGTAGTAGAAGCTGGAGCCGCTCTTGGCGGCCTTGTCCTGGCAGTAGTCGTGCGGGTTCATGCGGGGTTTCCGAAAGTCAGGGCGCGCCAGCCCAGGCGCAGCCAGTCGCCGCCGCCGAGCTGCGGGCGGTGGCGGAAGACGTCGTGGCCGACGGCCTCGATGCGCTCGAGGATGCGCAGCCCGCCGAGCACGACCAGACGCAGCTCCCAGCCGATGCGCCCGGGCAGGGCGCGGGCGAGCGGGGCGCCGTCGAGCATCAGCGTGCGTGCGCGGTGCACCTCGAATGCCATCAGCGCCTGCCAGCGCGCGTCGCAGCGGCCGGCGGCGAGGTCGTCCTCGGTCACGCCGAAGCGCGCCATGTCGTCCTGCGGCAGGTAGATGCGGCCCTTGTGCCAGTCGACCGCCACGTCCTGCCAGAAGTTGATCAGCTGCAGGCTGGTGCAGATGGCGTCCGAACGGCGCAGGTTGTCCGGGGTGACCGCGCCGTACAGGCATAGCATCAGGCGCCCGACCGGGTCGGCCGAGCGCCGGCAGTAGTCACGCAGCTGCTCGAAGTCGCGGTAGCGGGTCTTGCCGACGTCCTGAGCGAAGGCGTCGAGCAGGTTGCGCAGCGGCTGCAGCGGCAGCTTGTGGGCGCGGATGGTGCGCCCGAGACGGTCGAACAGCGGCGCCAGGGCCGGGTCCTTCACCGCCCTGCCGTAGGCGCAGGTCTCGAGCGCGAGGCGGTAGTCGTTGAGCCGTGCGAGCCGCTCGACCGCGGGCGCGTCGCCTTCGTCGGCGATGTCGTCGGCGCTGCGGGCGAAGGCGTAGATCGCCTCCACCGGCTCGCGCAGGCGGGCAGGCAGCAGCAGGGAGGCGACGGGGAAGTTCTCGTAATGCGCGACGGGCATGCAGTGGCCGGCCGGGGCCGAATTTTGGGCAGGAGTGGAGCCCCGTCCGAGGCCGCACAACGGCATCGCACAGCGGCCGGAAACAGGGGGAAAAACGTCATCGGCGCCACGCCCCGGTCTGGCCCGGGCGCGGCGCCGGGAGTATAAGCGAAGACGCCGTTCCGGCACTTTTTCATCCACTCCGGGTCAGCCGCCGCATGCTGCGCATCGACGCCCTTTGCAAGTCCGTTCCCGGCACGCCGCCGCGCCTGCTGTTCCACGACCTCGCGCTGCGCGTGGGCGCCGGCGAATGCGTTGCCGTCGTCGGCGAGTCCGGTTCGGGCAAGTCGACGCTGCTGAACTGCATCGCCGGCCTGGAGCCGGTCGATGGCGGCGAGATCGAGGTCGCCGGCGAGCGCATCGACCGGCTCGACGACGATGCGCTCGCGCGGCTGCGGCGGCGGCACTTCGGCTTCGTCTTTCAGGCCTTCCACATCCTGCCGCACCTGAGCTTGCTGCAGAACGTCGCCCTGCCGCTGTGGCTGCTCGAGCGGCCCGAGCGCGAGGCCGCCGCCCGTGCGCGGGCGATGCTCGAGCGCGTCGGCCTGGGCGGGCGCGCCGACGACGCGCCGCAGCAGCTCTCCGGCGGCGAGATGCAGCGCGTGGCGATCGCGCGCGCGCTGGTGCACCGCCCGCAACTGGTGCTCGCCGACGAGCCGACCGGTAACCTCGACCCCGGCCGCGCCGCCGACGTGCTCGACCTGCTGCTCGCGCAGATCCGTGGCAACGGCGCGGCCGGCGTGCTCGTGACGCATTCGCGCGCGGCGGCGCGGCGGGCGGACCGGGTGCTCGAGCTCGGCCCGGCGGGGCTGGTCGATGTCACGGCGCGGACATGAGTGCCTGGCCGCTCTGCCCGGAAGCGCGCGCGTGGCCGTTCGGCGCGAACACCGGTGGCGGGAGCGCGGGGCGATGAGCCCGATGCTGCGCCGCGTCTTCCTCGCCAGCCTGCTGCGGCGCCGGCTCGCGAGCGCGCTGTCGCTGCTCGCGATCGGGCTCGGCGTGGCGCTGGGCCTCGCCGTGCAGCTGATCCACAGCGCGGCGCTCGACGAGTTCGGCCGCGGCATGCGCCTGATCGCGGCACAGGCCGATCTGCAGCTCGTCGGTCCGCGCGACGGCTTCGACGAGACGATCTACGCCGTGCTCGCACGGCGCGCGGAAGTCGCCGAGGCGAGTCCGGTGCTCGAGATCGAGGCCCGGCTGCCGGGGCGCGACGACACGCTGACCGTCGTCGGCATCGACCTGTTCCGCGTCGCCGGCGTGCAGCCGGCGCTGCTGCCGCTGGCGGATGGCGGAGCCGAGGCGGGCGGCACGGATGAGGGCGAGGGGCGCTTCGCCGCGCTGCAGCCGCGCAACCTGTTCCTGTCGGAGGCCGCACGACAGGCGCTGTCCGCGCCGGCGACGGCGGGCGACGGGCGTGCGCTGCCGGCCGCGATCGAACAGGGCGAGCTGGTCGTGCAATCGGGCGTGGCGAGCCACCGCCTGCGCATCGCCGGCAGCCTGCCGGGCGCCGATGCGCGGCTCGGCGTGATGGACATCGCCGCCGCGCAGGCGCTGTTCGAGCGCATCGGCGTCCTGACCCGCGTCGACCTGCGGCTGGCCAAGGGGCTGGCGCCGCAGGCGGCGATCGGGGCGCTGTCGCCGCTGCTGCCGCCCGGCCTCGCGCTGCGCGAACCGGAAGCCGCCGCGGGCGAACTCGGCGCGCTGACGCGCGCCTACCGCGTCAATCTGACCATGCTCGCGGCGATCGCACTGCTGACCGGCGGCTTTCTCGTGTTCTCGGCCCAGCTGCTGTCGGTCGCGCGGCGCCGGCGCGAGTTCGCGCTGCTGCGCGCGCTCGGCCTGGAGCGGGGCCGGCTGCTGCGCGGCCTGCTCGCCGAAGGGGCGACGGTGGGGCTGGCGGGCGGCGTGCTCGGCGTGCTGCTCGGCCACGCGCTGGCGGCGGCGGCATTCCGCCTCGTCGGTGGCGACCTCGGCGCGGGCTTCTTCCGCGGGGTGGCGCCGGCGCTGCAGTTCCAGCCCGGGCTCGGCGCGGCCTACCTCGTGCTCGGCGTGTTCGCCGGCATGGCCGGCACCTGGCTACCGGCGCGCGAGGCCGCCCGCGTGGCGCCGGCACGGGCGCTGCATGCCGGCGAGGCGGAGCGCGCCGGGCTGCTGCGGCCGCGCACGCGCGGCGTGGCGGTGCTCGCGCTGCTGGCGCCGGCGGCGCTCGCCTGCCTGCTGCCGCCGTTCGGCGGCATTCCGCTCGGCGGCTATGCGGCGGTGGCCCTGATCCTGGCGGGCGCGGTGCTGGCGCTGCCCTCGCTCGCGCACGCCGTGCTGCCGCTGCTCGGGCGCGGGCGGAGCGTGCTGTGGCGGCTGGCGCATGCGCGGTTGAGCGCGGCACCGGGGCAGGCGGTGGTCGCCGGCGCGGGGGTCATCGCCAGCGTGGCGCTGGCTGCGGCGATGGCGATCATGGTCGGCTCGTTTCGCGTCTCGGTGGACGACTGGCTGAACCAGGTGCTGCCGGCCGACCTCTATCTGCGCGCCTCGTCCTCGGCCGCGAGCGGCTACCTGGACCCGCCGGCGCTCGCGCGCATCGCCGCGCTGCCAGGGGTGGCGACGGTGGACACGACGCGGCTGCTGAACCTGCGCATCTCGGATGCGGAGCCACTCTTCAGCGTGCTCGCCCGCCCGGTGGGCGGCAACTGGGGGCTGCCGCTGGTGGCCGGCTCGCCGGAGCGGCCAAGCGGGGAAGGCGCCACCCCGGCGTGGATTTCGGAAGCCGCCGCCGACCGGCGTGGGCTCGAGGTCGGCGACCGTTTCGAACTGCCGCTGGGCGGGCGGACGCGCGCCTTCGTCGTCGCCGGCATCTGGCGTGACTACGCGCGCCAGCACGGCGCAGCGCTGCTCGAGAGTGCGGATTACGTCGCCCTCACCGGCGACACCCGGGTCAATGATGCGGCGATCCGCGTCGCCGCCGGGCACGACCCGCAGGCGGTGGCGGCGGCGCTGCGCGCGCTGCTCGGCGCCGAGCACATCACGGTTTCGCTGCCGGGCGAGATCCGCGCGGTGACGCTGCGGATCTTCGACCGCACCTTCCTGATCACCTACCTGATGGAGGCGGTGGCGGTGCTGATCGGCCTGTTCGGCATCGCCACCACCTTTGCCGCGCTGGCGACGACGCGCGAGGGCGAGTTCGGGATGCTGCGTCACCTCGGCCTCACCCGCGCCGAGATCGGCCGCCTGATCGCAATCGAGGGCGCGCTGACGGCGGCGCTCGGGGTCGCCACCGGGCTGCTCGGCGGCGCCGCGATCGCCTGGGTGTTGATCGAGGTGATCAACCGCCAGAGCTTTCACTGGAGCATGGACCTCGCCGTGCCCTGGAGCGCGCTCGCGGCCTTCGCCCTGAGCCTGGTCGTGCTCGCGGCCTTCGTCGCCCGGCTCGCCGGCGCGCGCGCGATGCGGCGCTCGGTGGTGCTGGCGGTGAAGGCGGACTGGTGAGCGCGATGTGGCGTGCCTTCCTGTTGCTGCTCGCGCTCGCGAGCCTGCCCGCGCACGCTGGCGCGCCCGCGCCCTACGATCCGGTGCTGCCCGGCCGGGCGCTCGCGTTTCCGCGCGACTTCGGCGCCCACCCCGGCCACCGCACGGAATGGTGGTACATCACCGGCTGGCTACGCGACGCTGCCGGCGTGGCGCGCGGCTTCCAACTCACCTTCTTTCGCGTGCGCACGCGCATCGGCGAGGACAACCCGAGCCGCTTCGCCCCGACCCAGCTGATCCTCGCCCATGCGGCAGTCGCCGACCCGCGCAGCGGCCGCCTGCGCCACGCCGAGCGCGCCGCCCGCGCCTGGCCGGGGCTGGCCGGGGCGGAGCAGGGACGGACCGCAGTGCAGCTCGGCGACTGGTTTCTTCGGGGCGGCGACGAACTCCTCGCCCCCTATCGCAGCCGCATCGAGGCGGAGGATTTCGGCTTCGAACTCGAGTTCGTGCCCGACCGGCCGCCGCTCGCGAACGGCCGCGACGGCTTCAGCCAGAAGGCCCCCGATCCGGTGAACGCAAGCTACTACTACAGCCGGCCGCAGCTGGCGGTGCGCGGCACCCTGCGCCTGGACGCGGCAACGCTCGCCGTCGAGGGGCACGCCTGGCTGGACCACGAATGGTCCAGCCAGCTGCTGCCCGAAGGCGCACACGGCTGGGACTGGATCGGCATCAACCTGCACGACGGCGGCGCCCTGATGGCCTTTCAGATGCGCGACGGCGAGGGCAGGGCGATGTGGGTTGGCGGCACGGCAGCGGCGGGTGGTGCGCGCCGGATCCTGGGCGCCGGCGATGTCCGCTTCGTGCCCGGGCGGCGCTGGCGCTCGCCGCGCACCGGCGCCAGCTACCCGGTGGAATGGGAAGTCGAGCTCGCCGATGGGCGACGGCTGCGCCTGCGCCCGCTGATGGACGACCAGGAGCTCGACAGCCGGCGCTCGACCGGCGCAGTGTATTGGGAAGGCGCGGTGCGCGTGTTCGAACTCGACGCGCAGGGCAGGGAAGCGGAAACCGGACAGGGTTACCTGGAGATGACCGGTTATGCCGATCGACTTGGGCTGTGAGCGCCGGCAGGCGTGCCATAATCCCGCCTTTCCGATTCTGGCAGGAGTAGGGCAGTGATCCTCGTGACTGGCGGCGCCGGCTTCATCGGCGCAAATTTCGTTCTCGACTGGCTCGCGCACGGCGACGAGGCGGTGCTCAACCTGGATGCGCTGACCTACGCCGGCAACCTGCAGACCTTGGCGGGCCTCGAGGGCGATGTGCGCCACCGCTTCGTGCACGGCGACATCTGCGACCGCGCGCTGCTCGACCGCCTGCTCGCCGAACACCGCCCGCGCGCGATCGTCCATTTCGCCGCCGAAAGCCACGTCGACCGCTCGATCCACGGCCCCGCGGCCTTCGTCCGCACCAATGTCGAAGGCACGTTCACGCTGCTGGAAGCGGCGCGCCAGCACTGGGCGACCCTGACCGGTGCAGAGCGGGAGGGCTTCCGCTTCCTGCACATCAGCACCGACGAGGTCTATGGCTCGCTCGGGCCGAACGACGCGCAGTTCGTCGAGACGCGCGCCTACGAGCCGAACAGCCCCTACTCCGCGAGCAAGGCGGCGAGCGACCACCTGGTGCGCGCCTGGCACCACACCTACGGCCTGCCGGTGCTGACGACGAACTGCTCGAACAACTACGGCCCCTACCAGTTCCCCGAGAAGCTGATCCCGCTGATGATCGTCAACGCGCTCGCGGGCAAGCCGCTGCCGATCTACGGCGACGGCCTCAACGTGCGCGACTGGCTGTACGTGACCGACCACTGCAGCGCGATCCGCGAAGTGCTGGCGCGCGGCCGCCCGGGCGAGACCTACAACGTCGGCGGCTGGAATGAGAAGACCAACCTCGACATCGTGCACACGATCTGCGGCCTGCTCGACGAGCTGCGCCCGGACGCCGCCGGCAGCTACCGCCGCCTCGTCACCCATGTCACCGACCGTCCGGGTCACGACCGCCGCTACGCGATCGACGCGCGCAAGATCGAGCGCGAGCTCGGCTGGCGGCCGGCGGAGACCTTCGAGACCGGCATCCGCAAGACCGTGCAGTGGTATCTGGAGCACGCCGGCTGGGTGGCGAACGTGCAGAGCGGCGCCTATCGCGACTGGGTGGCGCGCAACTACGCCGGGCGCGAGGGCCTGCAATGAAGATCCTGCTGCTCGGCCGCAACGGCCAGGTGGGCTGGGAGCTGCAGCGCGCGCTGGCGCCGCTCGGCGAAGTCGTGGCGCTCGACCGCCACGGCGACGGCGAGTCGTGCGGCGACCTCTCGCGCCCGGATGCGCTCGCCGACACCGTGCGCCGGCTCGCGCCGGCCGCGATCGTCAATGCGGCCGCCTACACCGCGGTGGACAAGGCAGAGAGCGAACCCGAGCTGGCCTGGCGCATCAATGCCGAGGCGGTCGCCGCCCTCGCCGGCGAAGCGGCGCGGAGCGGGGCGCTGCTGCTGCACTATTCGACCGACTACGTCTTCGACGGCAGCGGCGAGCGCCCCTGGCGGGAGGAAGACGCCACCGGGCCGCTATCGGTCTACGGCCACAGCAAGCTCGCCGGTGAGAAGGCCATCCGCGATAGCGGCTGCCGCCACCTGATCCTGCGCACCTCCTGGGTGTATGCCGCGCGCGGCGGCAACTTCGCCAGGACCATGCTGCGCCTGGCGGCCGAGCGCGAGCGCCTGAGCGTGATCGCCGACCAGGCCGGCGCGCCCACCGGCGCCGAACTCATCGCCGACGTCAGCGCCCACGCGCTGCGCGCCACGCTTGCCGGCTCCGGCCGCGACGGCACCTACCACCTCGCCGCGGCGGGCGAGACGAGCTGGCACGCCTACGCCTGCTTCGTGCTCGACGAGGCGCGCCGCCTCGGCGCGACGCTGAAGGCCACCGAAGTCGTGCCGATTCCGACCTCCGCCTACCCGACGCCGGCCGCCCGCCCGCTGAATTCGCGGCTGGACACCACCCGGCTGCGGACCACCTTCGGCCTGCACTTGCCGGACTGGCACGCAGGCGTGGCGCGCATGTTGCGCGAAGTGCTGACCTGAGAAGACAGACGAATCAATGAAAGCAATTGCAACAGCCATTCCGGACGTCCTGCTGCTGGAGCCCAGAGTCTTCGGCGATGCGCGCGGATTCTTCCTCGAGAGCTTCAACGCCCGTAACTTTCGCGAACTCACCGGCCTTGACCTGCAGTTCGTGCAGGACAACCATTCGCGCTCGGCGGCCGGCGTGCTGCGCGGCCTGCATTACCAGATCCGCCAGCCGCAGGGAAAGCTCGTGCGCGTGGTGCAGGGACGGGTGTTCGATGTCGCGGTGGACCTGCGCCGGCGTTCGCCGCACTTCGGGCGCTGGGTCGGTGCCGAGCTGTCGGGCGAGAACCACCGTCAGCTGTGGATCCCGCCCGGCTTCGCGCACGGCTTTCTGGTCCTGAGCGAATCGGCCGATTTCCTCTACAAGACAACCGATTACTACGCGCCCGAGCACGAGCGCTGCGTGCGCTGGGACGACCCCGCGATCGGCATCGACTGGCCGCTGGCCGGGCTGCCGTCGCCGGGCGCACCGCTGCTGTCGGCCAAGGACAGGGAAGGGCGGCTGCTCGCCGACGCCGAACTCTTCGACTGACAAACAGAGACTGAACGGAAACCGTATCCATGACGATCAAGAGCGTAATTCTGTCCGGCGGCTCCGGCACACGGCTGTGGCCCGCTTCGCGCGAGAGCCATCCCAAGCAACTGCTGCCGCTCACCGGTGAGCTGTCGCTGCTGCAGGAAACCGCCGCGCGGCTGAAGGGCTTTGCCGACGGCGAGGTCGATCCGCGCCCGCTGGTGGTGACGAACGAAGAGTACCGCTTCATCATCGCCGAACAGCTGCGCCAGATCGGGCTGAGGTCGCCCCAGATCGTGCTCGAGCCCGTGGGCCGCAACACCGCGCCGGCGCTCACGCTGGCGGCGCTGGCCGCGGTCGGGGAGGGCGATCCGGTGCTGCTGGTGATGCCCGCCGACCACGTCATCGCCAATGTGGCGGCCTTCCAGTTGGCGATCGTGGAGGGCGCGCAGCTGGCGGCCGACGGCGCGCTGGTCACCTTCGGCATCGTGCCCGACCGCGCGGAAACCGGCTACGGCTACATCCGCGCCGGCGCGATGGCCAGCGGGGCCGACTCGGCGCGCGCGTTGCTCGAGTTCGTCGAGAAGCCGGACCACGCCACTGCCGAGCGCTACGTCGCCAGCGGCGAGTATTTCTGGAACAGCGGCATCTTCATGATGAAGGCGTCGGTGTGGCTGCGTGCGATCGAGCGCTTCAACCCGGCGATGGCCGCCGCGTGCGGGAACGCCTATGCAGGCCGCAGCGCCGACGCCGACTTCATCCGGATCGATGCCGATGCATTCGAACGCTCGCCGAGCGACTCGATCGACTACGCGGTGATGGAGAAACTCGCCGCCGCACCGGAGCTGGGTCAGGGCATCGTCGTGCCCCTCGCGGCGGGCTGGTCTGACGTCGGCGCGTGGGATGCGCTCTGGGCCGTGTCGGAAAAGGATGCCGCGGGCAACGCGGCGCGTGGCGAGGTGATGTTCGAGGGCAGCCGCAACACCCTGGTCCATGCAAGCGGACGCCTGGTCGCGGCCATCGGCTGCGACGACATGGTGGTGGTCGAGACGCCCGATGCGGTGATGGTCGCGCACAAGAACCACACGCAGGACGTGAAGAAGGTCGTGGCACGCCTCAAGGCCGAAGGCCGCAGCCTGACGCAGAGCCATCGCAAGGTTTACCGCCCGTGGGGCTGGTACGACTCGATCGACGCCGGCGAGCGCTTCCAGGTCAAGCGCATCGTCGTCAATCCCGGCGCCAAGCTCAGCCTGCAGATGCACCATCACCGCGCCGAGCACTGGGTCGTCGTGCGCGGCACCGCTGAAGTGACCAGCGGCGAACGCACCTTCCTGCTCGCCGAGAACGAGTCGACCTACATTCCGCTCGGCCACACGCACAGGCTGGCAAATCCGGGCAAGGTGCCGCTCGAGATCATCGAGGTCCAGTCCGGCAGCTACCTGGGCGAGGACGACATCGTGCGTTTCGAGGACAACTACGGGCGCGGCGCACACTGAGCACCGGCCCGATTCAGCGGCGGCAACATGGGGCGCGCGTGTATAATGCGCGCGCTTTTCAGCCAGGCCGGGCGCGGGGATGGCGGAATTGGTAGACGCACCGGATTTAGGTTCCGGCGCCGCAAGGCGTGAGAGTTCGAGTCTCTTTCCCCGCACCACATCGGTTTCGATCCAGGCCAATCGAGAGGGCCGCGAGGGGTCAGAAAGCGTCGGCTCCAGTCAGAAGTCAAAACACCATAATCTGCATTATGTTAAGTACGGTGCCTTCGTTGGGCCTGCGACGCACCGACCGTAAGGCATTGGCGCTCGAGATCCTCACTGCACCGGGCAAGGACCAGATCCCCGGCGTGACGATCGTCGACGAGCGCGCGGCTGACCTCCTTGCGGAGTACGTTCTCGCTATGGGCCACGGACTGGGTTGAAAGGATCCTGGGCATGATCCGTGTTTATCCGACGCTGGCGAGGTCAACAGACGCTGGCGAGGACAACAACTGCCGCACGGCCGGCGTTCGTGCCTCGCAGGCGCCGCCCCGAAGCCTGATGCTCGCCCGCGCCCGTCATCAAGTCCGTGGTTCGTCTCGCTGAGATTGTCGTGTCAGGGCGATTGTGTATCGTTACAGTAAAACGATACACTTCGCCTGCCATCAGGAGACGGCTGCGGCGCACAGGGGTTGACCCCGAGTTCTGACCCGTTTGCGCCGGACGACAGCGTGCTCTCTGGCCGTGTGCAATCGATGGCACGTTCCAGACCAACAACGGAGACAGACATGAACACATCCCACGCCATCCGCCGCTGCTTCGCTTGCGCGGCGATCATCCTGCCGTTGCTTGCGGCGGTCGCCTTGCCGCGCCTCGCGGCCGCTCAGACCCTCACGCTGAAGGCGGCGGACGTAAACCCGGCCGGTTACCCCAACGTGGTTGCGCTCGAGAGCATGGGCAAGAAGCTGGAAGCGGCCACCCATGGCCGCATCACGCTGAAGATGTTCCCCGGCGGGGTGCTCGGCAGCGAGAAGGAGATGCTCGAGCAGGCGCAGGTGGGCGGGCTCCAGATCGCCCGCGTGTCGCTCGGCGTGCTCGGGCCGCTCGTGCCCGAGGTCAATGTCTTCAACCTGCCCTTCGTCTTCCGCGACGAGCAGCATATGCGCCAGGTGATCGATGGCCCCGTCGGTGATGAACTGCTCGAGGCGGTGAGCAAAAGCCCGGCGCGACTGGTCGGTCTGGGGTGGATGGACAGCGGTACGCGCAATCTGTACACCAAGCGCCCGGTGCGCTCGACCGACGATCTCAAGGGGCAGAAGATCCGCATGATGGGCAACCCATTGTTCATCGAGACGATGAACGCAATGGGCGGCAACGGTATCGCGATGGGCGCGGGTGAAGTGTTTTCCGCGCTGCAGACTGGGGTGATCGACGGCGCCGAGAACAACCCGGCGGTCTTCTTCACCTCGCGTCAGTACAACGCCGGCCCCCGCTACTACTCGCTCACGCGCCACCTGATCATTCCCGAGATCTTCGTGATGTCGAAGGTGACCTGGGACAAGCTGAGCCCGGCCGACCAGGTGCTGCTGAAGAAGCTTGCGCGCGAGGCGCAACTCGAACAACGCGCGCTGTGGGACCGGAACATGGCGGACTATGTGGCCAGACTCAAGGAGGCCGGCGTCGAGTTCATCGACCTCGACACCACGCCGTTCTTCGAAGCGACGGCGCCGGTGCGTGCGAAGTACGGAGCACAGTTCGACCGCTTGCTCAAGCGCATCGCCGATGTCCGCTAGGGCGCCCTCGATGCTGCCATGATGCGGCAGCGCCCTCCCCCGCCGCGTCTGGCGTGCGGGGGGCCGCCTTCGTCCCCTTCCTGCAGGCGGGATCATGATGAAATGGACCGGGGCGGCCAGCGGGCTGGTCGATGATTCTTGGAGGAGAGTTCATGAGCACGATTCAGGATGTGGCCCGGCAAGCCGGCGTTTCGGTCAGCACCGTGTCCAATGTGCTCAACGGGCGCACCGACCGCATGCGGCCCGAGACGCTGGCACGCGTCGAGGCGGCGATCGGGGCGCTCGGCTTCAGGCCGAGCAAGATCGCCCGCCAACTCAAGACCGGGCAGACGCCGCTGCTGGGCCTGCTGGTGCCTTCGCTGGCCAACCCGATGTACAGCTTCATCGCGCGCGAGATCGAGACCGTTGCGCAGGAACGTTTCGGCTACCGCTTGCTGATCGGCAGCGCCTACCGCGACCCGGCCAAGGAAGCCGCATTCTTCGACGACCTCATGGCGCATGGCATGCGCAGGGTCATCGTCATCTCCGCGCTGGCCGACGAGCAGCACGTCGAAGCCGCCGCCGCGCGCGGCATGGTGGTCGTCAGCTACGATCGGCGCGCCACGCCCGGCCAGCCCTCGCAGGTCTGCCACGTGATGCCGGACAACTTCGAGGCGGCGCGCCTGGCCACCCAGCACCTGATCGACTGCGGTCACACCCGCCTCGCCTTCGCCACCGTGGCCGGCCTGACGCTGAGCCGCAGCGCCAAGATCGCCGGGTTCCGGGCGGCGGCCGAGGCGGCTGGTCTGGGGGCGAGCGCGCAGGTCGTCGATGGCGGGCCGCTGGACGAATACGGCGACTCGGTGATCGCCGAGGTGGGGCGCACGCTCGGCGCCAGAATGGCTGCGGCGACAGAGCGGCCGAGCGGGATCGTCGCCCTCAACGACCTGATGGCGCTCGGCCTGATGGCGGGGCTGCGCGACGGCGGCCTGCGCGTGCCGGGTGACGTATCGATCGTGGGCATCGACGGCCTGTTCCTGTCGGCGCTCGCCAATCCGCCCCTGACCACGGTGCAGTTGCCGGTGCGCGAGATGGCGCGCGCGATGGTCGAGCGGGTGATGAACCCCCTGCCCGACGCCGACATCGACGAGCGCGACATCGTCTTCGCCCCCGCCGGGCTGATTGAACGCGAGTCCGTTGCGCCGCCCGGCCCCGCCGGCGAAGCGCGCACCCATGAATCCGAACCCGACAAGGTAGAACCATGACGAAGGTCTTCGTGAGCCACCCGAGCGACAAGCTCGACATGTACTTCGGCGATCGTGCCGCGGCTGCCCTGCGCACCTTTGCCGAGGTGCGCTTCAATCCCGATGCGCGCGACCTGTCGGCCGCGGAGCTGGTCGCTGCGGCGCGGGGCTGCGACGCGCTCATCGCCTACCGCCAGACGCCCGCTCCCGCCGCGCTGTTTGACGCGCTACCCGAGCTGACCGTGGTGCTGCGCTGTGCGATGGATATCCGCACAATCGACGTCGCTGCCGCCAGCGCGCACGGTGTGCTGGTCACCCGCGCCGGCCCGGGTTTCAACGCCGCGGTGGCGGAATGGATCATCGGTGTGATGCTCGACCTGGCCCGCGGCATCAGCCGCTACGTCGAGGCCTATCACGGCGGCACGTCGCCCGCGCCGTTCATGGGCCGCGAGCTGCGCGGCGCGACGCTCGGCATCGTCGGTTTCGGCGGCATCGGCCGCAGCCTGTGCGAACTCGCGCTGGCCTTCGGAATGCGGGTGGTGATCACCACGCCGCGGCCGCTCGAGGCGCGCGACGATGTCCGCCAGCTGCCCCTGCCCGCCCTGCTCGCGGAAGCGGACTTCGTCGCCTGCCTGGCGCCGGCCAACGCGGAGACGGCCGGCATGTTCGATGCCGCCGCCTTTGCCGCCATGAAGCCGGATGCTTACTTCATCAATGCCGCACGCGGCGAGTTGGTCGACGAGCGCGCCCTGCTCGATGCGCTCAACGCGGGCCAGCTTGCGGGCTGCGCGCTCGACGTCGGCCTTGCCCCCGACCAGATGCCGGCGACCGAGCTCGCGCGCCATCCGCGCGTGCTCGCCACGCCGCACATCGGTGGCCTCACGCCGCCGGCGATCGAGCACCAGGCACTCGAGACCGTGGCGCAGTTGCAGGCGCTTGTGGAGGGGCGGATGCCGCCCGGGGCCGTGAACGCCGAGCATGCGACACGGCTGCAGCGCTGGGGCCACACCATCGCCGCGGCGCGCTAGGCAGGGCGAGACGATGAACGTCACGTTCGATGCCGACCTCGCCGGCGCCTGCGACTGCCACATCCATGTCTACGAGCGTGCTTACGCGCTCGCGCCGAGCGCGCCCTTCGCACCGCCCGAGGCTCCTGCCACCGCCTACCGCGACGTCCAGCGCGCGCTCGGCCTCGAGCGCGCGATCGTCGTGCAGCCCACCGCCTACGGCTTCGACAACAGCTGCACGCTGGCGGCCATCGCCGAGCTGGGCGCCGGTGCGCGCGGAATCGCGATCGTGCCGCCGGATGTGTCCGACGACGCGCTCGATCGCCTGCATCGGCAGGGGGTGCGCGGTGTGCGGTACATGATGCTGGCTGGCGGCGTGCTGCCGTGGAGCAGCCTTGAGGCCATGGCGGTGCGGCTCGCGCCCCGCGGCTGGCACATCGACCTGCAGCTCGACGGGCGCGACCTGCCCGGACATGAAGCGCTGCTGGCGCGGCTGCCCTGCCGGCTCGTGATCGATCACGTCGGCAAGTTCCTTGGCCCCACCTCGCCCGCGAGCGAAGCCTTCATGGCGCTGCGGCGCCTGATCGAACAGGGGCGGTGCTGGGTCAAGCTGTCCGCGCCCTACGAGAGTTCCCGCAGCGGCCCGCCCGACTATGCGGACGTCGCGCCCCTCGTCCGCGAACTGGCCCGACGCTACCCGGAGCGCTGTCTGTGGGCGAGCAACTGGCCCCACCCCAACGTTTCGCCCCGTCCCGACGACGCGGTGCTGCTCGACTGGGCGATGACGCTCGCCGGCGAGGCGACGCGGCGCCGCATTCTGGTGGACAACCCGGCCGAGCTCTACGGCTTCTGAGGCCGCCAGCCCGGCGCCGCCACTACCCGGGAAGAGGTCGGCGCGCTGAAGCCCGATGTCTCAGTCGGCAACGATGACGACACCGAGCATCTCGGGGTGCGGGCCGCAGCGGTACTCGTAGCGCCCGGCCGCCGGAAACATCCGCGACCATTTCTCGCCCGGAAAGAAGCGCTCCGACTCTTCGCCCGAGGCGACGAAGAGGATGGAATGACTGGTGCGCTTTTCCTGGTTGACCCAGACGACCGTATCGCCCCGCTTGATGTGCAACTCGGCGGGCGAATACCGGTAGTCGGCAACGGCGACCTGGTGTTCGGCCGCCAGCGCCGGGCCGGCAAGAGACGCGGCGGCGACGGCGGCAATCAGGCCGCTGATCAGTTTCCTGCACATGAGCATGCTCCCTGTGAATACGCGACTTCGCTTCGATCCGGCACCGGAAGGCGAAGCGGGAATCCAGGGCGTGCCGAGGAATCCCGCGTGTTGCGCAAGGGCAGCGCTCGAACCGCTGTCAGGCCTTACTGCTTGGCAGCGGTCACGTCGGCCTTGGCGTCGATACCCAGCTTGTAGCCGAGCGAGACGTGGTGGAAGCGCCCCGCGGCGCTGTCGTCGTGGATCGCGAAGCCGAAATTGTAGGCCTTGCCCGCTTCCAGTGCGACGTCGCCCTCGCCCCCCGCGAACTTGCGCGTGAACACCACCGTCCAGGTGTCGCCGTCGAGCTTGCCGTCGGCACTGACCAGCGCCTTGCCGCCTTCCATCACGCGCTTGTCCGCCACGTAGCCGTCGAAGCCCTTCTTCTCGCCGCTGCGCCACTGATAGAGGTCATAGAACTTGCCTTCGCCCAGCGCCCCGCCCTTGACGTACTTCGTCTTGGTGTCGGCGGCGCCCGGCATCGTGCGCGAGTCGGTGTGACAGGTCGCCCAGCACCCGGCCTGGTCCGCGAGCTCGACCTTGCCGGCGGACTCGAGCATGAACGCAATCTTGACCGGGTTCTTGTCGTCCATCTTCGCCGCGCCGGAGGCCGCAGGCTGCTTCCAGGAGAAGCGCAGATAGAGGTTCTCGCCGTCGTGCGCTGCCTGCACCTTCACCGGAATGAAGGCCGCCTTGCCGGCGATCGGGCTCGGCTCGATCTTCTGCCCGCTGGCGATCTTCTTGCCCATGTCGGTGGTTTCTTCATGGTGGCAGTCGGCGCAGGTTTCGCCCTTCTTCAGCGCGCGGGCGCCACCGTGGTCAGTGCCCTTGGTGATCCATTCCACCGGCGAGACGCCCGGGTAGAACAGCGTGATGTCCTTGGCCGCGACCTTGCTCCAGTCGGCGGGCGCCGCCGCCACCGCACTGCCCGCACCGAACGCAAGGACTGCGCCGATGGCGCCGGCGATCATCGTTTTCTTCATGTTCAATTCCTCAATATGAGTGAATGGGACGAAAACCACGTTGCCGCGGCCTTACTCCTCATCTGCCTCGGTCATGCCTTCCGGTTTGTGGTGGGCAATGCCCTTGTGGCAATCGATGCAGGTCATGTTGTCTTCGCGCGCCATCTCGTGCTGCTTGCGCGCGCGCTGCTTCTGCGATTCGGTGTTCATGCTGTCGAAACCGTGACAGTTGCGACATTCGCGGGAGTCGGACGCCTTCATCCGCTTCCACTCGTTACGTGCGAGCTCGAGCCGCTTGGCCTGGAACTTCTCGCGTGTATCGATGGTGCCGACCAGCTTGCCCCAGACTTCCTTCGACGCCTGGATCTTGCGGATCATCTTGTGCGTCCAGTCCTTGGGCACATGGCAATCCGGGCAGGTGGCACGCACGCCAGTGCGGTTCGTGTAATGGATCGTTTCCTTGTATTCCTGATAGACGTTGTCTTCCATCTCGTGGCAGGAAATACAGAACTTCTCGGTGTTCGTCGCTTCGAGCACGGTATTGAAACCGCCCCAGCCGAGCACACCGATGACAATACCTGCAGCCAACAGTCCGCCCAGCGAATACTTGACGCTGGGCCGACGAAGGCGGGCAAGGAGCCCGCCGGAATGTTCTTGTTTGGCGTTGCTGTCTCGATCTGTCATGGGAGTCTTCCTCGTCTTGCCCCCGCGCCGGAGCGCGGGGGGCTAAGCGAATGATCGACGAGGCGATCAATACACGTCGTGCATGGTGTTGTAGACGTTGAACTTGCCGGTCGGCGTGACGATCGACGGGTCGGTGATGACCTTCTTCAGCTTCAGCGTCTTGTCGTCGTAGATCACGATGGCCGACTGGTCGGTCTTGCCGCCCCACAGCGAGATCCACACTTCGTCACCCGCCTCGTTGTACTCGGGGTGGGTGGCGCGACGGATCGCCTTGCTTTCCGGCAGGCCGGAATCCTTGGCGACGTCGAGGCGCTTCGGCTCCTTGGACAGATCGTTCAGGTCGTACACATAGACGGACTCGGCGACTTCACGCTCCGGGTTCATCGGCGCGTCGGCCCACAGGTTCTGCGACTTCGGATGCGTCTTGACGAACAGGTTGCCGGCGCCCGGCATCTTCAGTTCCTGCACCACCTTCCAGTTCTTGTCCTTGTACTTGGCGAACTTCGCCTCGTCGGACGCGGTGGAGATCAGCGAGACGACGTCGGCGCCGAGGTGGCCGGTCGCCCACACCGGGCCGAACTGCGGATGCACGAAGTTGGCGCCGCGACCCGGGTGCGGGATCTTCGCGGTGTCGACCAGGCCGGCGAGCTTGCCGGTCTTGGTATCGACCGCGGCCACCTTGTTGGAGGCGTTGGCCGCGACCATGAAGTAGCGCTTCGACATGTCCCAGCCGCCGTCATGCAGGAACTTGGCGGACTCGATCGTGGTGGTCTTCAGGTTCTTGATGTCGGTGTAGTCCACCAGCATGATCTGGCCGGTTTCCTTCACGTTCACCACCCATTCCGGCTTCAGCATCGAGGCGACGATGGAAGCCACACGCGGCTCGGGGTGGTACTCGCCGTCCACCGTCTGGCCGCGGGTCGAGACGATCTTGATCGGTTCGAGCGTCTCGCCGTCCATGATCGAGTACTGGGGCGGCCAGTAGGTGCCACCGATCAGGTACTTGTCTTCGTAGCCCTTGAACTTCGAGGTATCGACCGAGCGCGCATCCGAACCGAGGCGCACGGTGGCGACCGTCTTCGGCTCTTCGTACCACATGTCGATGATGGTGGTCAGACCGTCGCGGCCGACCGTGTACACATAGCGACCCGAAGCAGACAGGCGCGAGATGTGCACCGCGTAGCCGGTGTCGAGCACCTTCCAGATCTTGTGCGTGTCGCCATCGACCAGCGCCAGCTTGCCGGCGTCGCGCAGCGTGATTGCGAACACGTTCTTCAGGTTGACCTTGTTCAGCTGCTTCTTCGGACGCTCGGCAACCGGAACGAGCAGCTTCCAGCTGTCCTTCATGTCCTTCAGCGAGAACTCGGGCGGCACATCCGGCGTGTTCTGGATGTAACGCGCCATCATGTTGATCTCATCCTTGCTGAGGATGTCGTCGTAGTTGACCATCCCGCCTTCGGTGCCGTAGGAGATGATCTTCTCCAGGCGCTCGGTGCCGAGCTTGAGGGTGCCGCCTTCCATCTTGGTGCCGTCCGGCATCGTCTTGGTCCATTGCGGCTCAAGATTCTTGCCGGTGGCGCCCTTGCGCAGCACGCCGTGGCAGCCGGCACAGCGCTCGAAGTAGATCTGCTTCGCCTTCGCCTTCTCGTCTGCCGTCATTTCGGGCGCTGACTGTGCCCAGACACTGCTGACCGCCATCGGCAGCAGCGCCAGCGCAAGGGTTTTACCGATCCAGCTCTTGTTTTGCATTTCCCTCTCCTTAAGCGACACGGGATGTGAAACAACACGGTGGCGACAGTATCGATTTCTCGATGCTTCCCGATCCTTGATCTGAGTTAATTTTCCCTACGGCTCATGGGGATAAAGTTCGGCCACGCCAGACTGCGTCTCCAACGCCAGTCGAATAAGTTCGATTGAATAATCTCCTCATCTCGCCGGAGCCGATTCATGTACGCAGCCACACTCTCACGATCAGCCGTCGCCCTGACGGGCGGCTCACCCACGCTGCGCACGTTCACTGCCGCAGCACGCGGCCAGCACTCGGGTCAGGCTCCCGCCGAGCCGCGGGAGCTCAGCGGCTCGCAGCACGAGGGGAAGGTCTATCTGGTTGGTGCGGGGCCCGGCGACCCCGATCTGCTGACGCTCAAGGCGGCCCGGCTCATCGCCTCGGCCGAGGTCGTGGTCTACGACCACCTCGTGGGGCCGGCCGTGATCGCGCTGATCCCGCCCGGCACGCGTCGCGTGTATGCCGGCAAGGAGGCCGGTAACCACGCCCTGCCCCAGGACGAGATCAATCGCCTGCTCGTGAATCTGGCGCGCGAGGGGCTTCAGGTGGTGCGTCTCAAGGGCGGCGACCCCTTCATCTTCGGCCGTGGTGGCGAGGAGATGCAGGCCCTGCAGGCCGCCGGCCTGCCGTGCGAGATCGTGCCCGGCATCACCGCGGCAGCCGGTGCCGCATCCTGTACCGGCATTCCGCTCACGCATCGGGAGCACGCGCAGACGCTCGTGTTCGCCACCGGCCACCTGAAGAACGACACCGTCGATCTCGACTGGCCCGCGCTGGCGCGTCCCCATCAGACCGTGGTGATCTACATGGGCCTCGGCGCGCTCGAGATCATCTGTCGCGAACTGATCGCGCACGGTCTGCCGGCGGAGACGCCCGCCGCCGTGATCCACGCGGCGACGACCCCCTCGCAGTGTGGCGTCTGCAGCCGCCTCGACGAGTTGCCGGCGCGCGTGCGCGCGGCCGGCATCCGCGCCCCCGCGCTGATCATGGTCGGCGAGGTCGTGTCGCTCGAGGCCGGGACGCTGCTCGCCTCGCGCCTTGCACAGAGCGCCTGAGGGCGGCGCCACACGGACTGCGGGGCGCCGGCTGGCTCGTCCGCCCGGCGCCCCGCCCCAGCTGCGAGCGCACGGCGCGCATATGCCGGGAAGCCGTTACACGGGCCACGGTTATAATGTCGGCTTCATGCAACCCCGAAGCCGGAAGCCCGCTCCGCAATGGCCGAAGAGAACCAGTTTTTCCGCCCCGTCCGGGATTTCTGCCAGCGCGGCGTGATCACCTGTGCCCCTGACGACAGCCTGATCGCGGTCGTCGGCACGATGCGCGACAGGGGCATCTCGAGCGTGGTCGTGCTGGAGGATGGCGTACCGCACGGCATCCTGACCGACCGCGACCTGCGCAACAAGGTCGTCGCCCCGGGCCTGCTGCCGACGTCGCTGCGGGTGGCCGACATCATGAATTCACCGCTGCAGACCATCGGCGAGGGCGACGTCCTCTACGAGGCGCTCTACCGCATGGCACGCGGGCAGATCCACCGCCTGGTGGTGGTCGACGGCGGTGGCCGGCTGGCCGGCATCATCACCGACACCGACATCCTGCGCCTGCAGTCGCACTCCCCACACCAGCTCGTGCTCGACATCTCGCGCGCGGCCTCGGTCGACGCCCTGCGCCAGCTGCATGCGCGCATCCAGGCCCTGGTGGTGCACCTGAACGGCACCGGCATCCCGGTGCGCGACATGCTGAAGTTGATCGCCCGCCTCAACGACCAGGTGCTGATCCGGCTCATCGAACTGCTGCGCGCAGGTGAGTACGCCGATCTCCCCGAAGGCTTCGCCTTCGTCGTCATGGGCAGCGAAGGACGCGGCGAACAGACGCTGGCGACGGACCAGGACAACGCGATCATCTACGACGACGCGCTCACTGCGGTGGAAGTGGCGCGACTGGAGGCGTTTGCGGTCGCCCTCATCGATGCCCTCATCGTCATCGGCGTGCCGCCCTGCCCCGGCGGCATCATGGCGAAGAACCCGCCCTGGCGCCGCAGCGTGTCGGACTGGCAGGCCGAGCTCGACCGCTGGCTCACCACCCCCACGCCCGACAACGTCATGACCGGAAGCATGTTCATGGACCTGCGCACGCTATACGGCCGGGACGAGCTCGTGCAGACGCTGCGCCAGCACGCCTTCCGCTGCATGGGCCAGGACGAGGGCTTCCTGATGCGGATGGCGCAGAACATGACCCGCTTCCTGCCGCCGCTCGGCTGGTTCGGCAAGGTCAAGGTGGAGAAATCCGGCGCGCACCGCGGCAGGCTCGACATCAAGAAGGCCGGCATCTTCGCCATCACCGACGGCATCAAGGCGCTCGCGATCGAGGCACGCACGCTGGACGGCAGCACGCACGACCGCATCGAGGCGCTGGTCGCCGCGGGCGTGCTGAAGGAGGCCGATGCGGCGGGGCTTCGCGCCAGTTTCGACTTCCTCGTGCTGATGCGCCTGCGTGGCCACATCGAGGCACTGCGCGCCGGTCGCGAGCCCGACAACTACATCGACCTCGGCCACCTCAACGCAATGGAGCAGGGCGAGCTGCGGCTGGCGCTCGAAGGCGTCGCCCGCTTCCAGGGCTTCGTGAAGCATCACTTCAAGCTCCACCTGCTGGGTGGCTGACGATCGCTGCCGCGCACGGATGCCGGAGCGCAAGCACGGGGCCGCGCCCGGCACGACTCAGAGCAGATCCTCCACCAGTTGTCGATGCACGCACACCGCCGTTGCGCGCGGCCGGACCGGCAGGCCGCGGGCGTGCATGTGCGCCCGGGTGAAGGCGGCGCCAAACAACAGGATCAGCGACGAGTAGTTCACCCACATCAGCAGCAGCACCAGCGAGGCGGCCGCACCGTAGGTCGACGCGGTGGCCGTGGTCGACAGGTAGATGGCGATCAGCGCCCGGCCGAGGGCGAACAGCACCGCGGTGACGGCCGCCCCGAGCCACACGTCGCGCCAGCGCAGTACGACATCCGGCAGCACGCGGAAGATGGTTGCAAACAGCAGCGTCACCACCACCAGCGACACGACCCAGTCCAGCCCGAGCAGGACCGGCGCCGGCAGCGGCAGCCAGTCCTGGGCGAAAGTGACCACGGCGCGCACGACCACGCTCAGCGTCAGCGACACGAGCAGCACGAAGCCGATCGCCAGCACCACCGCCAGCGACAGCAGCCGCCCCTTCAGGAAGATGAGCAGACTGTTTCGCGTCGGTCGCGGCGCCACGCTCCAGATCGCATTGAGCGAGTTCTGCATCTGCGAGAACACGGTGGTGGCGCCGAAGAGCATCGCGCCGACACCCGCCACGGTGGGCAGCACGCCGCTGTGCTCGATGCGGCTGTTCTCCACCGCGGTCTGCACCGCCGTTGCGGCCTCGGCCCCGATCACCGCCTGCAGGTGCTGCGCAATCTCGCCCTGCGCGGCGCTCTCGCCGAGCACGAGGCCGACGATGGTCACCGCCACGATCATCACCGGCGCGACCGAGAACACCGTGAAGAAGGCCAGCGCGCCCGCATGGACGAACACCTGGGCGTCCAGCCACAGGCGCACCGTCCGCTGCAGGATGCCGAACCAGTATCGCGCCCAGCCTTTCATGAACGTCGCTCCAGCATGAGGATGGCCGTCCTCGATGGCCCACCCCGCGTCCCCCGCATCGTCGACGGCGAGTCGGTGAATGCCGACTGCGGCGCGGCCTTGACGCCTTCGTCCGCGGCGGCGGCCAACCGCGCCGTGGGGCGGGCAAAGCCCGGTCGATGCGCCTTGATCAGCTCGCGCATGTGCTCTCCTCGCAGAGTTGCCTGGGGGTCAATCATAGCCGCCCTGCCGGGCCGGTGTTTCCCGCCGCATCGCAGGCGGATGCCCGCCGGAGGATCTCGTGCGGCGACGGGGTCCCCGGCTGGCGCCGATGTGATGTGCGCGCCGCGCCCGGCGCCCACCCCGCACGGTGATCACTCCGCTACCGTGGGACAAGCCCGAGCTGCGCCGCAATCCCCTTTTGGGCGCCGTGGGCGACGCTAGCTCGGCTGCGTCAATCGTCGCAAGGCGTGCTCCAGCTTCCCGAGCCGCCATCTGATGCCGGCACGCCGCGCCTCGTCCGCCAGTGTCTGCAGCGTCGCCACCAGTGCCGCATCGCGCCGCCCGGTCCCGGCCTGCGCCAGCGCGCGTGCCCGGCGGACGAGGAACTCGCTCCAGGGGGTTGGTTCGACGCCTGCGTAGGCCGCCAGCGCATCGGCGTAGCGCTCGGCCGCGGCCCAGTCGTCGTCCTCGAGCGCAATGTCGATCGCGTACTCGTAGAACAGCAGGTGGCAATGGCTGACGCAGCCGTGGGCAAGCAGTGCCTCCCCCTCGGCCAGCGCCGCCCGCCGCCGGGCGGGATCGGCGCTGACCGCGGCCATCGCGGCAAGGATGGGGGGGCCGAAGTAGGCGCTCGCTCCCGTCTCCAGACAGACCGTGTGGCTTTGCTTCAGGATCCGCTCGCCCGGTGCGGCGCCCTCCTGCTGCCAGTGCGCGATGCCCAGGTACATGACGATCTCGGCTTCGAAGCGGCGCGCGCCCAGCCGGCGGGCGATCTGCAGCGCAAGCTCGGCGTGCTCGATGACGCCTGGCCAGTCGGTGGCGTAGGTCAGCGCCGTGGCCCAGATGCTCTCGGCCAGCATCTGCGCGCGCAGGTCGCCGATCTGCGCGGCGAGCCGTGCCGCGCGCTGTGCGTCGTCCAGGGCGCCGGCGAGCTCGTTGCGATTGAGGCGGGTGGCGGCGCGCATCGTCAGGTTGACGGCCTTCACGCCGTGGATGCCGTGGCGCTCGCACAGCGCGATGCAGCGGTCGAAATAGCGGTGCGCGGTGAGCATCTGTGCGCGCTGGTAGAACGCGTCGCCGAGGCCGGACAGCGCACGCGCCTCCAGTTCGGGCGAGCCCGAACGCGCCGCATGCGCACGTGCCTGTTCGTGCTCGGCAAGACAGGCTTCGATGTCGCCCAGCGGAAAGTACAGGTTGCCGCGCAGCAGGTGGAGCTCCGCCAGCTCGCCGACCGTCGCTGGCTCGCCTTCCACCGCCAGCCCCTCGTCCAGCGCGGCCAAGGCCTCCCGATGCCGGTCGCAGATGCGCAAGGCCGCCGCCAGGCCCGTCAGTGCCCGCCGTCGATGGGCGCCGGTCGTCGCCAGGGTCGCACCGGCCCGGTAAGCGTCGACCGCCTGCTCGACCCGCCCCAGGTCGAGCAGCAGACGGCCGCGCAGGGCCAGCGCCTCGAACTTCAGTGCTGCGTCCGCGGCGAGGGCGAGGGCGCGTTCGGCCAAGCGCAGTGCGCGCTCGTGCCGATACTTGTGCGCCTGCGCACGCGCGGCGGCGAGGTAGGCTGGCGCGGCGCCGGCGTCGGCCGCCAGATCCAGGTGCTCGGCATGCAGGATGGGGTCGTGATCGGCGTACCACTGCGCGGCGCGGGCATGCAGTTCGCACTTCCGCGATCTCAGGATGGAGGCATACACCGCCTCCTGCACCAGCGCGTGGATGAAGAGGAAACCCTCCCCCTCGCGCCGGATCAGCACCTGCTCGACCAGCCGCGCGCAGGCTTCGTCGGCCGCCTCGGCCAGATTGCGCAACGCCGCCAGCGAGAACTGCTGTCCCAGCACCGACGCCGCCTGCAGCGTTTCGCGAACGCTCGGCGCGAGCCGGTCCATGCGCGCGAGGACGATGCTCTGCACCGAGCCGGGCAGCGGCCCGTGGCCCGATTCCGCGCTGCGCAGCAACTGGTCGAGAAAGAGCGGGTTGCCTTGCGCCCGTTCGATGCACGAGCGCCGCCGCACACCGTCGGTGCACGGATAATGCGTGGCCATCTCGACCGCCTCGGCCTCATCCAGCGGCGCCAGATCGATGACGGTGAAGCCCGGGCCACGCGCGGCGGCACGCCAGGCGGCGTCGATCGGGTCCACATCGTCGCGCGTGCTCAACATCAGCAGCAGCGGGCTGGCGCGCGCGCTTGCGGCCAGCGCGGCGAGGTGGGCGAGCGTCTCGCGCGTCGCCCAGTGGATGTCCTCCACCTGAATCAACCGTGGCGCATGCAGGCAGGCGGATTGTGCGAGCTTGCAGAGCAGGCCTTGCGTCGCCCGCTGGCGGGCTTCGCCATCCATCGCCGTGTAGAGCGCCGCGAGCGCCGCCGGCTGCGGCGCGCCCAGGGTCGGGTGGATGACGATCTGCTGCTGCGGGTCAAGGACGCTGCCGGCGCACACCCGATCGATGGCCGCACACAAGGCCTCCCCGTCCGTCGCGACCTCGAGGCCGAGCAGGCTGCGCAGCAACTGCAGCACCGGATCCTGCTCACCCTCGCCGTTGACGTCGAACACGAGCGCCTTGTGGCAGCTCAGGCCCTGCCCGCATGCCTGGCGGGCGAACTCCTGCATCAGGCGGCTCTTGCCGATTCCGGCCTCGCCGCGAATCAGCACGACCTTGCCGCGGCGGTGGGTGACGCAATCGCCGGCAAGACCGGCGAGTTGGTCCAGTTCCGCCTGCCGCCCGACCAGGGGCAGCGACGCGACGTGTTCCGGGCCGCCACAGCTCGTGACCTGCCAGACCTTCAGCCACTTGTCCTCCGCGCGCACATCGGCCCGGCGCTGTGCATCGAGGCGTGTCGCCAGCGCGGCGTGCACCGGCTCCGCAATCCAGACCTCGGCGGGCGTGGCCCCTTCCATGATGCGCGTCGCCAGAGCGAGGGGCTCGCCGGTGACGAAGAGCGCGCCAGCCTGCTGCTCCGCCAGCACCCGGCCGCTGGCGATACCGATCCGCGCCTGCAGCGCGGGGGGCTGGGCGACGCCCAGTTCCGCCACGGCCCGGGCGATGCCCAGGGCGGCACGCACACCATGGTCGGCGTCGTTGCCCGAGGCCGTCGGCGCACCGAACACCGCCACCAGGCGCCCGCCGATGCGGCTCGCGATGCACCCTCCATACTGCTGGACGATGGCGTCCGTGCGGCTGCGATAGCGGCCCAACAAGTCGTGGGCCGCCTCCACACTCCCGCCGCGTTCGCCTCCCGCCAGCCCGACGAGCTCGGCCACCAGCACGACGGCCTCGCGCAACTGCGTGCCGGCGGCGACGGGCGCCGCGGCAGCGGCCTCGCGGCCCGCGCTCGCCGGCTCGGCCCCCTGCCCCGCGCGCCGCTGCTGCAGGATCTCGCGATGGAGCTGATCGGTCTCGGTCTCGGGCGAGACACCCAGTTCGCGCTGCAGGATCTCCCTGCAGAGTCGATACTGCTTGAGCGCCGCGGTCTGGCGGCCCTGCTTGAGGTAGAGCCGCATCAGCAGGCAGTGGGTCTTCTCGTGCAGCGGGTCGAGGGCGACGAGACGGGTCGCCGCGGCGATCGCGAGCTCGACCTGGCCATGCTTCGCGTGCTCGTCGGCGAGCCGCGCCAGGGCGTTCACCGCCAGCCGGCGCAGGCGTTCCTGCTGCGCCCCGAGCCAGCTCTCGAAGCCGGGCGCGTCGATGGCGAAGCCCTCGAGCAGGTCCCCGGCATAGAGCTCGACGGCCCGCCACAGCGCGGCCTGCCCGCCTTCGGCGACCAGCCGCTCGAACTCCTGCACGTCGACCGCCAGCAGCTCGGCCGTGGTCGCCACCGTCTGCGTGTCGGCGCGGAGGCAGTCGTCCTCGCCGAACGCCTTGCGGATGGCGGCCAGGGCCTGGCGCAGGCTGGTGCGCGCCTGGGCATCGGCGCTGTCCGCCCAGAGCAGCGCGGCGAGCTTGTCGCGCGCATGCGGACGCGATCCGCCCAGGGCCAGGTAAGCGAGCAGTGCCCTGGCCTTCCGGGGCGGCAAGGGCAGCGGCGTGCCGCTGCCGGACAGCAGCTCGAACCCGCCCAGCAGGTTGAGGCGTAGGGCAGCCACCTGTCTCCTCCGTGATGACCGAATTCTAGTCCGCTCCGCAGCGGTGCGCGGTTGCCGGCGCTGCCTCCCGTTCAATGGGAAGCCTGCACTTTCACGCCAATTTCACGCTACGCGTGACGGAACCGGGACGCCGGCTGCCGACAATGCCGCCGTAGCCCGATCCCCGGGCCGCAGCGCAAGGAGCAGCTCATGAACCTCACCGACTGTCGTGGCGTCCCCGTATCGAGCGCAAGCCATGCCGCGCTGGAGCGTCTGGAAACCGCCGCCGATCTCTTTCATGGCTACTTCGGCGACCCGATCGCGACCATCGACAAGGCCCTCGCCGACGAGCCGGACTTCGTCATGGGGCACTGCTTCCGTGCCGGCGTGCTGGCCGCCTGCACCGACAAGGCGCTCGAGCCCGAGCTGCGCCACAGCGTGGAAGCCGCCGAAGCGCTGTGGGCGCACGCCAACGCGCGCGAGCGCGGCCACATCGCCGCAGTGCGCGCCTGGCTCGAGGGCGACTTCGCCGCGGCGGTCGAGCGCTGGAGCGCGGTGCTGCTCGAAGCGCCCCGCGACAGCCTGGCGCTGCAGTTCGCCCACCTCGGCGACTTCTACCTCGGCCAGTCCTCGATGTTGCGCGACCGCGTCGCGCGGGTGCTGCCGCACTGGGACGCGGACGTGGCCGGCTACGGCTACGTCCTTGGCATGTACGCCTTCGGCCTCGAGGAAACCGCGCTCTACGACCAGGCCGAGCACACGGCACGGTGCGCGGTGGAGCTCAACCCGCGCGACCCGTGGGCGATCCATGCCGGCGCGCACGTCATGGAGATGCAGGACCGCCAGACCGACGGCATCCGCTGGCTGACCGAGCGCGAGGGCGACTGGGCGATCGACAACGCCTTCGCCTTCCACAACTGGTGGCACCTCGCGCTCTACCACCTCGATCTCGGGGACACCGGGCGCGCACTCGAACTGTACGACGGTGCGATCCGCCCGCGCCCGTCGACCGTCGTGCTGGAGCTGATCGACGCCGCCGCCCTGCTGTGGCGGCTGCACCTGCGCGGCGTCGACACCGGCGCGCGCTGGCACGAGCTGGCGCAGGCCTGGGCACCCACCGTCGAGCATGGTTACTACGCCTTCAACGACTTCCACGCGATGATGGCCTTCGTTGCCTGCGCCGACGAGCCTGCCGCGCAGGCCCTGCTCGCCACCCTCGAGCGCCGCGCCGCGGGCAGCGGCACCAACGCCATGATGAGCCGCGAGGTGGGGCTGCCGCTGTGCCGCGCGCTCGAAGCCTTCGGCCGCGGCGACTACGGCCGCGCGGTGGACCTGCTGCAGGCGGTGCGCACCGTCGCCCAGCGTTTCGGCGGCAGCCATGCCCAGCGCGACGTGATCCACCTGACCTTGGTCGAGGCGGCGCTGCGTGCCGGCCAGGGCCGGCTTGCCGCGGCCCTGGCGGCCGAGCGCAGCGCACTGAAGGCCGCGAACCCCTTCAATCGCGCGCTGGCCTTGCGTGCCAGGCACGCGATCGAGGCGTCGCGCGCCGGCGCGGCCCAAGCGGCCGACGGCTAGCCAGACACACTCGGCCCGGCTACCCTGCTGTCCCCGCCCATCGACCGCACGCCCATGACCCCCACCGACACCGCAGCCCTTGCCAGCCCTGATCCCGCCCCGGCCATCCGTGAGGACCGCCTGTGGCACGACAACGGCTGGATGGCCCGCGTCATCAAGAACGAAGACGATGACGGCTGGGCGGTCGCCATGTTCAAGGACGGCGAATCCGAGCCGGCGCTGGTCGGCCCCTGGACGATGGGACGCGACAAGAAGAACCCGAAGCCGCTCGATCAAACCGCTTTCAACACCCTGGTCAAGACCGCCTCCGAGGTGTTGCAGCGCCATGAGCAGCAAATGCGCGCCCGCCTGCACAAGCGCCTGACGGTGTTTGCGCGCGATGCTCAGTGGCAGGTGACCCTCGACATCGTTGCCGACGAATACGAGCCCTACGCCCTGCTCGGCGCCGTCGATGAGGGCGGTGAGCCCATCGCGCAGGTGCGGGTGCGGCCCGATTTCAAGCTCACCACCGCCACGGCGCAGGCCTGGATCGAGGACGATTTCCGGCGGCCGGAGCGCGACGATTCGTGACCGCTCCGGTGTTGGTGGACATTGCAGCGGCGCAACCGGAGGGCACCAGCACCGTGAAGACGCGGCGAATCTCCTCCGCCGTGGCCGCGCCGACGGCCGTTTGCATGCACTCGGCCACGGCGACCTGGACCGGCGCCGTGCTCGCTCAACCCGCGGCCGGCCCCGCCCGGCCCTGATCCGAGATCACCAGCGATGGCGCAATCTCCCGCAGGACGGCACGCGTGCCCGCCCGGCGCGAGACGCTCGCAAGAAGCGCTGGATCGAGGACGCGGAAACTGCCCTTCGAACACTCGAGGTAGGCACGGCCGTCCGGCCCATCGAAAAAGCGCACGCACGGTAGCGCGCGCAGACACTGGCGCAGGAAGCCGACGTTGTTGCCGACGGCGAGCTCCTCACCGTCCGGGTAGACCTCCTCGCGGCAGCGCGCGTTGACGTTGATCTTCTGGTAGCGATCGATGTTGGCCAGCCCCTCGGGGTCATAGACCGCCATGCAGTCACGGTCGCCGGTGGCGATCGGGGTCGGGAACTCGCCCTTGGGCACCCGGTTGTCGAGGAAGTAATAGCGGAAGTCCACGTTGGCGTAACCGAGCCACCGGAACAGCACCCGCGGCATGCCGCTGTAGGCTTCGACGCAGTGGCCGAGGAAATCCTCCACCGCCTTGTAGCGGCCGCGCTCGAGCGCGCGCTGCCAGCCGCGCTCCACGGTTTCCTCGGGCGGCGTCACGATGAAGTACATGTGAATGGTGGAGACGTACTGGGTGTAGGTCCGCTGCAGGACGCGCCCGATCTCCTGCGTCGAGAAACTGTCGAAACGGAAGCGGTCGACGAGCAGGTGCGGAATGGCCCGGACCCGGTTCGCCCTGTCCCGGATGTAGCGATCGAGCTTTGCATCGATCACCATCAACTCGCGGCTAGTGAGATGGCCGGCGTACTTGTAGGCGTCGCCGAGCGCTTCATAGTCGAGCAGCAGGCGGCGCCAGACATCCGGGCTGATCGTCGCATAGCCGTCCGACTCGATGCCGCTGTCGTGCATCAGGCGCTTGAGCATCGGCCGGATCGAGCTCTTGCCCGCCGCCGACGGCCCCTTCAGGCTGATCAGCACCGGCGCGGCGCGGGTCGGCACGCGCGGATAGCCCTCGCGCTCGATGGCGGCCGCAACCAGCGGTTCGATCTCGGCGCCGATCAGGCGACTGCCGTAGGTGTTGCAGACGTGGCGCGTGACGATCTCGGCGAGCAGGGCATGGTCCGCACCCAGCCGGCCGTTGGCGGCCAGCACCGCGCCCAGTACCCGATAGAGGCTGCGGAACACGGCGCGCTCGAAGGCGTCGCTTGCAGCCAGGCCCTCGGTCCTGAAGCCGGTGAGCACCCGATGCTCGCGCTCGGCCGGTGTGCCGTGCGGCAAAGGTGCGGGCGCCGCCCGGCCGAACCACTTCGCCAGCAAGGACGGCGGACGGGCGGCAGGTGGTGCCCCGAGCCGCTCGTTCAGGATGGCGAGCACGTGCGCGAACACCCGCCTGCGCAGCGTCTCGTGGATGTGGTCGAACCGTTCGAGATGGGGCGCCAGGTAGGTCGAGAGGATGCTCCCGGCGATCCTGCGGAAGTTCTGCCCGAAGATCTCTTCCGAGGGGCCTTCGGGGACCGCGATGTCCGCGGTCACCCGGACGATGAGTTCGTGCAGGGCCAGGCGCGACGGTCGAAAGAGCACCAGCTCCTCGCGTGGCAGCCCGGTGAGCCGACCGAAATCGTCGACCAGCTCGGGCTCAGGGAAGACGCATTCCGGCCGGCTGATGGTCTCGAGGCCCTGGAACGGGTGCGGAATCCTGCTCGAGACCCCCGGGTTCCACGCGTTCTCGACCGTTGTCGACAGTCCCTCATTCATCGTCGGCGCGCCCTCCTGTCACAGCCTCGCTCGCCCAGCCGCGCGGCAAGGAGCGATGTGCCAGCAGCCAGGTTGCAGCAGCGCCGGCAAGCGTTGCACAGCCGATCGATGCGAACTGGCGATAGTCCCGGAAAGGACGTCAATTCACACGCTCAGTTCATCGCACCCGCTCGAACCGCTCGCGCAGGCTCTCCACCGCGTCGCGTTCGCCGCGAACGTGGAAGAAGGCGCCCTCGTCGTCCGCGCGCTCCTCCACCACCTCGCAGTTTGCGTAGATGTCCCTGCGCCATTGCTGGGCCGACCAGGGCAGGAAAAGTTCAGCTGCGACAAGATCCTGCTGGAAGAACGCGACGATCCTCTGACGCAGCTTCGCGACATCGTCCGGGCGACGGGCGCTCATCACGACGCAGTCCGGGTACTGCGCCCGCAATGCCGCTTCGCGTTCGACTTGCTCCACGGCATCGCCAACGTGGTCGATCTTGTTGAAGACGCGCAGCCGCGGCAGGACATCGGCGCCGATCTCTTCGAGCACGTGGTCCGTGACCTCCAGCTGGCGCTCGAACCCGGGGTCGCTGGCATCGATGACGTGGAGCAGCAGCGCGGCATCCAGCGCTTCATCGAGCGTCGACTTGAATGACGCGACGAGCCCATGCGGCAGGTTCTTGATGAAACCGACCGTGTCGCTGACGAGTACCCGCGGCACGCTCTCCGGGTGGAGGACCCGCACGGTGGTGTCGAGCGTCGCGAAAAGCTTGTTCGCGACCAGCACCTCGCTGCCGGTGAGCGCCCGCATCAGGGTGGACTTGCCGGCGTTCGTGTAGCCGACGAGCGCGACACCGGCGAGACCCTGGCGCCCTTGCCGCCGCGCGCGCTGCGTCTTGCGCTCGACCTCCATCGCATCGATTTCCGCTTGCAGTTCGGCGATGCGGTCTCGCACTTTGCGTCGATCCAGCTCGGTGTGCGATTCGCCGGCCCCCCGACCGCCGGTGCCGCTGCGCTGCCGCCCTTGCGGTCCCGCGAGCTTCGCCGCCTCGCGCAGGCGCGGCGCCATGTAGCCCAGGCGCGCAATCTCCACCTGTGCGCGTGCCGCGCGGGAGCGCGCGTTGCGATGGAAGATCTCGAGGATGACCATGGTCCGGTCCATCACCTCGCACCCCACCTCCAGCTCGAGGTTGCGCGCCTGCGACGGCGAGATCTCGTGGTCGACCAGTATCGCGTCGATCTCGCGAGCCTTGCCGTTGACGGGGGCCGGAGCCGTTTCATCCAGACCGGCGAACGCGGCGCCGCCATTGACGAACTGTTGGATCTCCTGCCGCTTGCCGACCCCCAGGTAGGCGGTCGTGTCGAAGCCGGAACGCTTCTGGGTGAAGGTATGGACGACCTGAAGCCCCAATGTTTTCGCGAGTTCGCGGAGCTCGGTCAGTGAGGCCTCGAACTCGACGTCGCTCACATTCGGCAGCTGTACGGCCGCCACGACGGCGTACCTGGATTGTTCCTGGCCTTCCCTTTGCATTAGGAGATTGCATCCCTTGAGTGAGCAAGGGCAGATAGTACACTCGAGCGCGGCAAGTAGGCCGCACGTCCGCACCGCCCCGGGCGACCCGGTACAAGGCACGCCCCCGGAGATCGGCCCGCTCGCCGATTGACCCTTCGGACCTCACCAAAGCACGTATCCTTGCGTCCTTCCCGATTCGGTCGAGCTCAGCAGTGCGGTCCCCGCGCGCGTTCTTTTCCCGATCCGCCCGCAACTGCAAACCCAATACCAGAGCCTTAATCTCATGATCACCCTCAAGGACGTCACCCTTCGCCGTGGCGCCAAGGTGCTGCTCGACAGCACCTCCGTCATCCTCAACCCCGGCGAGAAGGTCGGTCTGGTCGGGCGCAACGGTGCCGGCAAGTCCTCGCTGTTCGGCCTGCTCAACGGCACGCTGCATGAAGATGCGGGCGACTTCCGCATGCCGGCGGCCTGGCGCATGGCGCAGGTTGCGCAGGACATGCCGGAAACCAGCCAGTCCGCCACCGACTTCGTGATCGAGGGCGATTCCGCCCTGCTCGCCGCGCAGCAGGAAGTCGCCGCGGCCGAAGCCAGCGACGACGGCGAACGCATGGCCTACGCCTACATGGCGCTGCACGACGCCGGCGCCCACGACGCGCAGGCGCGCTCCCAGGCGCTGATCCTCGGGCTCGGCTTCAAGACCACCGAACTGTGCAATCCGGTGAACAGCTTCTCCGGGGGCTGGCGCATGCGCCTGCAGCTGGCCCGCGCGCTGATGTGCCCGTCCGACCTGCTGCTGCTCGACGAGCCGACCAACCACCTCGACCTCGACGCCCTCGTCTGGCTCGAAGCCTGGCTCAAGCGCTACACCGGCACGCTGGTGGTCATCAGCCACGACCGCGAATTCCTCGACGCCATCACCGACGTCACGGTGCACATCGACAACCACAAGCTGACCCGCTACGGCGGCAACTACTCGACCTTCGAGGACACCCGCGCCCTGCAGCTCGAACTGCAGCAAAACGCCTACGCCAAGCAGCAGGACAAGATCGCCCACCTGCAGAAGTTCATCGCCCGCTTCAAGGCCAAGGCCAGCAAGGCCAAGCAGGCCCAGAGCCGCGTCAAGGCGCTGGACCGCATGGACAAGCTCGCGCCGGTGCTCGCCAGCGCCGACTTCACCTTCGAGTTCAAGGAACCGCTCAACCTCCCCAACCCGATGCTGGCGATGGAAAACGCCTGCTTCGGCTATCCGCCGCCCGCCGATGCCCCCGCCGGCACGCCGCCGACGGTGATCGTGCGCGGCGTAAACAAGTCGGTGATGGCCGGCGAACGCATCGGCATCCTCGGCGCCAACGGCCGCGGCAAGTCCACGCTGGTGAAGACCATCGCCCGCGACCTCACCCCCACCAGCGGTGTCGTCACCGAGGGCAAGGGCCTGCGCATCGGCTATTTCGCGCAGCAGGAACTGGACGTGCTGCGCCCTCAGGACAACCCGCTCCAACACATGGTGCGCATGGCCCGCGAAGGCCTGCCCGCCGGGCAGAGCGGTCGCGAGCAGGATCTGCGCACCTTCCTCGGCACCTTCAACTTCAGTGGCGACATGGTGCAGCAGCCGGTGGGCACCATGAGCGGCGGCGAAAAGGCCCGCCTCGTGCTGTGCATGCTCGTGTGGCAGCGCCCCAACCTGCTGTTGCTGGACGAACCGACCAACCACCTCGACCTCGCGACCCGCGAAGCGCTGGCGATGGCCCTGAACGAATTCGAGGGCACGGTGATGCTGGTCTCCCACGACCGCGCC
>JANJTU010000162.1 GCA_024710965.1 Thauera sp. | reverse complement strand
GCGCAGCCGCGACAGGATGAAGAACTGCGCCATCATCTTCAGCGTGTCCGGGGCGCACGGGGCCTCGGACAGCGAGCTGTGGGCGAGCAGCTTCTCGTAGATGCGGATCTCGTCCGAGACGCGCAGGCAGTAGGGCACCTTGACCGTGTAGATGCGGTCGAGGAAGGCCTCGTTGTTTTTGTTGTTCTTGAACGCCGCCCATTCGGACTCGTTCGAGTGCGCCATCACGATGCCGTCGAAGGGGATCGCGCCGAAGCCTTCGGTGCCCTTGTAGTTGCCTTCCTGGGTGGCGGTGAGCAGCGGGTGCAGGACCTTGATCGGCGCCTTGAACATCTCGACGAATTCGAGCAGACCGCGGTTGGCCAGGCACAGCCCGCCCGAGTAGCTGTAGGCGTCGGGGTCGTCCTGCGAGTACTGCTCGAGCTTGCGGATGTCGATCTTGCCGACCAGCGAGGAGATGTCCTGGTTGTTCTCGTCGCCCGGCTCGGTCTTCGCGACCGCGATCTGGCGCAGCACCGAGGGGTTGAGCTTGACCACGCGGAACTTGGTGATGTCGCCGCCGAACTCGTGCAGGCGCTTCACCGCCCATGGGCTCATGATGGCGCTGAGGTAGCGGCGCGGGATGCCGTAGTCGTCCTCGAGGATACGGCCGTCCTCCTCGACGTCGAACAGGCCGAGCGGCGATTCATGAACGGGCGAGTCCTTCACCGCGTAGAACGGCACCTTTTCGATCAGGCTCTTGAGCTTCTCGGCGAGCGAGGACTTGCCGCCGCCGACCGGGCCGAGCAGGTAGAGGATCTGCTTCTTCTCCTCCAGGCCCTGCGCGGCGTGGCGGAAGTAGGACACGATGTGCTCGATCGCCTCCTCCATGCCGTAGAAGTCGCGAAAGGCCGGATAGAGCTTGAGCACCTTGTTGGAGAAGATGCGCGACAGACGCGGGTCGAGCCGGGTGTCGACCAGCTCCGGCTCGCCGATCGCCGTCAGCATCCGTTCCGCCGCGGTCGCATATGCCATGCGGTCGTTCCGGCACAGTTCGAGATATTCCTGAAGGGACATCTCTTCTTCGCGGGCAGCCTCGAAGCGGGCCTGATAGGCATTGAAGATGGTCATGGGAGTCTCCTGTCCAAGCGGATCGGCACGTCAAGGCGGATGACGCCGTGGGATATGTCCGCCGCGTCCGCGACGGCGTTCGGCTTGCTGCAACGCAGGTGCCGAATCTGATCATGAGAGATGGTCGCAGCGTTGCGAGTTCCACGGCACTCAGAGCTTTTTTAGCACGGTTCGTGTCATTCTTCTCGGTGTGTTCCACGCTGGAAGAGAGCCGCAGGGCGTGTGTTAGAATCTTTGCCTTCGTTCACCGTGTTCACGCTGGCGATGCTTGTATCCCGGGGTCTTTCGCGTGATCCGGGCCGCGGCGGGAACGGATTTTTTGACTTGTCAGGATCGATTTAATGCAGACCAACCAGGAAGCCAAGAGTGCGCTCGAGCGCCGTATCGACATTGCCGTCTCGCTCGCGGACATCGAGAAAGAAGTAGATGCTCGGCTCAAGCGCATGGCGCGCACGGTGAAGATGCCCGGCTTTCGCCCGGGCAAGGTGCCGCTGAAGATTGTCGCCCAGTCCCATGGCGGTCAGGCTCGCGGCGAGGCCGTAGGTGCTGCAGTCGAGAAGGCCTTCGGCGAAAAGGTGCGCGAGGCCAACCTGCGCGTGGCGGGCTATCCGCAGATCGAGCCGAAGGAAGCCGGCACCGATGGCGTGCTGGAGTTCAGCGCCGTGTTCGAGGTCTATCCTGAAATCGTGCCCGGCGACCTGTCCGGCCAGAAGGTCGAGCGCCCGATGCTGACCGTGGGCGAGGCGGAGGTTGACAAGACCATCGACGTGTTGCGCAAGCAGCGCACCACCTTTGCGGCGGCCGACCGTGCCGCGGCCGAAGGTGACCGCGTGGTGATCGACTTCACCGGCCGCAAGGACGGCGAGGTGTTCGACGGCGGTCAGGCGCAGGACTTCCCCTTCGTCATCGGTGCCGGTTCGATGCTGAAGGACTTCGAGACTGCCGTCACCGGTCTGAAGGCGGGCGAGGGCAAGACCTTCGACATGACCTTCCCGGAGGACTACCACGCGCCGCACCTGGCCGGCCAGACCGTCCAGTTCGAGATCGCGGTGAAGGTGGTCGAGGCGCCGGTTCTGCCCGAAGTCGATGCCGACTTCGCCCGCGCCCTCGGGGTGGCCGATGGCGACGTGTCGAAGCTGCGCGCCGAGGTGAAGGCCAACCTGGAGCGTGAAGTGAAGCGCCGCATCCAGGCCAAGGTCAAGGAGCAGGTGATGGATGCGCTGCTGGCGGTCACCCCGATCGAAGTGCCGAAGGCGCTCGTCCAGGCGGAGGCCGGCCAGCTGGCCGAGAACGCCCGCCGCGACCTGGAGATGCGCGGCTTGAAGACGAAGGACATCCCGGTCGATCCGTCGTGGTTCACCGAGCAGGCCGAGCGTCGCGTCAAGCTCGGTCTGATCATGGCCGAACTGGTGAAGGCGAACGAACTGCACGCCAAGCCGGAGCAAGTGCGCGCGCTGGTCGAGGAAATGGCCCAGAGCTACGAGGATCCGTCGGAACTCGTGCGCTGGTATTACGCTCAACCCGAACGGCTGGCGCAGGCCGAGGCGGTCGTGATCGAAGACAACGTGGTTGCCTGGGTCAGCAGCAAGGCAGACGCGGTCGACACGCCGGTTGCGTTCGACGAACTCATGGGCAACGCGGCCTGATGCCGCAGAGGGTCTGACGAATGATGCACGGAACACCCCAGCACAGCAGCGACTGGAACCCGGTCGGCCTCGGCCTGGTTCCGATGGTGGTCGAACAGAGCGGGCGCGGCGAACGCGCATACGATATCTATTCGCGCCTTCTGAAGGAGCGGGTGGTGTTCCTCGTCGGCCCGGTCAATGACGTCACCGCGAATCTGATCGTCGCCCAGTTGCTGTTCCTTGAGTCCGAGAACCCGGACAAGGACATCTATTTCTATATCAACTCGCCCGGCGGTTCGGTGACCGCCGGCATGGCGATCTACGACACCATGCAGTTCGTCAAGCCGCATGTCAGCACGCTGTGCATCGGCCAGGCGGCGAGCATGGGCGCCTTCCTGCTGGCGGCGGGCGAGAAGGGCAAGCGTTACTGCTTGCCCAATTCGCGCGTGATGATCCACCAGCCGCTGGGAGGATTCCAGGGGCAGGCTTCGGACATCGAGATCCATGCGCGCGAGATCCTTTATCTGCGCGAGCGCCTGAACGGCATGCTGGCCAAGCATACGGGGCAGAGTGTGGAGCGCATTGAGAAGGACACCGATCGCGACAACTTCATGTCCGCTACGGCGGCGGTGGAGTACGGTCTGGTCGACAAAGTCTTGACCAGCCGCGACGACGCCTGAACCAGGAGAACACCACCATGACGGACAAGAAGGCAGGCGGCGAGAAGCTGCTTTACTGCTCTTTCTGTGGCAAGAGTCAGCATGAGGTGCGCAAGCTGATCGCCGGCCCCTCCGTCTTCATCTGCGACGAGTGCATCGAGTTGTGCAACGACATCATTCGCGATGAGATCGTCGGCGCAGCCGATCCGGAAAGCACGAAGGGCAAGTTGCCGACGCCGCATGAGATTTGCGACATTCTCGACCAGTACGTGATCGGCCAGTCGCAGGCCAAGCGCAACCTGGCGGTGGCGGTATACAACCACTACAAGCGCCTTCAGCACCTGTCGGGCAAGCACGAGGATGTCGAACTCTCCAAGAGCAACATCCTGCTCATCGGGCCGACCGGCTCGGGCAAGACGCTGCTGGCGCAGACGCTGGCCCGCCTGCTCAATGTTCCCTTCGTGATGGCCGACGCGACGACCCTGACCGAAGCGGGTTACGTGGGCGAGGACGTCGAGAACATCATCCAGAAGCTGCTGCAGAAGTGTGAATACGACGTCGACAAGGCGCAGCAGGGCATCATCTACATCGACGAAATCGACAAGATCTCGCGCAAATCGGACAATCCGTCAATCACCCGCGACGTGTCCGGCGAAGGCGTGCAGCAGGCGCTGTTGAAGCTGATCGAAGGGACGGTGGCCTCGATTCCGCCGCAGGGCGGGCGTAAGCATCCCAATCAGGACTTCATCCAGGTTGATACGACGAACGTGCTGTTCATCTGCGGTGGCGCGTTCGATGGGCTCGAGAAGGTGATCCGCAATCGCACCGAAAAGGTCGGTATCGGCTTCGGCGCTGAGGTGAAGAGCCGCGAAAGCAAGAATCTGACCGATACCTTCCGCCAGGTCGAGCCCGAGGATCTGATCAAGTTTGGCCTCATTCCCGAGCTGATCGGCCGCCTGCCGGTGGTCGCCACGCTGCAGGAACTCGACGAGGAGGCGCTGATCAAGATTCTTGTTGAGCCCAAGAATGCCCTCGTGAAGCAGTATCAGAAGCTCTTCTCGATGGAAGGCGTGGAGCTCGAGATCCGCCCGGCCGCCCTGCACGCCGTGGCGCGCAAGGCGATCAAGCGCAAGACCGGTGCGCGGGGCCTGCGCTCGATCCTCGAGGCGGCGCTGCTCGACATCATGTACGACCTACCGGCGCTCGATGGCGTCGAGAAGGTGGTCGTGGACGAAGCGACGATCGAAGAGGGCGGCAAGCCGCTGCTGATGTACGCGGAACAACAGAAAGTGTCCGGCGCGAACTGAGCGATCTGGTCAAGGCCGACCACACCCGCCGCTTGAATTTCCAGGTCACGCCCATAGATGGGTGTGACCTTTCTCATAAGGAAAATGAAAATGTCGGGTCCTGCTGACCTCCCCAATGAACAGATGGAAATGCCGCTGTTGCCCCTGCGCGACGTGGTGGTGTTTCCGCACATGGTCATCCCGCTCTTCGTCGGGCGGCCCAAGTCGATCAAAGCGCTCGAGAGCGCGATGGAGGCGAGCAAGAGCATCCTGCTGGTTGCACAGAAGTCTGCCGCCAAGGACGAGCCGGCAGTCGAGGACCTGTATTCGATCGGCTGCGTCGCCAACATCCTGCAGATGCTGAAGCTGCCTGACGGCACGATCAAGGTGCTGGTTGAGGGTGTGCAGCGCGCGCGGGTGGATTCGGTCGAGGACCTGCGCCACCTCTTCGTCGCGAAGGTCACGCCGATTCCGGTGCCGGTGACCGACAACAATGAAGTCGAGGCCATGCGACGGGCGATCATCGCCCAGTTCGATCAGTACGTTAAGCTTAACAAGAAGATTCCTCCGGAGATCCTCACGTCGCTCGCCGGCATCGAGGAGCCGGGCCGCCTCGCCGACACCATCGCCGCCCACCTGCCGCTCAAGCTCGAGCAGAAGCAGGAAGTGCTGGAGATGTTCAATACCGGCGAGCGTCTCGAGAAGCTGCTGACGCAGCTCGAGGGCGAGCTCGACATCCTGCAGGTCGAGAAGCGCATCCGTGGCCGCGTCAAGCGCCAGATGGAGAAGAGCCAGCGCGAGTACTACCTGAACGAGCAGGTCAAGGCGATCCAGAAGGAACTCGGGGAAGGCGAGGAGGGTGCCGACCTTGAGGAGATGGACAAGAAGATCAAGGCCGCGGGCATGCCCAAGGAGGCGCTTGCCAAGGCCGAGGCCGAGTTCAAGAAGCTGCGCCTGATGTCGCCGATGTCAGCGGAGGCGACCGTGGTCCGCAACTACATCGACACCCTCATCGGCCTGCCGTGGAAGAAGAAGTCTCGCGTCAGCAAGGATCTGGCCGAAGCCGAGAAGGTGCTCGACAAGGATCACTACGGTCTCGAGCGCGTCAAGGAACGCATCCTCGAGTATCTCGCGGTGCAACAGCGTGTCGACAAGGTGAAGGCTCCGATCCTGTGCCTCGTCGGCCCGCCCGGCGTGGGCAAGACCTCGCTCGGCCAGTCGATCGCGAAGGCGACCAACCGCAAGTTCATCCGCATGGCGCTTGGTGGCGTGCGTGACGAGGCCGAAATACGCGGCCACCGCCGCACCTATATCGGTTCGATGCCGGGCAAGATCCTGCAGAACATGAACAAGGTCGGGGTCAAGAACCCGCTGTTCCTGCTCGACGAGGTGGACAAGCTTGGCCAGGATTTCCGCGGCGATCCGTCCTCCGCGCTGCTCGAGGTGCTTGATCCCGAACAGAACCACACCTTCCAGGATCATTACGTCGAGGTCGATTTCGACCTCTCCGACGTGATGTTCGTGGCTACCGCAAATACGCTGAACATTCCGGCGGCGCTGCTCGACCGCATGGAAGTGATCCGCCTGTCGGGCTATACGGAAGACGAGAAGGTCAACATCGCTCAGCGCTACCTGGTGCCCAAGCAGATGAAGAACAACGGGCTCAAGCGCGACGAGTTGTCGGTGACCGAAGAGGCGCTGCGTGACGTCGTGCGCTACTACACCCGCGAAGCGGGTGTGCGTGGCATGGAGCGGGAGATCTCCAAGATCTGCCGCAAGGTCGTCAAGCAACTCGTGCTCCGCAGCCGCAGCAGCAAGATCGTGGTCAATGCGAAGAACCTCGACAAGTTCCTGGGCGTGCGCAAGTACAGCTTCGGCATGGCCGAGAAGCAGAACCAGATTGGGCAGGTGACCGGGCTGGCGTGGACCGAGGTCGGCGGCGAACTGCTTACGGTGGAGGCCGTGCAGTTGCCGGGCAAAGGCAAGGTCATGACCACCGGCAAGCTGGGCGAGGTGATGCAGGAGTCGATCCAGGCGGCGCTGTCGGTCGTGCGTAAGCGCGCGCGCTCGTTGGGCATTGCCGACGACTTCTATCAGAAGAGCGACATCCACATTCACCTGCCGGAAGGGGCAATTCCGAAGGATGGGCCCTCGGCCGGCATCGCCATCTCGACGGCGCTGGTGTCGGTGTTGACGGGCATTCCGGTGCGGTGCGATGTGGCGATGACGGGTGAGATCACGCTGCGTGGTGAGGTGCTGGCCATTGGCGGCCTCAAGGAGAAGTTGCTGGCCGCGGTGCGGGGCGGCATCCGCAGCGCGCTGATTCCCGAAGAGAACGTCAAGGATCTCGCCGAGATTCCGGACAACATCAAGAATGCCCTTGAGATTGTCCCGGTGAAGTGGATCGATCAGGTTCTCGAACGGGCACTGGAGCGCAAACCCGAGCCCCTCCCGGACGTGTCTGCCGAAGTGGCGGCGCCGGTGGCGACGGGCTCTGACGAGACGGGGACATCGCCGATGAATCTGCGCGCGCACTAAGCAAGCGGCTTCGGCTGGGCGCTTGTGTAGACGTCGCGAAGCGAGCCGCAGCGCGGGAAACCGGGCTGCGGCTTTGCTGTTGACAGTCCGGATTTTTGCGCGCTATAAAACCCATGAAGTTGGCAAGTCGGCCTCACTGACTCGAAGTTCCGTATCGGATGTGGGTTTGCGCAGGGTTGGTCCCATCGCAGTGCACTATCGGAGGGGTTCAAGTGAATAAATCAGAACTGATCGACGTCATCGCCAGACAGTCCGACATGACGAAGGCTGCGGCGGGCAAGGCGCTTGATGCCACGATCGCCGCGGTGACCGATGCGCTCAAACAGGGGGATACGGTTACGCTCGTGGGTTTTGGCTCGTTCTATGTGGGGGACCGTGCTGCGCGCACGGGGCGCAACCCGCGCACGGGCAAGAATATCAAGATCAATGCCGCCAAGGTGCCCAAGTTCCGCGCTGGCAAAGGCCTGAAGGATGCAGTAAACTAGCCCGCTTTGCCGAATCGACCCACTTTTCGCGTGGTCGATCCAAACGCGGGTGCTTAGCTCAGTTGGTAGAGCGCTAGCCTTACAAGCTGGATGTCGGCGGTTCGATCCCGTCAGCACCCACCAGCATTCCAGAGCCCGGACGCGTTCCGGGCTTTGCTTTTTGTACTGGCGCTGTCGGTTCCCTCCCCTCTTATGCCAAGTCTCTGCGTGCGGCGGTAGTGCCGATGGGGTGCTGTTCCCCGGGCTGTGCCGGGAAGTTGGCCGCGAAGAGCCGCACAAGCTCAGTTATAGAGGCGCTCGCGAGCGTTGGAGCGCATCGTAAAGTGCTCGCCTTGGACACTTGAGAACAAAGAAGCGAGGCGCGGCCATTCGGGCCGTGACCTCGTCGTTCGACTCACCCCGACGGTCGTATCGCGCACCGTCGGCGGCCCCCACTTGAGGACCCCGACTCGTGCTCGACTGGTTGCGCTCGTTCTATCCTGCTCCGTTGGCTGCTGGCCGGCGGGAGATGTGGCTCGGTAGTCTGGGGGTCGGCATTGGCCTGTTGTTTACCGAATGGTTCAGTCGGCAGGTGCTGGGGACGAGCAATCCCTGGTTCGTCGCGCCCATGGGCGCCTCGGCGGTGCTGCTGTTGTCCGTGCCGGCCAGTCCACTTGCCCAGCCTTGGTCCATCCTCGGCGGTAACGTCGTGTCCGCCGCGATTGGTGTCGCCTGTCTGCAAGGCCTGGGTGAAACCGGGGTGAGCGCTGCGCTCGCCGGCTTGGCGGCCGTCGCTGCGATGTTTGCACTGCGCTGCCTGCATCCACCCGGTGGAGCTGTGGCGTTGACGGCAGTGTTCGGTGGTCCGACGATCCATGAGTTGGGCTACGGTTTTGCCTTGTGGCCGGTGGCGGCCAATTCAGCGTTCATGCTGCTGCTGGCGTTGCTCTTCAATAACGTCACTGGGCGCCGCTATCCGCACCACGGCTTTTCGAAGGCTCACCCCCACCGCACTCGCGACCCGCTGCCCAGTCAGCGGGTCGGCTTCAACGCGGCGGACCTTGATGCGGCGTTGTCGTCGTTCGGCGAGTTGCTCGATATTGATCGGGATGATCTGGAAGAGATCATGGTTCGTGCCCAGATGTACGCCCGGCGCAGGCATTGGGGGGCGGTGCGGTGCGGTGACATCATGTCGCGCGACGTCGTGACCATCGGTCCCGCCGACTCGGTGGATGAGGCCTGGGCTCGTCTCGCCAGACACAAGGTCAAGGCCTTGCCGGTGGTCGATGCTGATCACCGCCTGGTCGGGATTGTCTCGCTGCATGATTTTTTTATCGGCCAGAGCGCGCCGGTGCCCGAGCGCGTGCCGCGCATGAGTACCGCCCGCCGGGTGGCCGAGATCATGACGCGGCAGGTGCGGACGGCCCGGTCCGAGCAACCAATGGCCGACCTGGTGAGCGCATTCTCCGATGGCGGTCTGCATCACATGCCGGTGGTCGACGCGCAGGCGCATGTCGTGGGCATGATCACCCAGTCGGATGTCGTGGCGGCATTATTTGTGGTCGAGCCGGTGGTTGGGTCTGGCGCGACTGTGGCTCGCTGCGTTTGAGGTGGCCTGGGCGGGCAACTGGTGCGCCTGCATGGGGACCTGCGGAGTTCAGGTGGCCCATGTACGCCGGATTTGTGGCGGGTGCCCGGTACTTGACATAACTTGACGTGAGCGAGCCCATGCCCCGGCATTTGCCTCTCGACGCTCAGTGCCCAGATGTGTCTGACTCGCGCATGTGGTGAATCGTGGTGATCGAGTTCGCCGGTGCCCGCCAATGGCTTCCGGTGTTAGTTCTAGAGATGCCGTGGCTGGTGCAGCGGACCGCTCTCGATTTCCGCTGTAGCAACGCTGGGTATCCAACAAACAAGCGCAGCATACGGATGCGAAGATTTCGCTTGACGCCCATTTTGTGCCCC
>JANJTU010000137.1 GCA_024710965.1 Thauera sp. | reverse complement strand
CTCGACGGCAGCACCGACAAGTCGAAGCTCGGCGCCAACGCGCTGCTCGCGGTGTCCCTTGCCACCGCCCACGCCGCCGCGCACGCGCAGGGCATCCCGCTCTACCGCCACCTCGGCGACGCCTCGCGCGGCTTCGAGCTGCCGGTGCCGCTGATGAACGTCATGAACGGCGGCGCGCACGCGAACAACAGCCTCGACATCCAGGAATGCATGATCGTGCCGCACGGCTTCGAGCGCTTCGGCGACGCGCTGCGCGCCGGCGTGGGCGTGTTCCATGCGCTGCGCACGCTGCTCGACAAGCGGGGCTTCCCGACCTCGGTCGGCGACGAAGGCGGCTTCGCGCCGAACGTCAGTGGCACGCGCGAGGCGCTGGACCTGATCCTCGAAGCGATCGAGAACGCCGGTTACAAGCCCGGCTCGCAAATTGCGCTGGCCCTCGACTGCGCAGCGTCCGAGTTCCACGACGATGGCGAATACCACCTCGAAGGCGAAGGCAAGCGCTTCTCGCGCGCCGAGTTCTGCGGCTACCTCGCGGAGCTGGTCGGCGACTACCCGATCCTCAGCATCGAGGACGGCATGGCCGAGGACGACTGGGCCGGCTGGGGTCTGCTGACCGACCGTCTCGGCCGCCGCGTGCAGCTCGTCGGCGACGACCTTTTCGTCACCAACACCGAAATACTCGCCAAGGGCATCGAGAAGGGCATCGCCAACGCGATCCTGATCAAGCCGAACCAGATCGGCACCCTGACCGAGACCCTCGCCGCGATGGAGATGGCGCGCCGCGCCGGCTACGCGTCCATCGTGTCGCACCGCTCGGGCGAGACCGGCGACACGACGATCGCCGACCTGGCGGTCGCGACTGCCTGCGGCCAGATCAAGACCGGCTCGGCCAGCCGCTCGGACCGCGTCGAGAAGTACAACCGCCTGCTCGCGATCGAACGCGAACTCGGCGCCGACGCGCGCTTCGCCGGCTCGAAAGCCTTCAGGTCGCACTGATCCACGATTGCTCTCCAACCGGCATCGCATTAACGCTCACTCCCTGGCGGTGATGCCGGTTTCTTTTTATTCCCACGGACGCGTCGCGCGGGTGGATCCCCTCGCGGCGCCCGTCTCCTTTCCGGAGCCCCGCTTTGACCCCTGCTCTGAACACCGACAAGGACCAGGCCCTGCGTGACGACATCCGGCTGCTCGGCCGGCTGCTCGGCGACACCGTGCGCGCCCGGGAGGGCGACCCCGTTTTCGACACGATCGAACGCATCCGCCGCGATTCGATCCGCTTCCATCGCGACGACGACCACGGCGCGCGCGCCGAACTCGAAGCGGCCCTCGATGCGCTGTCGCACGACGACACCCTGCATGTCGTGCGTGCCTTCAGCTACTTCTCGCACCTCGCGAACCTCGCCGAGGACCAGCACCGCATCCGCCGCTCGCGCGCCCACCTGATCGCGCGCTCGGCGCCGCGCGCGGGCAGCCTCGCCCATGCGCTCGGGCGCGCCTTCGCAGCCGGCGTCGATGCGCCGGCGCTGGCGCGCTTCTTCGGCACGGCGCTGGTGAGCCCGGTGCTCACCGCCCACCCCACCGAAGTCCAGCGCAAGAGCATCCTCAACTGCCAGACGGCGATCGCGCAGCTGCTCGACCGCCGCGACCGCATGCAGCTCACCCCCGACGAGCGCGCCGACAACGAGGCTGCGCTGCGCCGCGGCGTGCTCACGCTGTGGCAGACGCGCATGCTGCGCCCGGCCCGGCTGTCGGTGCTCGACGAGGTCGCCAACGGCCTGAGCTACTACGAGCACACCTTCTTCGCCGAGCTGCCGCGCCTCTACGGCGCGCTCGAGGACCAGCTCGCCGCCCAGGGCGCGCCCGCCGCCGAGCTGCCGCCCTTCCTCGCCGTCGGCAGCTGGATCGGCGGCGACCGCGACGGCAACCCCTTCGTCACCGCCGAGGTGCTCGAGCGCACCTTGGCGCTGCAGTGCGAGCGCGCACTCGGCCACTATCTCGACGAGCTGCGCACGCTCGCCTCGCAGCTCTCGCTCGCCGCGCTGCTGGTGCCGGCCTCGGACGCGCTGCTCGCACTCGCCGAGGCCTCGCCCGAGCGCTCGCCGCACCGCAGCGACGAGCCCTACCGGCGCGCGCTCGCCGGCATCCATGCCCGCGTCGCCGCCACCTACACCGCCCTCGTCGGCCAGGCGCCGGCGCGCCACGCCGCCGCACCGGCCACGCCTTACGACAGCGCCGCCGAACTGGCCGCGGCGCTGGACGTGGTGCACCACTCGCTGCTCGCCAACGGCTCGGCGGCGCTCGCGCGCGGGCGCCTGCGCCGGCTGCGGCGCGCGCTGTCGGTGTTCGGCTTCCACCTCGCACCGCTCGACCTGCGCCAGAACGCCGACGTGCACGAGCGCGTCGTCGCCGAGCTGCTCGAAGTGGCCCGCCCCGGCACCGCCTACCTCGGCCTCGACGAGGCCGCGCGCATCGCGCTGCTCGAGGAGGAGCTCGCCTCGCCCCGCCCGCTGCGCTCGCCCTACGCCACCTACTCGGCGGAAACGGTGGGCGAACTGGCGATCCTCGCCGTCGCCCGCGAGGCGCACCGCCGCTACGGCGCGGCGGCCGTGCCCAACTGCATCATCTCCAAGACCGATGGCGTCTCCGACCTGCTCGAGCTCGCGCTGCTGCTGAAGGAAGCGGGGCTGCTCGACCCGCTCGCGGGACGCCTCGCGGTCAACCTCATCCCGCTGTTCGAGACCATCGACGACCTCGACCACGCTGCCGGCATCATGGAGCGCCTGTTCGCGCTGCCCGCCTACCGCCGCCTGCTCGAGTCGCGCGCGCTGACGCAGGAAGTCATGCTCGGCTACTCGGACTCGAACAAGGACGGCGGCTTCCTCACCTCGGGCTGGGCGCTGTACCGTGCCGAGCGCGCCCTGGTCGAGGTCTTCGAGCGCCACGGCGTGCGCCTGCGCCTGTTCCACGGCCGCGGCGGCTCGGTCGGGCGCGGCGGCGGGCCGAGCTACGAGGCCATCCTCGCCCAGCCCGCGGGCGCGGTGCAGGGCCAGATCCGGCTCACCGAGCAGGGCGAAGTGATCGCCGCCAAGTACGGCAACGCCGAAGTCGGGCGGCGCACCCTCGAGGTGCTGGTGGCGGCGACGCTGGAGGCGAGCCTGTTCGGCGCCGAGGACGCGGCACCGCCGGCGGAATTCCTCGCCACCATGGACGCGCTGTCGGCCGCGGCCTTCCGCGCCTACCGCAGCCTGGTGTACGAAACCGAAGGCTTCGAGCGCTACTTCCGTGAATCGACCGTGATCGACGAGATCGCCCACCTGAACATCGGCAGCCGCCCGGCGGCGCGCAAGCCCAACGCCACCATCGAGGATCTGCGCGCGATCCCCTGGGTCTTCAGCTGGGCGCAGTGCCGGCTCATGCTGCCGGGCTGGTACGGCTTCGGCAGCGCGGTGCAGGCCTTCCTCGCCGCCCACCCGAAGGACGGCCTCGCCCGCCTGCAGGCGATGCACCGCGACTGGCCCTTCTTCGCCAGCCTGCTGTCGAACATGGACATGGTGCTGGCCAAGAGCGACCTCGCCATCGCCAGCCGCTACGCCGGGCTGGTGCAGGACGCGGCGCTGCGCGAGACGGTGTTCGGCCGCATCCGCGCCGAGCACGCGGCCACCGTCGAGGCCCTGCTCGCGATCACCGGCCAGGCCGAACTGCTCGACGCCAACCCGCTCTTGAAGCGCTCGATCCGCAACCGTTTCCCCTACCTCGACCCGCTCAACCACGTCCAGGTCGAGCTGCTGCGCCGCCACCGCGAGGCCGGCCGCGACAGCGGCGGCGCGCTCGGCGACGACGATGCGGCGCGCCTGCAGCGCGGCATCCACCTGTCGATCAACGGCATCGCCGCCGGACTGCGCAACAGCGGCTAGGCGGCCGGCGCGGCAGACCAGCAAGCCAGGCCCGGAACTCGGACCACGACAGCGGCGGCAACGCCCGGCACACGGACCCGGAGACATCCATGACACACCCCCACAGCGGTGGGCCCCACCGCATCGTCATCGTCGGCGGCGGCGCCGGCGGGCTTGAGCTGGCGACCCGGCTCGGCCGCCGCCACGGCCGGCGCGGCACGCTCGAGGTCGTCCTCGTCGACCGCACCCGCACCCACATGTGGAAGCCGCTGCTGCACGCGGTCGCCGCCGGCAGCCTGAACATCCACGAGGAGCAGACCGACTACCTCTACCAGGCGCGCTGGAACCACTTCGAATACTGCCGCGGGCCGATGACCGGCCTCGACCGCGCCGCACGCGAGATCGTCGTCGGCGAGGTGCGCGGCGACGACGGCGCGCTCGTGCTGCCCGAGCGGCGCATCGGCTACGACACCCTGGTGCTCGCGGTCGGCTCGCTGAGCAACGACTTCGGCACACCCGGCGTCGCCGAGCACGCCTACAAGCTCGACGCCGCGTGGGAGGCGCACCTCTTCCACCGCAAGCTGGTGAACGCCTGCTTCAGCGCCAACTACCACCTGCCCGGCTCGGGCGAGCACCTCGACATCGCCATCGTCGGCGCCGGCGCCACCGGCGTCGAACTCGCCGCCGAGCTGCACAACACCACGCGCGTGCTCGCCGGCTACGGCCTGCGCCAGCTCGATCCCGACCGCCACGTCCGCATCCGCCTGCTCGAAGCCGGGCCGCGCATCCTGCCCGGCCTGTCCGAAGGCCTGTCGGCGGCGGTGACGCAGATCCTCGAAGGACTGGGCGTCGAGGTGCGCGTCGGCGAGCGCGTCACCGAAGTCACCGCCGACGCCGTGCACACCGCCGCCGGCGAGACGCTGCCGGCCAACCTCATCGTGTGGGCGGCTGGCATCCGCGCCCCCGCCTTCCTGCGCGAACTCGACGGCCTCGAGACCGACCGCATCGACCGCCTCGTCGTCGATGCCTGCCTGCGCAGCACGCGCGACGAGCACATCTTCGCCTTCGGCGACTGCGCCGCCGTGCCCTGGCCCGAGGGCGGCGGCACGCTGCCGCCGCGTGCCCAGGTCGCCCACCAGCAGGCGAGCCACCTCGCCCGCGTGCTGGCCGCGCGCGTGCGCGGCGAGGCTGCCACGCCCTTCCGCTACCGCGACCGCGGCTCGCTCGTCTCGCTCGGCCGCCACGACACCCTCGGCAGCCTGATGGGCTTCGTCCGCGGCAAGGGCATCCGCATCGAGGGCATGGTCGCGAGCCTGATGTACTGGTCGCTCTACCGCAGCCACCGCATGGCGCTCAACGGTTTCTGGAAGACCGCCCTCGACACCCTCACCGGCTGGCTGCGCCGGCGCACCGACCCCCACGTGAAACTGCACTGACAAGGAAACCCGCACATGAAACAGCTCGTCCTGCTGCGCCACGGCGAAAGCGTCTGGAACAAGGAAAACCGCTTCACCGGCTGGACCGACGTCGAACTCTCCGACCAGGGCCGCGCCGAAGCGGCCTCCGCCGGCAAGCGCCTGAAGGAAGCCGGCTTCGCCTTCGACCTCGCCCACACCTCGGTGCTCAAGCGCGCCATCCACACCCTGTGGCTGGTGCTCGAGCAGATGGAGCAGCCGTGGATCCCGGTGCATCCGCACTGGCGCCTCAACGAGCGCCACTACGGCGCCCTGCAGGGCCTGAACAAGGCCGAGACCGCGGCCGAGTTCGGCGACGAGCAGGTCAAGCTGTGGCGGCGCAGCTACGACGTGCCGCCGCCGGCGCTCGAAGTCGCCGACGAGCGCCACCCGGCGCACGACCGCCGCTACCGCGCGCTGGCCCCGGCCGAGCTGCCGCTGACCGAATGCCTGAAGGACACCGTCGACCGCCTCGTGCCGCACTGGCAGCAGGTCATCGCCCCCGCGGTCGCGGCCGGCGAGCGCGTCATCGTCGCCGCCCACGGCAACTCGCTGCGCGCCCTCATCAAGCACCTGGACGGCATCAGCGACGCGGACATCATCGAGCTCAACATCCCCACCGGCACCCCGCTCGTCTATGAACTCAGCGACGAGCTGAAGCCGATCCGCAGCTACTACCTGTAACCCCGCCCGGGCCCGGCCGACGCGCCCGACGGGCCCGTAAGCCCCGCCCACCACAAACAACACGTCGCCCGCGAGGCGAGCCCCCAAGGAGACAAACCATGGCCAACGGCATCAACCCGACCCTGACCACGACGATGACGGCGACGCGCAGCGGACGCTACACCACGCCGCTGGTCGTGCTGACCTCGCTGTTCTTCCTGTGGGGCTTCATCACCTCGCTCAACGACATCCTGATCCCGCACCTGCGCGCGATGTTCACGCTGAGCTACACGCAGGCGATGCTGATCCAGTTCTGCTTCTTCGCCGCCTACCTGGTGATGTCCTTCCCCGCCGGCTACCTGGTGGAAAAGCTCGGCTACAAGACCGGCATCATCATCGGCCTGGCCACCGCCGGCAGCGGCTGCCTGCTGTTCTATCCGGCCGCCGGGCAGGCCTCCTACCCCTTCTTCCTCGGCGCGCTGTTCGTGCTCGCCTCCGGCATCACGCTGCTGCAGGTGGCGGCGAACCCCTACGTCGCCGTGCTGGGCAAGCCGGAGACGGCCTCCAGCCGCCTCAACCTGACGCAGGCCTTCAACTCGCTCGGCACCACGCTCGCGCCCTTCTTCGGCTCGGTGATGATCCTGTCGGTCGCGGTCAAGGGCGCCGAGGAAGTGCAGCAGATGGATCCGGCCGCGCTCGCCGCCTACGGCCTCGCCCAGGGCACGGCGGTGCAGCTGCCCTATCTCGGCCTCGCCGCGGCCTTCTTCGTCCTCGCCGTGGTGATCGCGCTGGTGCGGCTGCCGCGCATCGAAGAGCCCGAGGCCCCGGCCGAGGCGCCGGACGCGCGCAGCGTCTACCACCGCCATGACAACGTCTGGGCCTACCGCCACCTCGTGCTCGGCGCGCTCGGCATCTTCGTCTATGTCGGCGCCGAGGTGGCGATCGGCAGCTTCCTGGTGAACTTCATGGGCCAGCCCGAGATCGCCGGCCTCGCCGAAGAGGAGGCGGCGAAGTACCTGTCGCTGTACTGGGGCGGCGCGATGGTGGGCCGCTTCTTCGGCGCCGCGCTGCTGCGCCGCATCCGCCCCGGCCGCCTGCTCGCCTTCAACGCCTTCGTCGTCGTCGCCCTGCTCGTCGCCGCGATGCTGGTCGCCGGCCCGTTCGCGATGTGGGCCCTGCTCGCGATCGGCCTGTTCAACTCGATCATGTTCCCGACCATCTTCACGCTCGCGATCGAGGGCCTGGGCAAGCACACCGGCGAAGGCTCGGGCGTGGTCTGCATGGCCATCGTCGGCGGCGCCATCGTGCCGCTGATCCAGGGCGTGTTCGCCGACAGCATCGGCCTGCTCTACTCCTTCTGCGTGCCGGTGCTGTGCTACCTCTACATCGCCTACTACGGCCTCAAGGGGCACTACGCCGACTTCGAGCCGGCGCGCTCAGCGACCGCCGCGCGCTGAGAAAAGGCACCGGTTCAGAGCCTTCGATCGCTCGCCGGAGCGCGGACATCGTCTGCGGTCCGGCGAGCTTTTCTTTTGCCTTCGCCCGGCTCCGGGAGCGCTATCTGGCTGATGAGTTTTCCTCATCAATAGCGACAAAAGGAATCGTTTGTTGGCGTTCGAGGTGACTTCCATAATCGGCCCCAGTCGCGCTGTTCTTGATTCAAATCAAATGCGCGCAGAGCGAACGAACCGGAGGAGAGACCCGATGAACGCCCCCACACCGACACGCAGCTTTCCCGTCTTCGAGCTGAAGAATGTGCTGAATCCGATCGAGGACGCCAGCGGCCTCGGCAACGAGTTCTATACCGACGAGCAGTACTTCCGGTTCGAGCGCGACAGCGTCCTCGGCCAGGGCTGGGCCTGCATCGGCTTTGCCAGCGACGTCGGCCGCAACGGCTTCGTCAAGCCGATCGACTTCATGGGCCTGCCGCTGCTGCTGATGCGCAATCGCGAGGGCGTGCTGCAGGTCTTCCACAACGTCTGTAGCCACCGTGGCATGAAACTGGTGCAGGAAGCCGGCGAGATCCAGGGCCTGATCCGCTGCCCCTATCATTCCTGGACCTACGATCTGAACGGCGCGCTGAAGGGCACCCCGCACGTCGGCGGCATCAATCAGCACAAGGACCCGCGCTTCGCCTGCGACAAGCACGGCCTCAAGCCGCTGCGCAGCCACGTCTGGATGGACATGGTGTTCGTCAATCTGTCGGCCACCGCGCCGGCATTCGAGGAGGTGGTGAAGCCGCTGACCGCGCGCTGGCGCCAGTTCCTCGGCGACGACGGCCTGTCGCTGCTGCGCGCGCCAGCGAGCGACGGCGCGATGAGCATCGAGGTCAATTGCAACTGGAAGCTGGCCGTGGAGAACTACTGCGAGGCCTACCACCTGCCCTGGGTGCATCCCAGCCTGAACTCCTACTCGCGCCTCGAGGATCACTACAACATCATGTTCGACGGCGGCTTCGCCGGCCAAGGCAGCTACGCCTACAACCTGGCCGACGTCGAGGGCACCTCGCTGCCGACCTTCCCGGCCTGGCCCGCCGATCGCCTGCGCAACGCCGAGTACGTGGCCTTCTTTCCCAACGTCCTCCTCGGCATCCAGGCCGACCATGCCTTCGCCATGGTGCTCGAGCCGCAGGCGCCGAACAGGACGGTCGAGCACCTGCGGCTGTACTTCGTCGGCGACGACGCCACGCGCGACGTCTATGCCGCCAGCCGCCACGCCATCCTGAGCGCCTGGCGGGTGGTGTTCGCGGAAGACATCGGCGCGGTCGAAGGCATGCAGGCCGGGCGCCAGTCGCCGGGCTACCAGGGGGGCGTCTTCTCGCCGGAGATGGACCAGCCGACGCACTACTTCCACCAGTGGGCGGCACGCCAGATCCTCGCCTGCGGACAGCAGCGCTAGGAGGCGACGATGAAACACGCGATCGCCAGCCGCTGGCAGAACTACATCGACGGCCACTGGGTGGACGGCGAGCGGCAACTGCTCGTCAGCAACCCGGCGACCACGCAGCCGGTCGCATCCATCGCGCTGGCCGGCATCGACGAAGCCGAACGCGCACTCGATGCCGCGACCCGCTGCGCCGATGGCGGCGCGCTGAGCCGGCCGCGGCCCGCGCAGCGGGTGCAGTGGCTGCTGCGCATCGCTGCGCAGATCCGCGCCCTCACCGAGGAAGGCGCCTGGGTGCTGTGCCAGGAGAACGGCAAGACCCTCCGCGACGCGCGCGACGAGTTCGTCGAGGCTGCGCGCTACTTCGAGTACTACGCCGGCATGGCCGACAAGATCGAGGGCAGCTCCGTGCCATTGGGCAACGGCTACGTCGACTTCACCACCCATGAGCCGATGGGCGTGTCGGTGCAGATCGTGCCATGGAACTTCCCCGTCTCGATCTGCGCGCGCTCGCTCGCGCCGGCGCTGGCAGCCGGCAACGCAGTGGTGGTGAAATCCCCCGAACTGTCGCCGCTCGGCCTGTGCGTGTTGTTCCGCGCCATCGAACGCGCCGGCCTGCCGCGCGGTGCGGCCAACCTGCTGTGTGGCCTGGGCAGCGAAGTCGGCGCCCACCTCGTGAGCAGTCCCAAGGCGAAGCAGATCGTGTTCACCGGCTCGGTGGCAACCGGCCGCTCGATCCTCGCGGCGGCGGCCCACTGGGCAACGCCGAGCGTGATGGAGTTGGGTGGCAAGTCTGCGGCGGTGGTGTTTCCCGATGCCGACCGCGAGCAGGTGCTCGCCAGCGTGCGCAGCGGCATCTTCTTCAACGCCGGCCAGGTGTGCTCGGCGATGTCGCGCCTGCTGGTGCACCGGGACGTGCACGACGAGGTGCTCGCCGCGGTCGCCGACCTCGCGCGCGGCCTGGTCAGCGGCCCCGGCGAAGACAACCCCGACCACACGCCGCTGATCAGCGCCGCCCAGCTCGAGCGCGTGCAGGCAATCTGCAACGCGGCGATTGCCGAAGGCGCGCAGGCCGTCGTCGGCGGCGACCGCGAGGGCGACCGGACCGGCCACTTCATGCAGCCGACCGTGTTCGCCGGCGTGCGTGCGGACATGAAGATCGCGCGCGAGGAAGTGTTCGGGCCAGTGCTCGTCGTGATGCCCTTCGAGACCGAGGACGAAGCGGTCGAGATCGCCAACGGCACCGATTTCGGCCTCGTTGCCGGGGTGTTCACGCGCGACCTCGACCGCGCCCTGCGCCTGACCCGGCGCCTGCGTGCAGGCCAGGTGTTCGTTAACGAGTGGTATGCCGGCGGTATCGAGACGCCGTTCGGTGGGGTGGGGCTCTCCGGCTTCGGCCGCGAGAAGGGCCAGGAAGCCCTCTACAGCTATGTGCGCACCAAGAACGTGGCGATCCGCGTGCAGCGCGACTGAGGAGACGACGATGAGAAAGTGGCTCTGCGTCATCTGTGGCTGGATCTACGACGAAGCCCAGGGCTGGCCCAAGGACGGCATCGCCGCCGGGACGCGCTGGGAAGAGGTGCCCGAGGACTGGAAATGCCCCGACTGCGGCGTCGGCAAGGCGGATTTCGAGATGATCGAGATCACTGCCGAGACGCGGCCGGTGCCGTCCGCGCTCGCCTCCGTCAGCGCGTTGCGGGCCACCGCACGGCCCCCCCTCGTGATCGTCGGCAGCGGCCACGCCGGCTACGCGCTGGCCGCAGCCGTGCGGCGGCTCGACCCGCTCGCCGAGATCGTCGTGCTCACGCGCGAATCCGGGCATCGCTATGCGAAGCCCGCGCTGTCGGTGGCCACGTCCCAGCACCGCAGCGCCGCAGACCTGATCGACGAGTCGCCGTTCGAGATCGAGCAGCGACTGAAGATCCGCATCTATCCGAACTGCGAGGTGCGCGGCATCGATCCCGAGCAGCACCTGCTCGACACCGGCTATGGCCCGATGCGCTACGGACAGCTCGTGCTCGCGCTCGGCGCCAGCCCGGTCAGGCTCGACGTCGCCGGCCATGCCGACGCGATGCTGAGCATCAACAACCTCGACGACTACGCCGCGTTCCAGCGGCAACTGCGCACGGCCGGGCGAGTCGCCATCATCGGCGATGGTCTGATCGGTTGCGAGTTCGCCAACGACCTCGCCGCCGCCGGCATCGACGTGAGCGTGATCGGGATCGGCCGCTGGCCGCTCGAACGCCTGCTCCCCGAGGTGGCCGGCAAGCACCTGCAGGCAGCGCTCGCCGCATGCGGCGTCGACTGGCATCTGCAGGATGCGGTCGCCGCCATCGACGGCGAAGCCGGCGCCTGGCGGCTGACCCTGGCAAGCGGCAGGACAATCGAGGCGGCCGCGGTGATCTCCGCCGTCGGCCTCGCGCCGAACGTCGGGCTCGCGGCGGCCTGCGGCATCGAAGTCGGCAAGGGCATCCGCACCGATGCACGGCTGCGCACCTCGCTCCCCGACATCTACGCCCTGGGCGACTGCATCGAGATCGACGGCCGCCCTGCGCCCTACCTCGCGCCGATCAATCTCGGCGTCGAAGCACTGGCCCGCACCCTCTGCGGCCAGCCCACCGAGGTGCATTACCCGCCCATGCCGGTGCAGGTGAAGACCCCCTCCGCCCCCTTGAGCCTGCTTCCGCCGCCCCCCGGCATACGCGGCGAATGGCGCAGCACCGCCAGCGGGGACGGCTTCTGCTGCGCCTTCCACGACGACGCGGAGCGGATGCGCGGCTTCGCCCTCATCGGCCGGGCGGCGCAGGACCTTCGCCGCCCATGGGTGCAGCAATGCGATCTCCGTATCGCCCGCGAAGCGGCCTGATCAAGCGAGCCCACCATGAACCTACCTCATGACGACAAGACCTGCGGCTGGTACGCCGCGCTGCCGGCCCCCCGCCCTGTGTGCGTGCTCGCCGGGCAGCAGACGGCCGACTGCGTGATTATCGGCGCCGGCTTCGCCGGCTTGGCCGCCGCCCGGCGCATGGCCAGCCACGAGCCCGCGGCGCGCATCCTGCTGGTCGATGCGCAACGCGTGGCCGAGGGCGCCTCGGGGCGCAACTCGGGCTTCGTCATCGACCTGCCGCACAAGTTCGCCCTCGAGCATCCCGACGCGGCCCACAAGCAGCGCCTGCTCGGCCTGAACCGGGCGGCGATCGCGCAGCTCGAGGCGCTCATCGCGACACATCGCATCGACTGCCAGTGGTCCCATGCCGGCAAGTACCAGGGCGCCGTCGGTGCGCGCGGCCTCGCCTATCTCGCCCATTTCGAGAAGCTGCTTGCCGCCCTCGGCGAGCCCTTCCGCAGCGTCGAGCAGTCCGAGCTCGAAAGCGTGCTCGGCACCCGCCATTACCGCCGCGCGCTGTTCACCCCCGGCTGCTACCTGATGCAGCCGGCGGCACTCGTCCGCGGCCTGGCCGACAGCCTCCCCGGCAACGTCGAACTGCTGGAGAACTCGCCAATCCTGCGCCTCGAGCGCGATGGCCAGGGCGGCTACGTGCTGCACGGCGCCGATGGGCGCATCCGCACGCGGCGGCTGCTGCTGGGCACCAGCATCTTCACCCGCGAGTTCGGCTACCTGAAGAACCGCCTGCTGCCGGTGATGACCTTCGCCAGCTGGACGCGTCCGCTCGACGATGACGAGTGCCGGCGCTATGGCGGGCGCTTCGACTGGGGGCTGACACCGGCCGACCATGCCGGGACCACGGTGCGCATGACCCAGGATCGCAGGCTGCTGATTCGCAACACCTACCGCCACGTGCCGCGCTATGGGCGCAGCATCGACGACGCAACCCGGGCGAAGATTCGCGGCGATCATCGCCAGGCCTTCCGCGCGCGCTTTCCGGCCCTGGCCGACGTGCCCTTCACCCACACCTGGGGCGGCGTGTACGCGATCTCGCGCAACTTCACGAACTTCTTCGGCCAACTCGACGACGGCGTCTTCGCCTCGGCCTGCGACAACGGTGTGGGCGCGGCCTGGGGCACCATTTCGGGCACGCTGCTCGCCGACCACGCGGTCGGTGCGGACTCGGCGCTGCTGCGCGACATCCGCGCCGTCACCGGCATGCCCGCGCTCAATCCGCCCGAGCCTTTGCTCGGCCTGGGCGTGCGCTCGCGCATCCGCCTCGCGGCCTGGAACAGCAGGAGCGAGCTTTGAACGCCCCGGCGGCGACACGCAGCGGCGTGCAGCGGGTGGACCACGCCGACCTTGGCTTCGTCGTGCGTGGCGGCCCGCCGGGCGCAGCCTACGTGGCGCGGGCGATCAGCAACGAGGTGTCGCCCAACATGGGGATCGGCTTCGCACGCTGGGAGGGGGCCCGCGTCGCCTGGACCACGCTTTACGAAGAGGTGATCTTCACCATCGAAGGCTGCCTCGAAGTCGAGGCCGACGACGAACTGCACCGCGTCACGCCGGGGCAGCTCCTTTGGATACCGAAGTGCACCGCGCTGGTGTATGCCGGCTACGCCCTCTTCGGCTATGTCGTCTATCCGGGCAACTGGCGGGAGCAAGCGTGCGAGGACGCCTGCCCCGACCAGCCCGGACGCTGCGAGCACCGGCGCTGATTCGCCCCCCCGCGGAGCGGTGCTTGATGTTGCGGCGCGTCCACGCGCAAGCTCCCACTCGTCCGGCGGCCCGGCGATGCCTCGCGCCTGCGCGCCCCGCACCAGGAAGCGTGAAGATGACGTCGGCCGCGCAGAATGAAGGCTCCGAGACCTCCGCCCGATGAAGATCCAGCCCCTTCCGCCATTCAAGGCCCTCATCGCCTTCGAGGCGACCGCCCGCCTCGGCAGCTTCACCCGCGCCGCTGCCGAACTCAATGTCACCCAGGGGGCGATCAGCCGCCAGATCGCCCTGCTGGAAGACATGCTCGGCGCCCACCTGCTGGACCGCACCACCCGTTCCGTTTGCCTCACGCCGACCGGTGAACAGTACTACCAGTCCTCGCGCGAAGCGCTGCTGGCGCTCGCCGAGGCCACCCACCAGGTCAAGCGCTGGCATGGCGACAAGCAGGTCACGGTGGCGACCAGCACGGCCCTCGCATCGCTGTGGCTGCTGCCTCGCATCCCCGAGTTCAATGCGCAATACGAAGGGGTCGACCTGCGCATCGTCGCCTACGACCACGTCAAGGATTTCCGCAAGCTCGAATGCGACCTCGCGGTGTACTACTGCAAGACGCCACCCCCGCTGATGAAGAGCACGCCGATTTGTACCGAAGCGGTGTTTCCGATCTGCAGCCCGGACTACCTCGCCCGTCACCCGGAGCTTCGCGGGCCGCAGGACCTCGCCGGCTGCACCTGGCTGTGGCTCGACGAGTCCGAGCGCGACTGGATCAGCTGGGGCGAATGGTTCCGTCGCCTCGGGCTTCCGAGCGTCACGCCGCGCAACAAGATCAATCTCAACAGCTACTCCCTCGTCATTCAGGCTGCCCTGAGCGGCCAGGGCGTGGCACTGGGCTGGCGCAACCTGGTCGATCCATACCTCAAGGCGGGAACGCTGGTGCGGCCGATCGCGGATGTGCTCGAAACCGATGCGCAGTTCTTCGTCCTCGAACAGCCCGGCCCGCACGAAAGGCGAAACAGCGTGACGACCTTCCGCAACTGGCTGCTCTCGCTCGAATAGACGGGCGCAAACGCGGCACGGCCGATCGGGCAGCCCGGCAGCCCTGGCGGCACCGAGGTCGCCCTCGCCCTCGCTCCCTGCGAATGCCGCGCCGGGGCCTTTCCCGTGCCCGTCGAGCCAGGCCCTTGATGTGGATTACAGAAAGTCATCAATCGGCGGCACAGAAATCGTTTGTTCAAGGGCCGCGATTTTCTAACAATCGAGCTCAGGGTTGACGCAGATCAAGGCGCCGCCAGCACCGCTCAGAGCGACGCGCCTTGACACGCACCACAGCCCACGCATAACAAAATCAGGAGACATCAATGAGAGACGCAAGCACGATCATGTCGCTACCCGGGGCCGCCAACGCCCGGATACTGGGCCTGGATTTCCACAAGGTCATCTTCCCGGTGTCGGTTGTCTTGATCATCGCCACCGTGGCCGCCGCATTGCACGACCCGGCCGCCTTCGGCGCGAGTCTGGAATCGACCAAGGGCTGGATTCTCCAGCACTTCGACTGGTTCATCATGATCATGGGGAATCTGTTCGTACTGTTCTGCCTCGCCCTGGCAATCTCTCCGCTGGGGCGGATCCGCATGGGCGGCCAGGATGCGCGCCCGGAGTACGGCACGGCGTCGTGGTTCTCGATGATGTTTGCGGCCGGCATGGGCGTGGGCCTGCTCTACTGGGGTGTCGCCGAGCCGGTGGCCGCCTACACCGCGTGGTGGAAGACGCCGCTCAACGTCGATCCCAACACAGCCGCGGCCATGCACGCCGCCATGGGTTCGACCCTGTTCCACTGGGGGCTCCACCCCTGGGGCATCTACCTCACCACGGCCTTGATCGTCGGCTACTTCTCCTACAACAAGGGCCTGCCCTTTTCCCTGAGCTCGGCACTCGAACCCCTGCTCGGCAAGGCCCACAAGGGCACCGCCGGCCACCTGGTCGACGTCTTCACCGTGGTGCTCACCACCTTCGGTCTCGCCACCTCGCTCGGCCTCGGCGCCATGCAGGCCACCGCCGGCATCCATCACGTGCTCGGCACGCCCAACTCGTTCCTGATGCAGGCCGTGTTCATCCTGCTGGTGTGCGGCATCGCCGCGCTCTCCGTGTGGCGAGGCATGGATGCCGGCGTCAAGCTGCTGTCGAACATCAACATGGGCCTGGCGTTGCTGCTGCTGATCTTCGTCATCCTCGGCGTCGGCGTCGCGGCCTTTCTCCCGGGAATCCTGCATGCTTCGGCCGACTACGCCAGCATGTTCCTGCCGCTCGCCAACTGGATCGCCCGTCCCGACCAGGACTGGTTCCAGGGCTGGACGGTGTTCTACTGGGCGTGGTGGTGCACCTGGGGCCCGCTGGTCGGCGTGTTCGTCGCCAAGGTTTCCCGGGGCCGTACGATCCGCCAGATGGTTGCGGTCGTGATGCTGCTGCCCACGGTGGTGGCGATCGTGTGGTTCACCGCCTTCGGCGGCGGCGCCATCGCGCAGGTCGCCGCGGGCACCGGCGAGCTCGCCGCGGGCCTCAAGGACGTCAACATGGCGATCTTCCAGTTCCTCGAAGTGCTGCCACTGTCGGCGATCACCTCCCTGCTGGTCGTATTCCTGCTGGTGATCTTCATGGTGACCTCGGTCGACTCGGGCGCCCTGGTCGTCGACAACCTCGCCGCCGGCGGCATCCCCGACACACCGGTGCCGCAGCGGGTGCTGTGGGTCGGCCTGATCGCCCTCGTGACCATGGTGCTGTTCGTCATCGGCGGCGACAGTGCGCTGAAGGGCGTGCAGGCCGGCGCCGTGGCGATGGGACTGCCGTTCATGATGCTGATGCTGGTGCTGATGATCGGCTTCGTGAAGTCCCTGATCCGCGACCTGCGCGCGTGAGCCCCGCTGCAGCCAGCACGCCGGACCGGACAAGTTCCGCCATTGCACCAGCCGGCATCACGGCGTCGGCCTGTGCGGCGAGGCACCGATCATCCACCTTACCGAGGCATGGCCGTCATCTGGGTGCGACGGCGCACTAGACTGGGGCAGCCCCCGTCGAGCCCATGCCAGATCATGCGGGCAGCATCTCCGGATGCTGCCCGTGTTGCGGAGCCTCCATGACTCTCCCCGACCTTGTCGGTATCGCCGGCGTGACCTGCTACCAGATCGCCTACGCGGGCCTGCAGCTGGGCCGCCTGCAGCGGACCGATGGGCGATACATCGCGCTCAACATCCTGGGCCCGGTCTGCCTGCTCTTCTCGCTCGTCTTCCACTTCAACCTGGCCGCCTTCGTGGCCCAGGTGCTGTGGCTGGCGCTGACCACGCTCGGCCTCGTCCGCATCGCCATCGCGAAGCGAACACCTGTCCCCCACCCCGCCCAACTGGCTCGGGCGGGCGAGACCGTCGCCGCGGCCCGGACCGAGCAGGCAGCGAAGAACAATCGCCGTCGGCCATCGGCCCAAGCCCGCAACAAAGGTTCTCGCCGCACGCCAACCACGCCTCCCCAGTGAGCCGGCGCTGCTCCGCAGCCGCATCGGGTCCGAGGCGAGGGGCTGCCACGGCCGTCGGCCGCGCCTTCCGCCGACAGCCTTCAAGGACGGTGCCCAGGCATCACCCGTTCCCTGGCACTGGGCCTGTGCGGGACGCACGCCGCACGTCCCTGATCCGGCAGGGGAGCCCGCCAGGTTGCCGACCTTCCCCGACATTTAAATAAACCTGCTTGACAAATTAACGCCCACCTTGTTTAATAAAGTCACTTGATTTAATAATAAGCGCTGCCGATTAGGCCAGCCCTTCAAGGAGACGAGGATGGAGCGTGATCAAGCCACGCGCGTGGCAGGCCCGATGCGCCTGCGCCGCTACAACGAGCGCCTGCTGCTGCAGCTGCTGCGCCGCATCGGCGAGGCCTCGAAGGCCGAGCTGGCGCGCCGTACCCACCTGACCAGCACCGCGGTCGGCACCATCATCCAGGCCCTGCAGGACGACGACCTGATCACGCCGACCGGGCGCCGCGTCGAAGGCCAGCGCGGCCAGCCGGCGACGCTGGTGCAGATCAACCCGAAGGGCGCCTTCGGCATCGGCGTGCGCCTCGACCGCGACGCGATCGAGACCGCGCTGGTGGACCTCGGCGGCGAGATCCTCGACCGCCGCGTGCACAACCGCATCCTGCCGCCGCCGCTGCAGACGCTCGAGCTGGTGCGCGCCGACATCGCCGCCCTGCTCGCCGGCATGCGCCCCGCCGAGCGCGTGCGCATCGCCGGCATCGGCGTCGCCCAGCCGTACAACCTCGGCGCCTGGCTGCGCGAGCTGGGGCTCGCCAAGCCCGACTTCAGCGCGTGGGACGGCTTCGACTTCGCCAGCGCGCTCGGCGACGAGACCGGTCTGCCGGTGTTCAGCGAGAACGACGGCAACGCCGCCGCGATCGCCGAGCTGTTCTACGGCTGCGGCCGCCGCTACGACGACTTCATCTACGTGTTCATGGGCCCGGTGATCGGCTGCGGCGTCGCCCTCGACGGCACCTGCCTGCGCGGCGTCACCGGCAACGCCGGCGACATCGCGGTGATGCCGGTGAGGCCGAGCGCCCTGCCCTCGGCACCGAAGCCCGCCGGCAAGTGGGACATGCTGCTGTCGCGCGCCTCGCTCAACGCGCTCGCCCGCCACCTGCGCTGGTGCGGCGAGGAAGTGCGCACCCACACCGACCTCGAAGGCTTCGTCCGCGCCGGCCATCCGGCGGTGGACGAATGGCTCGCCGACTGCGTCGATGCGCTCGCCCCGGCGCTGCGCGCGGCGCTGTGCATGCTCGACGTGCCGGTCGTGGTGGTCGATGCCGACGTCGATGCCGGCCTGATCGGGCGCCTGCGCGAAGCGCTGGCGCGCGAGCTGGCCGAGACCGCGCCCGAGGCGCGCGGCGTGCCGGAGATCGTGCGCGGTTCCTTCGGCACCGAGGCGGGCGCGATCGGCGCTGCCAGCCTGCCGATGTTCTTCAGCTTTTCGCCGCGCTCGGAAGTCCTGCGCAGCGGCACCCGCAACCCCGAGGAGACCGAACATGCGTGACGAACAAGACTGCAAGCCGGTGCTGGAGATGCGCGCCATCTCGAAGACCTTCCCCGGCGTGAAGGCGCTGCGCGAGGTGGCGCTGACCCTCTACCCCGGCGAGGTGCACTCGCTGATGGGCGAGAACGGCGCCGGCAAGTCGACGCTGATGAAGATCCTCTCGGGCGCCTACACCGCGGACGCCGGCGGCGAGATCCGCATCGACGGCGAGACGGTCGTGATCGACGGCCCGCAGTCGGCGCGCGAGCTCGGCGTCGCAGTGATCTATCAGGAGCTCGCGCTCTGCCCCAGCCTGTCGGTGGCGGAGAACATCTACCTCGGCCGCGAGCTGCGCCACGGCGGGCGCATCGCCCGGCGCGAGATGGAAGCGGCCTGCGCCGACATCCTGACGCGGCTCGGCGCCGGCTTCGCACCCGACACCATCGTCAGCACGCTCTCGATCGCCGAGCGCCAGCTGGTCGAGATCGCCCGCGCGCTGCAGGCCAAGGCCCGCATCCTGGTGATGGACGAGCCGACCACACCGCTGTCCTCGCGCGAGACCGACCGCCTGTTCGCGCTGATCCGCACGCTGCGCGCCGAGGGCATGGCGATCGTCTATGTGAGCCACCGCATGGCCGAGATCTATGAGCTGTCCGACCGCGTCAGCGTGCTGCGCGACGGCAGCTACGTCGGCACGCTGAGCCGCGCCGAGCTGTCCGCCGACGCCCTCGTGCGCATGATGGTCGGGCGCGACATCACGGGCTTCTACAAGAAGGAGCACCAGCCCTACGACCCGGGCAAGGTCGTGCTGAGCGCGCGCAACATCGCCGATGGCCGCCGCGTGAAGCCCTGCAGCTTCGACCTCCACGCCGGCGAGGTGCTCGGCATCGCCGGCCTGGTCGGCGCCGGCCGCACCGAGCTCGCCCGCCTGATCTTCGGCGCCGACGAGCGCGTGTCGGGCGAGATCGAGATCGATGGCGTGCCGGTCGCCATCCGCGGCCCGCTCGACGCGATCGACGCCGGCATGGTGTACCTGACCGAAGACCGCAAGGGCCGCGGCCTCTTCCTCGACATGAGCGTGCGCGACAACATCAACGTCTGCGCCTGCAGCCGCGACGCCCGCAGCGGCGGCGTGCTCAACCTCGCCCGCGCCCGCCAGCGCGCCGAGGACGCGATCCGCGAGCTGGCGATCAAGGTGCCCAGCGCGAAGGTGAACGTCGGCGCGCTGTCCGGCGGCAACAAGCAGAAGGTCTTGCTGTCGCGCCTGCTCGAGCTGCACCCCAAGGTGCTGATCCTGGACGAGCCCACGCGCGGCGTCGACATCGGTGCCAAGTCGGAGATCTACCGCATCATCAACGAGTTGGCGCGCCGTGGCGTCGGCGTCATCGTCATCTCCAGCGAGCTCCCCGAAGTGGTCGGCACCGCCGACCGCGTGCTGGTGATGCGCGAAGGCGAGATCGTCGGCGAGCTCGGCGGCTACTCCGGCCAGCCGGTCACGCAGGAATCGATCATCGCGCTCGCCACCGGCGCCGGCCCCGAAACCCTCAAACAAGCGGCCTGAAGTCCGCGCCCCAACCGCACTCCCACTCCCGCCCCCAACCCCAGCACAGACGAGACTCAACGAGGAGACCACGATGAGCGCAACCAACACCCTGGCCACGAGCGCCAGCACGCCGCGCGAGAACTTCCAGGCGCTGATGCGCACCGTCGGCATGCTGCCGGTGCTGATCCTGCTGATGCTCGGATTCGGCCTCATCGCCGACTCCTTCTTCACCGTGCAGAACTTTTCCATCATCGCCCAGCAGGCCTCGATCAACATCGTGCTCGCCGCGGGCATGACCTTCGTCATCCTGACCGGCGGCATCGACCTGTCGGTGGGCTCGATCCTCGCCGCCGCCGCGGTCGTGGCGCTGATCGTGTCCGGCATCCCCGACATCGGCATGCTCGGCATCGCCGCCGCACTGCTGACCGGCCTCGTCTTCGGCCTCGTCAATGGCGGCCTGATCGCCTTCCTCAAGCTGCCGCCCTTCATCGTCACGCTGGGCGCGCTGACCGCGGTGCGCGGCATCGCCCGCCTGCTCGGCGACGACAAGACCGTGTTCAACCCCGAACTACCCTTCGCCTTCATCGGCAACGACAGCATCCTCGGCGTGCCCTGGCTGGTGGTGATCGCCGCGCTGGTGATCATCGGCTCCTGGTTCATCCTGCGCCGCACCGTGCTCGGCCTGCACATCTACTCGGTCGGCAGCAACCCCGAAGCGGCCCGCCTGTCCGGCATCAAGGTGTGGAAGGTGCTGCTCTTCGTCTATGCGATGTCGGGCCTGCTCGCCGGCCTCGGCGCGGTGATGACCTCCTCGCGCCTGATGGCGGCCAACGGCCTGCAGCTCGGCCAGTCCTACGAACTGGACGCGATCGCCGCGGTGATCCTCGGCGGCACCAGCTTCGTCGGCGGCGTCGGCACCATCGTCGGCACCCTGATCGGCGCGCTGATCATCGCCGTGCTCACCAACGGCCTGGTGCTGGTCGGCGTGTCCGACATCTGGCAGTACATCATCAAGGGCCTGGTCATCATCGGCGCCGTGGCGCTTGACCGCTACCGCCAGTCCGGCGCCCGCACCTGAGCCCTGGCCGCTCCGTTCCGAACCGTCCCTTCCCCGAACCTGCCGGCCGTGCGCGGCCGGCACCAACCCCGCAGCCCCACAGACCAACGAGCAACACCACGAGGAGACAAGCATGTTCAAGACCAAGGCCATCGTCGCCGGCATCGCGCTGGCATGTGCCGCAGGCCTCGCCCAGGCCAAGGAGATCAAGTCGATCGGCATCACCGTCGGCTCGCTCGGCAACCCCTTCTTCGTCACCATCGCCAAGGGCGCGGAGGCGAAGGCGAAGGAGCTCAACCCGAACGTCAAGGTGCTGGCCGTGTCGGCCGACTACGACCTCAACAAGCAGTTCACCCAGATCGACAACTTCATCGCCGCCGGCGTGGACATGATCCTGCTCAACGCCGCCGACCCGAAGGCGATCGAGCCCGCGGTGAAGAAGGCGCAGAAGGCCGGCATCGTCGTCGTCGGCGTCGATGTGGCGGCCGCCGGCGCCGATGCCACGGTGCAGACCGACAACGTGCAGGCGGGCGAGATCGCCTGCGAGTACATCGTCAATAAGCTCGGCGGCAAGGGCAACGTCATCATCCAGAACGGCCCCCAGGTGTCGGCGGTGATCGACCGCGTCAATGGCTGCAAGGCGCAGTTCGCCAAGGCGCCGGACATCAAGGTGCTGTCCGACGACCAGGACGGCAAGGGCTCGCGCGAAGGCGGCATGAACGTCATGCTCGGCCACCTGACCCGCTTCCAGAAGGTCGACGCGGTGTTCACGATCAACGACCCGCAGGCGATCGGCTCCGACCTCGCCGCGCGCCAGCTCAAGCGCAGCGGCATCGTCATCACCTCGGTCGACGGCGCGCCCGACATCGAGAACGCGATCAAGAGCAACACCCTGGTCGAGGCCTCGGCGAGCCAGGACCCGTGGCTGATGGCGCAGAAGGCGGTCGAGATCGGCCACGGCATCATGAACGGCACCCGCCCGGAGAACCCGATGGTGCTGATCCCGTCCGAGCTCGTCACGCGCGACAACGTCGCCAGCTACAAGGGCTGGTCGGCGCCGCGCTGAGCCGCACACCCCACCCCGGGGCAGTCGCACCAACAATGCAGGAGCGGCGAGAGCCGCGAAGGATGGTGTGAGTACCCCATCCGCGCGTCGTAGCCGCATCGCCCGATCGCGGCTTGCGCCGCGCCTGCGCGACCGCATCACCGCGGTCGAGGTCGCTGCGCCTGCCCTGCCCCCACCCATCCTTCGGACCGACACATCATGTTCCTCGTCTGCGGCGAAGCCCTGTTCGACGTCTTCATCGGCGGCGAATCGAACCGTGCCCTGCACCTCGACGCCCACCCCGGCGGCTCCCCCTTCAACGTCGCCATCGGCCTGGCGCGGCTCGGCCAGCCGGTGTCCTTCCTCGGCGGCATCGCGCGCGACATGCTTGGCGACCGCCTCGTCGGCGTGCTCGAGGCCGAAGGCGTGGGCACGGCGACGGTGGCGCGCTTCGATGCGCCGACCACGCTCGGCATGGTCGAGCTGTCGGCCGACGGCGTGCCGCGCTACGCCTTCTACGGCAACGGCGCCGCCGACCGCCTGCTGACCGCAGCGCAGCTGCCGGCGCTCGGCGAGGCGGTGCGCGCGCTCCACCTCGGCTCCTATGCGACCGTCGTCGAGCCGGTGGCCGCCGCACTCGAAACGCTCGTGCGGCGCGAGCGCGACCGTCGCCTGGTGGCCTACGACCCCAACGTGCGCCTCAACGTCGAACCCTCGCTGGCGCGCTGGCGCGACAAGGTCGAGACCCTGGCCGGCCTCGCCCACCTGGTCAAGATCAGCGACGAGGACGCCCACCTGCTCTACGCCGGCGAGGCTGGCGAGGGCGACGACGCCCTGGCGCAGCGCTGGCTCGAGCGCGGCGCCGTCGTCGTCGTCATGACCCGCGGCGGCAAGGGCGCGAGCGCCTGGCACGCAGGCGGCCGCGTCGACGTCGCCGCGCCGGCAATCGTCGTCGCCGACACCGTCGGCGCCGGCGACACCTTCCAGGCGGCGATGCTCGCCTGGCTCGCCGAGCACGACGCCCTCGACGCCGCCCGCCTGGCCGCACTGCCGGCCGCGGCGCTGCAGGCCCTGCTGCGCTTCGCCGCCGAGGCCGCGGCAATCACCTGCTCGCGCCGCGGCGCCGACCTGCCGCGACGCGCCGAGCTCGCCCCCGCCGGCGCAGGGGCCGGGTAGCGCCCCGCCCCCTCGGCCCCAACCGACAACCGACCCCAACCCCACCTCGAACCGAGGCGCACGCCGCCGGGCCACGGCCCGGCGCGGGGACGGCTGCGCGCGCTTGCCGGCGCGCAGCCCGCGGCACCGCCGCCCCGAGCGGCACCCCAAAACACCACAAGCATGAGAGGAGACAACCATGAACCGCATCAAGCACCTTGCCGTCGCATGCTTCCCCCTTGCCGGCCTGCTCGCCACCCCACAGGCCGCGCAGGCCTTCGACTACGGCGGCTACCTGCGCGCCTCACCCGCGGCCGAAGAGAATGACAAGTCGCGCGCCTGCTACGGCCTCGACGGCCCCGGCCTGAAGTACCGCCTCGGCAACGAGTGCGACCTCTACGGCGAGTTCTTCGTCAGCCACGGCGTCGAGCTCGGCGGCGTCAGCTACAAGGCGCTGGCGATGGTCAATGCCGCCAGCCCGCTCACCAACATGACCCCGATCGAGTCCGACCTCAACCAGTTCTACGTCGAGGCGAAGGGCTTCGGCTTCGCGCCCGAGGCGACGTTCTGGGTCGGCAAGCGCTTCTACGGCCGCGCCGACGTGCATATCGTCGATACCAAGTTCACCGTGCTCGACGGCCTCGGCGCCGGCGTCGGCGACATCGCCGCCGGCCCCGGCAAGCTCGCCTTCTCCTACTTCAAGGAGGACCTCGACGGCCGCCTGAAGGGCGACCGCGTGAACGCCGAGTTCTACGACCTGCCGGTGAATCCGGGCGGGCGGCTGCGCTTCGTCGCCAGCCTGGCCAAGGCCGATGCCGCCGGCAGCAAGGGCGGCGCGGGCCTGACGGTGGAGCACAGCCAGGGCGACTTCCAGGGCGAAGGCGGCGGCAACCGGGTGTGGCTGCAGTACGCCGAGAACGGCGCCGGGCTGGACGGCAACTTCGCCGCGCCGCCGCTCGGCGCGGACGTGAAGTCCTGGCGTCTGGCCGAGAGCTACCACTGGCAGAAGGGCGCCTTCGGCGGCCAGGCGCTGGCGATGCTCCAGCAGGACCGCTCCTCCGTCACCGGCACGACGCGCTCGGCCTCGGTCGGCGGCCGGGTGTCCTACGCGCTGACCCAGCACTTCAAGCTCGTCGGCGAAGTCGGCCACTCGCGCAAGAAGCCCGAGCACGGCGACACCGCCCGGCTGACGAAAGTCACCTTCGCGCCCACGCTGAGCACCGGCCCCGGCTTCATGACCCGCCCCGAGCTGCGCCTGTTCGTGACCAAGGCGAAGTGGAACAAGGCGGCGGGCAACGTCACCGGGCTGGAGGCTTTCGAGGGCGACACCTCGGGCACCAGCTACGGCGTCCAGCTCGAGCACTGGTTCTGAAGGGCCGCCGGGCCGCCTGCTGCGGGACGGTCCGGCGAGCTGTCCCTCACCTCCTTCCGGCTCAGGCGCCCCGCGGCCAGGCCGCGCGTTCGGCCGCGGTGAGCGGCAGCGGCAGCAGGCAGCCGCGGCGCGCGGCCTCGACCACGGTCTCGAGCACCGCCATCGTGCCCACCGCCTGCGCCGCCGGCACCGGGTTGGCGCCGCGGCCGCGGATCGCCTCGCGCACCGCGGCGTAGTAGGCCGGGTAGTCGCCCGCCGGCAGCGCCTCGATCAGCGCCTCGCTCGCACCCCGATAGCGGCGCGCGGGCTGCGGGTCCAGCCCCCAGCCGGCGCTGCCCGGCACCTGCCCGGCCTTGAGCTGATCCTCCTGCACATCCAGGCCGTGCTTGACCCAGCTGCCGGCCGTGCCATGCACGGCGAAGCGCGGCAGGCCGCCGCCGACCAGCACCGAGGCCGACAGCGTCACCTGCAGCGCGCCGTAGTCGAGCCAGGCCTGGCACCAGTCGTCGGCCTGCGCACCGCTGCGCTGGTGCGCGAGCAGGCCGCCAACGCGCTGCGGCAGGCCGAACAGCAGCAGCACCTGGTCGACGAGATGCGGCCCGAGGTCGAACCAGATGCCGCCACCCTCTTCCGCGCGCTCGCGCCAGCGGTCCTGCACCTGCGGCCGGAAGCGGTCGAAGCGCGACTCGACATGGGTCACGCGGCCGAGCTCGCCCGCGCGCAGCATCGCCCGCAGGCCGAGGAAGTCTGCATCCCAGCGCCGGTTCTGGAATACCGACAGCAGCCGGCCGGCCTCATCGGCGAGCGCCGTCAGCGCACGGGCGTCGGCCAGCGTCAGCGTGAACGGCTTGTCCACGACGACGTGGCGACCGGCGCGCAGCGCGGCCTCGGCCAGCGGCGTATGCGTGGCGTTGGGGCTGGCGATGACGACGAGGTCGATGTCGGCGCGGCCGATCGCCTCCAGCGGGTCGCGCACCGGCTCGACGCCGGGCAGCGCGCGGGCGAGCTCGTCGGCGCGGCTCGTCGCCACCACGGCGAGCTCCAGGCCGGGCGTGTGGCGGATCAGCGGGGCATGGAAGCTGCGCCCGGCGGCGCCGTAGCCGAGCAGCGCAACGCGCAGGGGGGATTCGTTGTTCATCGGGTCTCCTGGACCATGGTGGCGTGGAAGCGGGCACCGCAGCGGAAGCTGCGCGAGGCGCCCGGCGCGAGCGTGATCGCGGCTTCGCAGTCGGCGCGGTTGAAGGCGTCGGTCATCGCCTCGACCGGCTCGATCGCGAGCGCGCGCCGGGCGCCGCGCGCGAGCGTGTCGGCGGTGAACAGATGCACCCGCCCGCCCTGCTGCCATACGGTGAGGCCGCAGCCGCGCACCGGATCGCGCAGGCGGCTGCGGATCAGGCCGTCGGCGTCGGGGCGCAGCCCGGCGAGGCAGGCGTCGAGCGCGGCCGCGCCGAGCGCGCGCGGGCGGCGGAAGTCGAGCTCGGGATGGGCGGCCAGCGCCGCATAGGCCGCCGCGCCGTGCAGCGGCAGCAGCTCGGCGTCGGTGCGGATGCAGCGCCGCGCCGGCACCTGCAGTTCGAGGTGGTCGATCGGCTCGTCGCCGAAGCGGAAGTAGGGATGCCAGCCCGCCGCATAGGGCGCGCTCAGGTGGCCGACGTTGGTCGCGGTCACCGTCAGCGCCAGGCCCGCCGCGTCGAACCGCAGCAGCACGTGCAGCGTCAGCGCGAAGGGATAGCCGGGAAAGGCGCCGGGCCGGATCGCGTCGGTGAACAGCAGCACCTGGGCGCCGTCCTCGCCTTCGCGCACGCCGATCACGTCGAGCTCGAGCTGGCGCAGGAAGCCGTGGTAGATCAGGCGCTCGCCTTCCGGCACGCCGGGCAGCAGGTCGTGGTCGCGGCGGTCGAAGTGATAGCGGCCGGCGGCGATGCGGTTCGGGAAGGGCGCCATCAGACCGTTGCGCACGCCGTCCTGGGCGAGCAGCTCGGTGCGCGAGGCGTAGCCGTCGGTCAGCGACAGCAGCGCGCCGCCGAAGGGCGCCTGCCAGTCGAGCAGGGTCGCGCCGCGCAGGGCGAAGCACGCCCGCTGCCCGCTGCGGGTGTCGATCAGCTCGATGCCGTCGAGGCCACGGAAGCAGCCGCGCACGACCTGAAAGCGTGGCGCCGCGGCGGCCATCCGCGCCGTCGCCGCCGGCGCTGCGGTCGCGGCGGGCGCCGGGCCTGGCGCCGCGCGCGCGGCCGTCCGGGCTGTATCCATTCTCGTCTCCTCCGCAGGGGCTGAATATATTTTTTAACTCAAGCTAGTTTATTTAATAAGCCCTGAGCCTTCGTGTCAAGGAAGGGGGGCGCCCGACTTGTGCGGCCGGCCCGCGTCCGCTACAACCGGAACGACAACCCCACGGAGACCCGCCCCCATGATCGATCTCGCCATCACCGCCCGCCACGGCGACCTCGGCAACGGCCTGCAGGTGCTGCGCGTGCTGCCCTACGCCAGGCGCCGCATGGTCGGCCCCTTCATCTTCCTCGACCATGCCGGGCCGGTGACGATCGCGCCCGAGCACATCGCCCGCGCCGACGTTCGCCCCCACCCGCACATCGGCCTCGCGACCGTGAGCTACCTGCTGCGCGGCATGATCGTGCATCGCGACAGCCTGGGCGTGACCCAGGAGATCCGCCCGGGCGACGTCAACTGGATGACCGCCGGGCGCGGCATCAGCCATTCGGAGCGCTTCCGCCATCCCGACTCCTTCGCCGGCGGCGGCCTCGAGCTGCTGCAGGCCTGGGTCGCGCTGCCGACCGACGCCGAGGAGACCGAGCCGGCCTTCGACCACTACCCGGCCGAGGCGCTGCCGGTGATCGAAGCGGACGGCGCCTGGCTGCGCCTGATCGCCGGCAGCGCGTTCGGGCGCACGAGCCCGGTGAAGACGCATTCGCCGCTGTTCTACGTGCACGCCGAGCTGCGCGCCGACGCCGCGCTGACGCTGCCGGCCGAGCACCCGGAGCGCGCGGTGTACGTGGCCGCAGGGCGGATCGACATCGATGGTGAGGCCTTCGAGCGCGGCCAGATGGCGGTACTGGCGCCGGGCGCGGACGTGCGCCTGCACAGCGCCGGGGCGGCGACGCTGATGCTGCTCGGCGGCGCGCCGGTCGGCGAGCGCCACATCTGGTGGAACTTCGTGTCCTCGAGCAAGGCCCGCATCGAGCAGGCGAAGGCCGACTGGCGCGCCGGCCGCATCCCGCTGCCACCGCACGACAACGAGGAATTCATCCCGCTACCCGATTGACGCAGGCGGCGCCAGCGTGACGGCGACGCGCTGGGCTTCGACGTCGGCGTACAGCGTCATCGTCCCCGGCGCCGGGTCGGCGACGTGCACCACCCGCTCCCAGCGCTGCGCGTCGGGCAGGATCGCCGTAAGCCTGTTCGGCAGGCGCAGCAGCGCCGCCTCGTCGAGCACGTTGCCGGCGGCCTTCGGGAACAGCGCGAAGTACAGCAGGTCGGCCTCGATCAGCTCGTTGAGGAAGTGGGTGCCGAGCGAGACGTCGGGCACCAGGGTGTCGTGCATGGCGACGATCTCGCCCAGCGCGGCGACGTGGTTGATCTCGGCGAACACCACCGGCACGCCGAGCGAGGGGTCGCGCGAGCCCCAGCGCCCGGGGCCGAGCACGAGCAGGCTGCAGCCGGCGCTGGCGTGGTTGAGGCGCCCGACCAGGCGCGCCACCGCGGCGCGGTCGCCCTGCCCGAGCCGGCTGTAGCCCGCCGGCGCGATGTAGACGACGCGCCCGGGGCGCAGCACGCGGCTGGCGCCGATCACCGCGCCGCGGGCGTGCAGCGGGCACGGCAGCCCGGCGGGCGGCTCGACGCGGCTGCCGCCCTCCAGCGTGCGCACCTGCATCGGCCGGCACTGCAGCAGGTTGATGCGGTAGCCGCCGTCGGCGGCGACGTTGAGCGCGAACTCGATCTCCACCGGATGGCGGTAGGCGGCGTGCAGCGCGGCGAGCAGGCGACGCAGCTCGGCGGCGAAGGGCGTCGTCCCGATCAGGCTGTCGAAGGTCAGGAAGGGCGGGCCGTCGGGGCGCTCGCGGGTGGTGAACAGCGCGAGCGGAAAGTCCGTCGCGCCGCGCACCAGCTCGACGAAGGGGCCGCTGACGATGCCGCCCCGCTCGAGGTCGAGCGCGTCCATCCGGCGCTGGGCATGGCGGGCGATGGCACCGAAGCTGGTCTCGGGGCGCAGCTCGGGCGCGTTGAGCGCGACCAGGCGGGTGTAGTCGTCGTCGGCGCGGTCCACCGCCCGGGTGCCGAGGCCGGCGACCAGGCGCACGACACCGGCGTGCATGTCGATGCGCGGGTTCCACGGATAGGGATTCACCGACAGCCCGACGCCGGCCGCATGCGGGTGGAAGTAGCGCCCGCCGGCGGTGCCCGATACGCGCATGATCAGCAGCGCCATCTGTTCGTGCTCGGCGAGCAGGCCGCGGCGCGCGCGGTAGCGCAGCGCCTGCTCGGCCAGCGTGCTCGCGTAGACCTGGCGGACGGCGCAGAGCAGCGCGGCAAGGCGCGCCTCGCGCGGCCCCTGGTTGGTGCAGAACACGCTGTCGTACTGGCCGGCGAAGGCGTTGCCGTAGCGGTCCTCCAGCCGTGAGCTGGAGCGCACGATGAAGGGCCATTCGCCGAAGTAGTCGAGCATGCCCTCGAACTGGCGCAGCGTGTCGGCGGGAAAGCCGCCGCGCAGGATGCGTTCGCGCGCCGCGTCGAGGTCGTGGAGGAAGGTGGCGGGCTCGCGCTGGCGGCGGCGGATCCACCACAGGCCGTTGTGCACGAAGAAGGTGTCGAACACTTCGGTGCCGACGTAGAAGGAATCGTGCGCCTCGAGCCGGGCGTGCAGATCCGGGGCGTCGCGGCGCAGCACCGCGCGCGCGAGCAGCATGCCCAGCGCCTTGCCGCCGATGCTGCCGATGCCGATCATGCGGTCGCGGATCGCGAGCAGGTCATCGAGCGTGAGGTAATGGCGCAGCATGGCCGCCATTGCCGGGTCGTCCGGGAACAGCAGCCCGCC
>JANJTU010000093.1 GCA_024710965.1 Thauera sp. | reverse complement strand
TGGGTGTTGGCGACGAAGAGGTGGTCGATGAAGTCCTCGTCCTTCATCGAGGTCGCCTGCTTGCCGCGCCCGCCGCGGCGCTGGGCGCGGTAGTCGGTGAGCGGCTGGCGCTTGAAGTAGCCGGTGTGGGACAGGGTCACGACCATGTCCTCGGGCGTGATCAGGTCCTCAATGTTGATCTCGGCAGTGTTCATCACCAGCTCGGAGCGGCGCGGGTCGCCGAACTGGGTGCGGATCGCGGTCAGTTCGCCGACGATGATCGCGGTGATGCGCTCGGGGCGGGCGAGGATGTCGAGCAGGTCGGTGATCAGATCCATCACCTCGCGGTACTCGCCGACGATCTTGTCCTGCTCCAGCCCGGTCAGGCGCTGCAGGCGCAGTTCGAGGATGGCCTGGGCCTGGGCCTCGGACAGGCGGTAGCCTTGGGCGCCATCGACTGAAATGAGGCCGAACTCGGCCGACAGGCCTTCCGGACGGTAGCTGTCGGCCATCGCCCGCGCCAGCATCTCCTCGACCAGCGGCGAGCGCCAGGTGCGTTCCATCAGGCCGCGCTTGGCGTCGACCGGCGTGGGCGCGGCCTTGATCAGGGCGATGATCTCGTCGACGTTGGACAGCGCCACCGCCAGGCCTTCGAGGATGTGGCCGCGGTCACGCGCCTTGCGCAGTTCGAAAATGGTGCGCCGGGTGACGACCTCGCGGCGGTGCTCGAGGAAGCAGACCAGCATCTGCTTCAGGTTCAAGAGGCGCGGCTTGCCGTCGACCAGCGCCACCATGTTCATGCCGAAGCTGTCCTGCAGCTGGGTGTGCTTGAAGAGCTTGTTGAGCACCACCTCGGGCATCTCGCCGCGCTTGAGCTCGACCACCAGACGCATGCCCGACTTGTCGGACTCGTCACGGATCTCGCTGATGCCTTCGATCTTCTTCTCGTTGACCAGCTCGGCCATGCGCTCCTGCAGGGTGCGCTTGTTCACCTGGTAGGGCAGCTCGTCGACGATGATGGCCTGGCGGTCGGTCTTGCCGATCGGCTCGAAGTGGGTGCGCGCGCGCATGATCACGCGGCCGCGGCCGCTGCGGTAGCCCTCGTGCACGCCGGCCAGGCCATAGATCAGGCCGGCGGTGGGAAAGTCGGGCGCCTTGACGATGTCGATCAGGGCCTCGATGTCGGTGTCCGGCTCGGCCAGCAGCTTCAGACAGGCGTCGACGATCTCGCCCAGGTTGTGTGGCGGGATGTTGGTCGCCATGCCGACCGCGATGCCGCTGGAGCCGTTGATGAGCAGGTTCGGGATGCGCGCCGGCATGACCAGCGGCTCCTTCTCGGAGCCGTCGTAGTTCGGCCCGAAGTCGACCGTCTCCTTGTCGATGTCGGCCAGCAGTTCGTGGCCGATGCGCGCCATGCGGATTTCGGTGTAACGCATTGCCGCGGCGTTGTCGCCGTCGACCGAGCCGAAGTTGCCCTGGCCGTCGACGAGCATGTAGCGCAGCGAGAAGTCCTGCGCCATGCGCACGATCGTGTCGTAAACCGCGGTATCGCCGTGCGGATGGTACTTACCGATCACGTCGCCGACGATACGCGCCGATTTCTTGTACGCCCGGTTCCAGTCGTTGGACAGCTCGTGCATCGCGTACAGCACGCGCCGGTGCACCGGCTTGAGGCCATCGCGCGCATCGGGCAGCGCCCGCCCCACGATCACGCTCATCGCGTAATCGAGGTAGGAGTGGCGCATCTCCTCCTCGAGGCTGATCGGCAGGGTTTCCTTGGCGAACTGAGTCATGCTCGAAGGCGGCCAGGCCGCGTGAACCAAAAGCGTGCGATATTAGCACGCGGCACCGCTTCCCAGCCCGCCAAGCGGACGCCGCCGCCCTGCCCCGCGAGGTCGATGCAGGCCAGCTCGCACCGGTGCACTTTCCCTCTTGAAGTCCCGGCAGGCGCCCCCATATCTTCGCCGGTCAAGAACACAGGGAGCACGAAGCCATGCAGGACCAGAAGCCCACGCCGGAAAATCCGCTCGAACTCGAACAGCAGCCCGCCGCGCCCGAATCCGCCGCACCGCCGGAAGTCGCCGCCGCCGACGTGATGCCCAGCCTGGCGGAAAGCCTGCGTCAGGCCGAGCTCAAGGCCGCCGAGCACCACGACGCCTGGCTGCGGGCGAAGGCCGAGACCGAGAACGTGCGCCGGCGCGCGCAGGAGGACATCACCAAGGCGGCCAAATTCGCCGCCGAGAAGTTCGCCGGCGCGATGCTGCCGGTGAAGGACAGCCTCGAGGCCGCGCTCGCCGTCGACAACCAGACGGTGGAGAAGCTGCGCGAGGGCGTCGAACTGACGCTGAAGCAGCTCGTGTCCGCCTTCGAGGGCGCGAACCTGGTCGAAGAGAACCCGGTCGGGCAGAAGTTCGACCCGCACCGCCACCAGGCGATCAGCGCGGTCGAGTCCGACGCCGAGCCCAACACGATCGTCACCGTGCTGCAGAAGGGCTACCTGCTCAACGAGCGCGTGATCCGCCCCGCGCTGGTGATGGTCGCGAAGGCCAAGGGCCAGTAAACCGGACGCCGCCTGCGCCTTGAAAGCGCGCGGGCGCGCCCCATATTCGTAACAGACCGGGACGGCGCCGCCGTTCCCGCCCCGAATTCAGACACTCAGGACATACAAGGAACACTCATGGGCAAGATCATCGGCATCGACCTCGGCACCACCAACAGCTGCGTCTCCGTGATGGAAGGCGGCAAGCCGAAGGTCATCGAGAACTCCGAGGGCGCGCGCACCACCCCGTCGGTGGTCGCCTACGCCGAAGACGGCGAGATCCTCACCGGCGCGCCGGCCAAGCGTCAGGCGGTGACCAACGCCAGGAACACCCTGTTCGCGGTCAAGCGCCTGATCGGCCGCCGCTTCGAAGAAAAGGAAGTGCAGAAGGACATCGACCTGATGCCCTACACGATCTGCAAGGCCGACAACGGCGACGCCTGGGTCGAGGTACGCGGCAAGAAGATCGCCCCGCCGCAGGTCTCGGCCGAAGTGCTGCGCAAGATGAAGAAGACCGCGGAAGACTACCTCGGCGAGGAAGTCACCGAGGCCGTGATCACCGTGCCCGCCTACTTCAACGACAGCCAGCGTCAGGCCACCAAGGACGCCGGGCGCATCGCCGGACTGGAAGTCAAGCGCATCATCAACGAGCCGACCGCCGCGGCGCTCGCCTTCGGCATGGACAAGAAGCCGGGCGACTCCAAGATCGCGGTGTATGACCTCGGCGGCGGCACCTTCGACATTTCGATCATCGAGATCGCCGACCTCGACGGCGAGCACCAGTTCGAGGTGCTCGCCACCAACGGCGACACCTTCCTCGGCGGCGAGGACTTCGACCAGCGCATCATCGACTACATCGTCACCGAGTTCAAAAAGGAACAGGGCGTCGACCTCAAGAACGACGTGCTCGCGCTGCAGCGCCTGAAGGAAGCGGCGGAAAAGGCCAAGATCGAGCTGTCCTCGAGCCAGCAGACCGAAGTGAACCTGCCCTACATCACCGCGGACGCGACCGGGCCGAAGCACCTGGCGATGAAGATCACGCGCGCCAAGTTCGAGTCGCTGGTGGAAGACCTCGTCGAGCGCACGATCGAGCCCTGCCGCATCGCGCTCAAGGACGCCGGCGTCAAGGTCTCGGACATCGACGACGTCATCCTCGTCGGCGGCCAGACGCGCATGCCGAAGGTGCAGGAGAAGGTGAAGGCCTTCTTCGGCAAGGAGCCGCGCAAGGACGTCAACCCGGACGAGGCCGTCGCCGTCGGCGCCTCGATCCAGGGCGGCGTGCTGCAGGGCGAAGTCAAGGACGTGCTGCTGCTCGACGTCACCCCGCTGTCGCTCGGCATCGAGACCCTGGGCGGCGTGATGACCAAGCTCATCCAGAAGAACACCACCATTCCGACCAAGGCGAGCCAGGTGTTCTCCACCGCCGACGACAACCAGTCCGCGGTGACCATCCACGTGCTGCAGGGCGAGCGCGAGATGGCCGCCGGCAACAAGAGCCTGGGCCAGTTCAACCTCTCCGACATTCCGCCGGCGCCGCGCGGCATGCCGCAGATCGAGGTCACCTTCGACATCGACGCCAACGGCATCCTGCACGTGTCGGCCAAGGACAAGGCCACCGGCAAGGAGAACAAGATCAAGATCCAGGCCAATTCGGGCCTCTCGGACGACGAGATCCAGCGCATGGTGCAGGACGCCGCCGCGCACGCCGAAGAGGACAAGAAGGCGCACGAGCTGGTCGACGCCCGCAACCAGTGCGACACCCTGGTGCACTCGACGCGCAAGGCCCTGACCGAGTACGGCGACAAGCTCTCCGGCGACGAGAAGGCCAAGATCGAGGCCGCGATCAAGGAAGCCGAGGAAGCGATCAAGGGCTCCGACAAGGACACGATCGAGGCCAAGAGCCAGGCGCTGGCGATGGCGGCGCAGAAGCTGGGCGAGCACATGTACGCCCAGGCCCAGGCCGAAGGCGGTGCCCAGCCCGAGGGTGGTGCGTCGGCGGCCGGCGGCGGCAAGGCGGCCGATGCCGACGTGGTGGATGCCGAGTTCACCGAAGTGAAGGACAAGAAGTAAGCGTCCGCCTGGCGGAAACCTGACGGCCGAGCCCACGCCGGAGCGACCCTCCGGCGCCGGCTCGGCCTTCGCATGAAACGAGCCTGAGCGAAGCACCATGTCGAAACGGGATTACTACGATGTCCTCGGCGTCAACCGCGATGCCGGCGACGACGAGATCAAGAAGGCCTACCGCAAGCTGGCCATGAAGTTCCACCCGGACCGCAATCCGGACAACAAGGACGCCGAGGAGAAGTTCAAGGAGGCCAAGGAGGCCTACGAGATGCTCTCGGACCCGCAGAAGAAGGCCGCCTACGATCGCTACGGCCACGCCGGCGTCGATCCGTCGATGGGCGCCGGCCCCGGCGCGCAGGGTTTCGAAGGCTTCGCCGACGCCTTCGGCGACATCTTCGGCGACCTCTTCGGGGCGGGGCGCGGCGGACGCTCGAACGTCTATCGCGGCGCCGACCTGCGCTACAACCTCGAGATCAGCCTGGAAGAGGCCGCGCGCGGCGCCGAGAAGACGATCCGCATCCCCACCGTCGAGGAATGCGGCACCTGTCACGGCAGCGGCGCCAAGCCCGGCACCCAGCCCAAGACCTGCCCCACCTGCGGCGGACACGGTCAGGTCCGCGTGCAGCAGGGCTTCTTCTCGATCCAGCAGACCTGCCCGAAGTGCCACGGCAGCGGCCGCATCATCCCCGACCCCTGCCGCGACTGCGGCGGCGCCGGCCGGGTGAAGAAGCAGAAGACGCTCGAGGTGAAGATCCCCGCCGGCATCGACGAAGGCATGCGCCTGCGCCACGCCGGCCACGGCGAGCCGGGCGTCAACGGCGGTCCGCCGGGCGACCTCTACGTCGAGATCCACATCCGCAAGCACGCGGTGTTCGAGCGCGACCACGACGACCTGCACTGCGAGATGCCGATCAGCATCTCCACCGCCGCGCTCGGCGGCGAGATCGAGATCCCGACCCTGGAAGGCATGGCGCGCCTGAAGATCCCCGCCGAGACGCAGAGCGGCAAGGTCTTCCGCCTGCGCGGCAAGGGCATCAAGAACGTGCGCAGCCACACCCATGGCGACCTGATGTGCCACGTTGTGGTCGAGACGCCGGTGAGCCTGACCGAGCGTCAGAAGGAACTGCTGCGCGAGTTCGAGGAGATCTCCAGCGGCAACGCCGACCGTCACAACCCGAAGGCGAAGTCCTGGATGGACAAGGTGCGCGACTTCTTCGCCACCTGATGCTGCCGGCCTGCAAGTGGCAGGCCCGGATGGCAGGACGCGCGCGAACTCGGAAGGATCGCGGGCGTCCTTGCTTCAGCGCCGACGACTCAGGCCTGGCCTTCGGTCTGGTCCGGCAGCCACGCCTGCTCGCCGTTCGGACGGTAGGCCAGCAGATGGGCGACGATGCCGCCCTGGACCGACATGATCATGGTCTCGAGCGCCTTCTGCGTCGCGTCGTCGCTCGGCTCACGCCCGCCCTGCCCGCTCAGGCAGCCGACGAACATCATGTCCCAGCGCTGCCCGGTGTGGCGCGACTCCTCGACCAGCTCCTCGAAACTGTGCAGCTCGTCGGGCTTCTTGTCCACGTACATCACCGGCACCAGCGCCCCGCCCTCGCCCTGCTCGAACTTCTGGCGCTGCTCGGCGGTGGCGTTATCGGGGAGCTCGGCGCGCGTGAAGACGAAGAGCAGGCGCTGCGGCTCGGGCTGCTGACGGGCAGCGTCGAGAAGGCTCTGAAAGCCGGTGATGATCATGCTCGGGGTTCCTGTTCGGTTCGCAATGTGGATTCAGCCATCGGCCGCGCGCTCAGGCACGGCGCCAGGTGGTGCCGCCCGGACCGTCCTCGAGGACGACGCCGGCTTCAAGCAGCGTGGCGCGGATGCGGTCGGCCTCGGCGTAGTTCTTCGCCTTCTTCGCCGCCGCACGCTCCGCGATCAGGCCTTCGATCGCCTCGACCGCAAGACCTTCGGCGTCGGGCGCCCCGGCCTGCAGGAAGGCCACCGGATCGCGCCCGAGCAGGCCGAGCACGCCCGCCAGCGCCTTCAGCTGCGCCGCCAGCGCCGGCGAGGCGCTGCGGTTGACTTCGTTGGCGAGGTCGAACAGCACCGCCACCGCCTCGGCGGTGTTGAAGTCGTCGTCCATCGCTGCCGCGAAACGCTGTGCGTGCGGCTCGTCGCGGTCGAGCACGGCCTCGGCCACCGGCACGTTCTTCAGCGCCGTGTACAGCCGGGTCAGGGACTGGCGCGCATCGTCGAGGTGGGCGTCGGAGTAGTTCAGCGCGCTGCGGTAGTGGGCGCGCAGGATGAAGAAGCGCACCACTTCCGGGTCGTACTTCTGCAGCACTTCGCGGATGGTGAAGAAGTTGCCGAGCGACTTCGACATCTTCTCGTCGTCGACGCGCACGAAGCCGTTGTGCATCCAGTAATTGACGAAGGTGTGGCCGTGCGCACCCTCGGACTGCGCAATCTCGTTCTCGTGGTGCGGGAACTGCAGGTCCATGCCGCCGCCGTGGATGTCGAAATGCTCGCCGAGCAGGTCGGAGCTCATCGCCGAGCACTCGATGTGCCAGCCCGGCCGGCCGCTGCCCCAGGGCGAATCCCATTTCGCCTCGCCCGGCTCCTCGGCCTTGGCGTGCTTCCACAGCACGAAGTCGAGCGGGTCGTTCTTGTCGCCGACGACGTCCACGCGCTCGCCGGCGCGCAGCTCGTCCACCGACTTGCCTGACAGCTTGCCGTAGCCGTCGAACTTGCGCACCGCATAGCAGACGTCGCGGTTGGCGGCGACGTAGGCGAGGCCCTTGTGCTCGAGCCGGCCGATCAGGCTCTGCATCTGCGCCACGTAGTCGGTGGCACGCGGCTCGAAATCGGGGCGCAGCACGCCGAGTGCGTCGGCATCTTCGTGCATCGCGGCGATGAAGCGGTCGGTCAGGGCGCGGATCGACTCGCCGTTGTCCTGCGCGCGGCGGATGATCTTGTCGTCGATGTCGGTGATGTTGCGCACGTAGGTGACGTCGTAGCCGCTCGCCCGCAGCCAGCGCGCCACCATGTCGAAGACCACCATCACGCGCGCATGGCCGAGATGACAGAAGTCGTACACCGTCATGCCGCACACGTACATGCGGACCTTGCCGGCGTCGATGGGCTGGAAGACTTCCTTGGTGCGCGAAAGGGTGTTGTAGATCGTGAGCATCGGCGGGACTGGAAACAGGGCGAAAAACCGCGCCGGCGGCGCGATTGTGAGGGGTGGGGCTTGTTGCTAGAATCTTGCGCTGCCCAGGGGCCCAAGGCCCGCGGCGGCAGGCCGCAAATATACCACGGCATGCTGGCCCGACATTTCACCCGCCCTGCCACGGGGCACTCGCGCCAAGCCGCGCGCACGGCCCGCCATCCGGGCGCGCAGGCCGACGGCCAACCACCGGAGATCCCATGAGAAGACACCTGATCGCCTTTGCCGCGCTCGCCTCGGCCGCGCTGTCCGCACTGGCTGCCAACCCCATGGTCGAGCTCAAGACCAGCCAGGGCGACATCACCGTCGAGCTCTACGCCGACAAGGCGCCCAAGTCGGCCGAGAACTTCGTCCAGTACGTCAAGGACGGCCATTACAACGGCACCGTCTTCCACCGCGTCATCGACGGCTTCATGATCCAGGGCGGCGGCTTCGATGCCGACATGAAGCAGAAAGCCACCCGCGCGCCGATCGAGAACGAGGCGAAGAACGGCCTCAGGAACGAGCCGGGCACGCTCGCCATGGCGCGCACCGCCGACCCGCATTCGGCCTCGTCACAGTTTTTCATCAACCTCGCGCCCAACACCTTCCTCGACTACCCTTCGCGCGACGGCTGGGGCTACGCGGTGTTCGGTAAAGTCGTGAAGGGCATGGAGGTGGTCGAAAAGATCGGCAAACTGCCCACGGCCAACCGCGGCCTCCACCAGAACGTCCCGGTTGAGCCGGTCGTCATCGAGAACGCACGCCTGCTCGAGCCCCCGGCAGCGGCGAAAAAGGCCGGCAAGTAAGCGGGCGGCCATCCAGCCACCAGAAAAACCCACAGGAGCACAGCCATGGCAGTCAAACTGCACACCAACCTCGGCGTCATCACCCTCGAACTCGACGCCGACAAGGCCCCGGTCTCGGTTGCGAACTTCCTCGCCTACGTCGAATCCGGCCATTACAACAACACGATCTTCCACCGCGTCATCGACGGCTTCATGATCCAGGGCGGCGGCTTCGAGCCCGGCATGAACCAGAAGCCGACCGGCGAGCAGATCAAGAACGAGGCCGACAACGGCCTCAAGAACGAGCGTGGCACGATCGCCATGGCCCGCACCCAGGCGCCCCACTCCGCCACCGCGCAGTTCTTCATCAACGTCGCCGACAACGACTTCCTCAACCACCGCTCGCCCGACCTGCAGGGCTGGGGCTACTGCGTATTCGGCCGCGTCAGCGACGGCATGGACGTGGTCGACGCGATCCGCAAGGTCAAGACCGGTTCGAGCGGCTTCCACCAGGACGTACCGAAGGAAGACGTGATCATCGAGCGCGCCGAAGTTGTCTGAGCGCCCTTCCGCCAACGCCCCCACCCTCGCCCCCGCGGCCGGCGGGGGCGCGGCACCGATGCCGGAATCCGTCCATGCGGCGCTTCCGGCATTGTTCATTTCCGACCTCCATCTGAGCGAGGACCAGCCCGACACCGTCGCCGCCTTCCTCGGCTTCCTCGAAGGCCCGGCGCGCGCGGCCCGCAGCCTGTTCATCCTCGGCGACCTGTTCGAATACTGGGCCGGCGACGACGACCTCGACGCCCCGCTCAATCGCCGCATCTGCGCCGCCCTGTGCGCGCTCGCCGACGGCGGCATGCGCATCTTCTTCATGGCCGGCAACCGCGACCTGCTCGCCGGCGAAGGCTTCGCCCGCGCCGCCGGCCTGCAACTGCTCGCCGACCCAGCGCTCGTGCGCTTTGGCTGCGGCGACGACGCCCCGCTCGTGCTGCTGAGCCACGGCGATGCGCTGTGCACCGACGACCTCGCCTACCAGGCCTACCGCCGCCAGGTGCGCGACCCTGCCTGGCAGGCCGGTTTCCTCGCCCAGCCACTGGCCACGCGCAAGGCCTTCATCGAAGGCCTGCGGCAGAAGAGCGAAGCCGCCAAGCGCGCGAAGGCCATGGAGATCATGGACGTGAACGCCGAGGCCGTCGCTGCACTGCTGCGCGCACACGGCTACCCGACCCTGGTGCACGGCCACACCCATCGCCCCGCGCGCCACGAGCACCACCTCGACGGCCAGCGCTGCGTGCGCTGGGTGCTGTCGGACTGGCACGGCCGCGCCACCTGGCTCGGCTTCGACGGCCAGCAGTTCGAGGCCTCATCAGCCTGATCGTGGCCTGCTTGTGACCTGCTTGTGACCTGCTTGCCGCCTGCTTGCGCCCCGGCCGGCCCCCTCTCGGCGCTGGATCGTCGCCCGCTCTGGTCTATACAGGTAGGACGACCCGAACCGAGACGCGCTGCCGCCACGGCAGCGGCCGTCGTTCACGCCCCCCACCGACTCCGCGGCACCACGGCTACACGGCCACACGGGCGCCGCGGACGGGGCGGAGGCGACCGACAGAGGAGATGCCGCATGGCAAGCAATGACGACACTGCGCGCGCGCAGGCACAGACCACGGGAGACGGCGGCCCCGTCCTCCTCGTCGCCACACGCAAGGGCGCCTGGCTCTACCACGGCGACACGACGCGCACGCGCTGGCGCGCCGATGGCCCGCACTTTCTCGGCCACATCATCAACCATGTCGTGCTCGACCCGCGTGACGGACTTACCCTGCTGGCGGCAGCGAAGACCGGCCACCTCGGGCCGACGATCTTCCGCTCCACCGACCTCGGCCGGAGCTGGCACGAGGCGGCGCAGCCACCCGCCTTCGCCAAGGCGGCCAACGGCCGCGCGGTGGACCACACCTTCTGGCTCACCCCCGGCCACGCCGACGAGCCCGGCGTCTGGTACGCCGGCACTTCGCCGCAGGGGCTGTTCCGCTCCGCGGACGGCGGCGTCAGCTGGGCGCCGTTCTCGTCCATCAACGACGACGCGCAATACCGCAGCTGGATGGGCACGGTGCAGGACGGCACACCGGACGGCCCCAAGCTGCACTCGATCATCGTGGACCCGCGCGACCCGGCGCACCTCTATTTCGCCATGTCGGGCGGCGGCGTGCACGAATCGACCGACGGCGGCCGCAGCTTCGCGCCGCTGCTGAAGGGGCTTGAAGTGGTCGAAGGCTTCGACGTCGGCGACCCCACCTTCCACGATCCGCACTGCGTGCGGCTGTGCCCGAGCAGGCCCGACCGGCTCTACCAGCAGAACCACTGCGGCATCTATCGCCTCGACCGCCCCGGCGACGAGTGGGTGCGCATCGGCCGCAGCATGCCGGCGCAGGTGGGCGACATCGGCTTTCCGCTCGTCGTGCACCCGCGCGACGCTGACTCGGTCTGGGTCTTGCCGATGGACGGCCAGACGGTGTGGCCGCGCACCAGCCCCGACGGCAGGCCCGCGGTATACCGGACGCGCGACGGCGGCGAAAGCTGGCAGCGCCTCGACCGGGGCCTGCCCGCCGCGCAGGCGTGGTGGACGGTGAAGCGACAGGCGATGGGCGCCGACGCGCGCGATCCGCTCGGACTGTACTTCGGCACCACCAGCGGCGAGCTGTGGATGAGCGGCGACGAGGGCGCGGGCTGGACCTGCATCGCGCGCCACCTGCCGGAGATCTACGCGGTGGAAGTCGCCGAACCGGGCGCGCGGATGGCGTCGCGATGAAGGTGCTGATCCCGACGCCGCTGCGCAGCTACACCGGCGCGCGCGAAGTCGGCGCCCACGGCGCAACGCTGGCCGAAGTGCTCGCCGACCTCGAGCGCCAGTTTCCCGGCGTGCGCTTTCGCATCGTCGATGAGCAGGACCGGCTGCGGCCGCACGTGCGCTTCTTCGTCAATGGCGCGCCGGTCATGAGTCTGGCGCAACCGCTGCACGACCGCGACGAGTTGGCGATCGTGCAGGCCCTGAGCGGCGGCTGAAACGCGCGGGCAGGCCCCAGCGCCGGCGGCGAACGTCAGCGCTGCAGCCCGCGCGCGAGGTCTTCCTTCAGATCCTCGACCGCCTCCAGCCCTACCGCAAGCCGCAGCAAGCCCTCGCCGATACCGGCGGCCGCGCGCGCCTCGGGCGAGATGCGGCCGTGGGTCGTCGTCGCCGGGTGCGTGATCGTGGTCTTGGTGTCGCCCAGGTTGGCGGTGATCGAGATCAACCGCGTCGAATCCACCACCCGCCATGCCGCCTCGCGCCCGCCTTCGACGTCGAAGCTGACGATCGCCCCGCCCGTCTTCTGCTGGCGCATCGCCAGCGCGTGCTGCGGATGTGAAGGCAGGCCGGGATAGTAGACGCGGGCCACACCCGGCTGCTGCTCGAGCCAGCGCGCCAGCTCGAGCGCGGCGGCCGACTGCGCCTCCATGCGGATGCGCAGCGTCTCGAGCCCCTTCAGGATCACCCAGGCATTGAAGGGCGACAGCGTCGGCCCGGCGGTGCGCAGAAACTTGAACACCTCGTCGGTCACCGCACGCCGGCCCGCCACCGCGCCGCCGAGCACGCGCCCCTGGCCGTCGAGATACTTGGTCGCCGAATGCACGACGACGTCGGCCCCCAGTTCCAGCGGCCGCTGCAGCGCGGGCGAGCAGAAACAGTTGTCCACCGCCAGCAGCGCCCCCGCCTCGTGCGCGATCGCCGCCACCGCGGCGATGTCGACCACCTCGGTGAGCGGGTTCGACGGCGTCTCGATGAAGAACAGCTTCGTGCGCGGTCGTACCGCATCGCGGTAGGCGTCGAGCTCGGTCGCGGGCACGAAGCTCGTCTCGATGCCGAACTTCGACAGGATGCCGCCGAACAGCTGCTGGGTCGCGCCGAACAGGCCGTTCGAGGCCACCACGTGGTCGCCCGCCTGCAGCACCGCCATCGCCAGCGACAGGATCGCCGACATGCCCGAGGCCGTCGCGACGCAGGCCTCGGCGCCTTCGAGGGCGGCGAGCCGCGTCTGCATCGCGGTCACGGTGGGGTTGGAGAAGCGGGCATAGACGTTGCCCTCCTCCGCACCGGAAAAGCGCGCCGCGGCCTGGGCGGCGCTGTCGAACACGAAGCTGGAGGTGAGGTACATCGCCTCGCTGTGCTCGCCGAACTGGCTGCGGTCGATGCCGGCGCGCACGGCCAGCGTTTCGGGATGCAGGGCGGAGGAGTCGGGGAAGGTCATGGCTTGCAGCTTGTCGTTGTCGTGGCCGGCGGGCTTAGTGTTCGGCGCCGGATGCAAGGTTGAGGTCGAGCTGGCCGCCGTCGCCGTCATCGCCGGCGTCGTTCTTCGCCGGCTTGGCCTCGCAGCGCTGGCTCTCGACCCCGTTGAGGTACTCGGCGGTGATGTCGCCGGTGACGTACAGGCCATCGAAGCACGAGGTCTCGAAGCAGTTGATCGCCGGGTTCAGCGCCCGCACCGAAGCCTTCAGGTCCTCGAGGTCCTGGTACAGCAGGCCGTCGGCGCCGATCTCGCGGCAGATTTCGTCTTCGCTGCGGTCAGAGGCAATGAGCTCGCCCCGGGTCGGCATGTCGATGCCATAGACGTTGGCGTAGCGCACCGGCGGCGCCGCCGACGCCAGGTAGACCCGGGTCGCGCCCGCCTCGCGCGCCATGTTGACGATTTCCTTGCTCGTCGTGCCGCGCACGATCGAGTCGTCCACCAGCAGCACGCTCTTGCCCTTGAACTCCTGGTGGATGGTGTTGAGCTTCTGGCGCACCGACTTACGCCGCGTCGCCTGGCCCGGCATGATGAAGGTGCGGCCGATGTAGCGGTTCTTGACGAAGCCCTCGCGGTACGGCAGGCCGAGCCGGTGCGCCATCTCCATCGCCGACGGCCGGCTCGAATCCGGGATCGGGATGACGACGTCGATATGCACGTTGGGCATCGTGCGCTTCATCTTCTCGGCGAGGAACTCGCCCATCTTGACGCGCGACTCGTACACCGACACGCCGTCGATGATCGAATCCGGCCGCGCCAGGTAGACGAACTCGAACATGCACGGCGCTTCGACCGTCTTCGTCGCGCACTGCCGGCTGTGGAAGCCGCCACGGGTGTCGATCAGCACCGCTTCGCCGGGCGCCACGTCGCGCAGCAGCTTGAAGCCGAGCACATCCAGCGCCACCGACTCCGACGCCACCAGCCACTCGGTGCCGGCCTCGGTGTCATTGCGCCCGATCACCAGCGGGCGGATGCCGTAGGGGTCGCGGAAGGCAAGCAGACCATAGCCGGCGATCATGACCACGACCGCGTAGGCACCGCGGCAGCGGCGATGGACGCCGGCGACGGCGCGGAACACCGCGTCCTCGTCGAGCTTGAGGCCGTTACAGGCCGCCTGCAGCTCGTGCGCGAGCACGTTCAGCAGCACCTCGGAATCGCTGCTGGTGTTGATGTGGCGGAGGTCCGACAGGAACATCTCGCGCTTGAGCACTTCGGAGTTCGTCAGATTGCCGTTGTGCGCGAGCAGCAGGCCGAAGGGCGAATTGACGTAGAAGGGCTGCGCCTCCGCCGCGTTGTAGGCCGAACCGGCGGTCGGGTAGCGCACGTGGGCGATGCCCCAGTTGCCCTCCAGATTGCGCATGTTGCGCGTCCGGAAGACGTCACGCACGAGGCCGGAGCCCTTGTGCATGTGAAAGCGCCCGCCTTCGGAGGTGGCGATCCCGGCCGCGTCCTGGCCGCGGTGCTGGAGCACCTGCAGCCCGTCGTACAGCAACTGGTTGACCGGAGAAGTGGCGACGACGCCGAGAATTCCGCACATGGACAATACGCCTATCTGAATCGAATCTTTGCAGCCACCGCAGCCGGCAGCCAGGGTTTGGCGGCAAGAACCGCCGTTTCCATCGGTGGCGAGAACAGCGCCTGGGACCACCACGGCTCGCGCGACACCCCCGCCAGGCCGCCGACCAGCACGGCCGCGCATGCCACCACCAGACCGCGCACGATGCCGAAGATTGCGCCGAAGAAGCGATCCGTCGGCCCCAGCCCGGCCGCACGCAGCAGCTCGCGCAACAGGTAGCGCAGCAGCGCCACCACCAGCAGCACGCCAACCACCACCAGCACGACCGCCGCCACCTGGCGCCACACCGGCTCGGCGATGATGCCGATGAAGATGCCCGCCACTTGTTCGTTATAGCGCCACGCGGCAAACAGCGCGACCAGCCACGCCACCGCCGCCAGGACCTCGCCGACCAGCCCGCGCCACATGCCGACGGCCGCAGACAGCCCGAGCAGGCCGAGAAAGACGTAGTCGAAAGCCGTCATCGAGGCTGATTCAGCGCGGTGTCAGCACCGCATTGTGGCCCGCTGCCTGCAGGCGTGCCGCGAGCTTCTCGCCCGCGTCCCGCCCCGCAATCGGCCCCACCCTCACCCGGGTGACGCTGCCCGCCTTCTCGGTGTAGGCGGTGAAGCCCAGCTTCTTGAGTTCCGCCGCAATCTGCGCGGCCTTCGCCGCATCGCTGTAGGCGCCGACCTGCAGCACGAAGGTCTCGCTGCGCGCGGGCACGTCCTTGCCGCCGAGAATGGCGCGCACGCGCGCGGCTTCGGCGTCCTCGGCCGCAGCCGCCCTCGCATCGGCCGGCGCGGGCTTGGCCGCCGCCTTGGCCTCCGGCTTGCTCTCGGCCTTCGGGTCGGGCTTCGCCTCGGCCTTCGGTGCCGGCGCGGATTCGGCCTTGCGGACCTCGGCCTGCTCGAGCGCCGCCGCGGGCTTGGCCGCCTCCGCCGGCGCTGCGCCCGTTGCTGCGGGCCGCGGCTCCTCTTCGACGGGCATCGGCGGGGGCGGCGAAGGCGCCTCGTCGGCGGCCGCCATCGGGCGCGACAGCGCAGGCGCGGTGTCGCGGTCGGGAATCGTGATCTGGATGTCCTGCACCGCCGGGCGCGGTTCCTGATCCATCATCACCGGCAGCACCACGGCCGCCAGCAGCGCCAGCGCCGCGGCGCCGACCAGGCGCCGCCGTGCCCGCTTCTTGATCTCGAGGTCGTCTGCGTCGCTCACCGGGAAAACCTCATCAGTGCCGCGCGGCATTCACCGCTGCGAGCACGTCCGCCACCGTCAGGAAGGATCCGAAGGCAACGATTCTATCACCCTCGGCCGCACCCTCCTGCGCTGCAACAAACGCCGCCGCCGGCGAGGCGAAGCAGCGGATCTCGCCCTTCGCCCCGGCCGCGCGGATGCGGGTGGCAAGCGCTTCGGCGGCGAGGCCGCGCGGGCCGGGCAGATCGGCCAGCAGCCAGTGGTCGATGCGAGCCGCCATCAGGCCGATCACGCCCTCGACGTCCTTGTCGGCAAGCATGCCGAACACCGCCCAGGTCTCCGGAAAGAAGCCCATGCTGCCGAGGTTCTCGGCGAGCACGCCGGCGGCCTGCGGGTTGTGGGCGACGTCAAGCACGACTGCCGGTCGCCCGGGCAGCACCTGGAAGCGGCCCGGCACCTCGACCAGCATCAGGCCCTGGCGGATCGCCTGCATCGACACCGGCAGGCGGTGGCGCAGGGCGTCGAGCGCGGTGATCACTGCCGCGGCGTTGAGCAGTTGATTGGCGCCGCGCAGCGACGGGTAGGCGAGGCCGCCGCGCTTGACCAGCGCGCCCTCGCCCGGCGGGGTGGCATAGCGCCAGTAGCCCCACTGCTGACGGTCGCCGCCGAAGCCGAAGTCGCGGCCGCTGACCCAGAGCTCGGCGCCGATTGCCTCGGCATGGGCCACGAGCGACGCCGGCGGCTGCGGGTCGCCGCACACGGCGGGACGGCCGGCGCGGAAGATGCCGGCCTTCTCGAAGCCGATCGCCTCGCGCGTGTCGCCCAGGTAATCCATGTGGTCCATCGCCACGCTGGTGACGATCGCGCAATCGGCGTCGAACACGTTCACCGCGTCGAGCCGGCCACCGAGGCCGACCTCGAGGATGATCACATCCGGCCGTGCTTGGCGGAACACCGCCCAGGCGGCGAGCGTGCCGTGCTCGAAATAAGTCAGCGGGGTGTCGCCGCGCGCCGCCTCCACCGCGGCGAAGCCGTCCACCAGTTGCTGATCGGAGGCGTCGCGGCCGTCGAGCCGCACGCGCTCGTTGTAGCGCAGCAGGTGCGGCGAGGTGTAGCAGCCGACGCGGTAGCCGGCGGCGAGCAGGATCGCCTCGAGCATCGCGCAACAGGAGCCCTTGCCGTTGGTGCCACCGACGGTGATCACCACCGCTTCCGGCCCCGGCCCGAGCGCCTCGCGCACCGCCCGCACGCGGTCCAGGCCGAGGCGGATCGTCTGCGCGTGGCGGCGCTCGAGCAGCTCGAGCCAGCCCTCCAGCGTCTGCGGCATCGTCAGTTGTTCGACCACGGCGCCCCTCAGGCGGCGGCCGTCGCCGCGGGCTGGCGCGTCAGCAGCGCGAGCACGCGGGCGAGTTCTTCGCGCATCTGGCGGCGATCGACGATCATGTCGATCGCGCCCTTCTCGAGCAGGAACTCGGCGCGCTGGAAGCCTTCGGGCAGCTTCTCGCGCACCGTCTGCTCGATCACGCGCGGGCCGGCGAAGCCGATCAGGGCACCGGGCTCGGCGATGACGACGTCGCCCATGAAGGCGAAGCTCGCCGACACGCCGCCCATCGTCGGGTCGGTCAGCACGGTGACGAAAGGCAGCCGGCGCTCGGCCAGGCGGGTAATCACCGCGGTGGTCTTGGCCATCTGCATCAGCGAGAACAAGCCTTCCTGCATGCGCGCCCCGCCCGAGGCGGTGATGCAGATGAAGGGCACGCGCTGCTCGAGCGCGGCGCGTGCTCCGCGCACGAAGCGCTCGCCCACGACCGAGCCCATCGAACCGCCGAGGAACTCGAACTCGAAGCAGGCGACGACCACCGGCACGGTCAGGATCGAGCCCTGCATGACCACCATTGCGTCCATCTCGCCGGTCTCGGACACGGCGGCGGAGAGGCGCTCGGGGTATTTGCGCGAATCCTTGAACTTCAGCGCGTCGACCGGGATGACCTCATTGCCGATCTCGAAGCGGCCTTCGATGTCGAGCAGCATGTCGAGGCGCTGGCGCGCGCGCAGGCGCTGATGATGGCCGCACTTCGGGCAGACGCCTTGGTTGTTGTCGAGATCGGAGCGGTAGAGCACGGCCTCGCAGGATGCGCACTTGCTCCACAGCCCTTCCGGGATCGACTTGTTGCGTGCGGCCTCGCTGCGCTTGATCTTGGGCGGCAGCAGTTTCTGCAACCAGCTCATCGGACTGCTCCCTGGGTGGATTCGAGCGTATCGAGCGCCGCGCGGATGCCGCGCACGAAGGCGGTGACGTTGGCGGCGGCGGCCTCGCGCGGGCTGTGCTCGATCTCCTCGATGATGCGGCTGCCGATCACGACCGCGTCGGCGACCGCGCCGATGCGCTGCGCGCTGTCGGCGTCGCGGATGCCGAAGCCGACCCCGACCGGCATGCCGACCGCGGCGCGGATCTGCGGGATGCGGCGGGCCACCTCGTCGATGTCGAGCTTGCCGCTGCCGGTCACGCCCTTCAGCGAGACGTAGTAGATGTAGCCGCTGCCGGCGCGGGCGACATCGGCGAAGCGCTGCGCGGACGAAGTCGGCGCGAGCAGGAAGATCGGATCGAGGCCGGCGGCCTTGGCCGTCGCGGCAAACGCAACGCACTCCTCGGGCGGGTAGTCCACCACGAGCACGCCATCGACGCCGGCGGCGACGGCGTCGGCGACGAAGCGCTCGGCGCCCATGGCTTCGATCGGGTTGGCGTAGCCCATCAGCACCACCGGGGTGACGGCATCCTCGGCACGGAAGGCGCGCACGAGCTCGAGCACCTTGCGCAGGCTCATGCCCTGCGCGAGCGCGCACTCGGAGGCGCGCTGGATGGTCGGGCCGTCGGCCATCGGGTCGGAGAAGGGTACGCCGAGCTCGATGATGTCGGCGCCGCCCTCGACCAGGGCGCGCATCAGCGGCAGCGTCAGCTCCGGCGCCGGGAAGCCGGCCGTCATGAACGGGATCAGCGCCTTGCGGCCGTCGGCTTGCAGGCGCTGGAAAGTGGTCTGGATTCTTGACATGTCGTGATCACACTGCGGGCCGCTCGCGCGACCCGGGGCAGGTTCAGAACTGGATGCCGGAGCGCTCGGCGACGGTGTGCATGTCCTTGTCGCCACGGCCGGAGAGGTTGACCAGCAGGATGCGGTCCTTCGCCAGGGTCGGTGCGAGCTTCGCCGCGTAGGCGAGCGCATGCGAGGACTCGAGCGCGGGGATGATGCCTTCCAGCCGGCAGAGATCGTGGAAGGCCTGCAGCGCCTCGGCGTCGGTGACGCCAACGTACTCGGCGCGGGCCGAGTCCTTCAGCCAGGCGTGCTCGGGACCGACGCCCGGGTAGTCGAGGCCGGCGGAGATCGAGTGCGTCTCGATGATCTGGCCGTCCTCGTCCTGCAGCAGGTAGGTGCGGTTGCCGTGCAGCACGCCCGGCCGGCCGGCCGTCAGCGACGCGGCGTGATGGCCGGTGTCGATACCCTCGCCCGCCGCCTCGACGCCGACGAGCTTGACTCCGGGCATGTCGATGTAGGGATGGAAGATGCCCATCGCGTTGGAGCCGCCGCCGACGCAGGCGATCACGTAGTCGGGCTGGCGGCCGCTCATCTCCGGCATCTGCACCAGGCATTCCTTGCCGATCACGGCCTGGAAGTCGCGCACCATCATCGGATAGGGATGGGGGCCGGCGACCGTGCCGATGATGTAGAAGGTGTCGGCGATGTTGGTGACCCAGTCGCGCATCGCCTCGTTGAGCGCGTCTTTCAGCGTCTTCGAGCCGGACTCCACCGGCACCACCGTGGCGCCGAGCAGCTTCATGCGATAGACGTTGGCCGCCTGGCGCTTGACGTCCTCGGCGCCCATGTAGACCACGCATTCCATGCCGTAGCGCGCGGCGACGGTGGCGGTGGCGACGCCGTGC
>JANJTU010000088.1 GCA_024710965.1 Thauera sp. | reverse complement strand
CTTCGCCGCCGTCGAGATGGCCAAGCTCGCCGGCTACACCGCGGTGATCTCGCACCGCTCGGGCGAGACCGACGACTCGACCATCGCCGACATCGCCGTGGGCCTGCGCGCGATGCAGATCAAGACCGGCTCGCTGAGCCGTTCGGACCGCATCTCCAAGTACAACCAGCTGCTGCGCATCGAGGAAGACCTCGGCGACACCGCTTTCTACCCTGGCACGCGCGCGTTCTACAACCTGCGCTGAGGCGCCGCCCTCGGGCTGCCCCTGCGGTCGCCGGCCCCCGTTGCGGGGCATGGCGGCCGTTGCCGACGGGCCAGGCCGTTCGCGGGCCGTCGAGACGATCGCGAACAGAAGGCCGGCGGCGTTCCCGCCGGCTTTTTCTTGCCCCTGCCGTCTTGTCTGGCGCCCGCCCTTACAATCACGCGATCGCCTCTTCCGGATCGCCGCTCCGCGGTTTCCTCCATGCGCTGGCCCATCCTCATCCTCCTCGTCCTCGTCGTGCTGCTGCAGTACCCGCTCTGGCTGGGGAAGGGGGGCTGGCTGCGCGTGTGGGAGGTGGACCGCCAGTTGCACGCCCAGCGCGAGGAGAACCGGCGCCTCGAGCAGCGCAATGCCAGCCTCGACGCCGAGGTGCGCGACCTCAAGTCGGGCAATGAGGCGATCGAGGAGCGCGCCCGCTTCGACCTCGGCCTGACCCGGCCGGGCGAGATCTACGTCCAGATTCCGCAGAAGTGAAACGAGGCTGCGCCTGGTCTCGCGGTGGGGGCGCTCAGTTGGCTGCGAGCAGGGTGCGCGCGCCGTCGATGCGTGGGCCGAAATAGCGGTTGTCCAGCCGTTCGACGCGCACCGCGCCGCGGCTCGACGGCGCATGAACGAAACGGCCGTCGCCGATGTAGATTCCCATGTGCGAATGCCGGCGCTGGCGGGTGTTGAAGAACACCAGGTCGCCGGGCTGGAGTTCGGCGAGGGCGATCGGCCGCGTGCGCTCGGCGATCTGCGCGGCATTGTGGGGCAGGCGCTTGCCGCTGATGTTCTCGACGATCCAGGCCACCATGCCGCTGCAGTCGAGCCCGGCCTCGGGGTTGCGCCCGCCGAAGCGGTAGCCGGTGTCGAGCAGGCCGAGGGCGTACAGCACCATTTCGCGGCCGTGGGCTTCGTCCTCGAAGGCGATGTACTCACGCCCCGCCGTTTCTATGCCGACCGTGTCTGCCCGCCGTCCGGCTTCCGGCGTCACGGGCACCGAGCTGCAGCCGCCGAGGATGGTCAAGGCGAGCAGCGTTGCGAGCAGGCCGGTGGGCGCAGCGGGCAGCGGGCGGTGCGCAGCGGGGGGGGGCGTCGTCATAGGCGCAACGATAAGACAGGCATGCAGCGCCGTCCAGACCGTGGCTCCGGCGCTGGTGCATCGTCAGTTGCCGCCGTGTCGATGCGGGTTTCAGTCGATCAGTTCGATGCGGCCGCTGACGTTCACGCCGATCTGGCTCTCGCCGCCTTCCAGCGGTGCCGGCGCGGCTTCGGCCATCATCGCCGGTGCAGCGCGCAGGCGCGGGTAGGGCGGCGGCTGCAGGCCGGTGTCGCCGACCGCGAGGTGGCGGATGCGGTAGCGCTTGCCGAAGGTCTCGGCGATCAGTGCGGCGCGGTGTTCGAAGGCGCGGATCGCCGCCACCGTGGCCTCGTCAGCGGCCTTGCGCCGGGTCTCGGGGGCCGGCTGCATCGACACCTGCGCCAGCGCGAGGCTCGTCTGCAGCTTGCCGATCAGCTCCGACATGGCGGCGAGGTTGCGGCTCTCGAGGCGAATCTCGGAACGCATGCGCCAGGCCGTGATGCGGCCCTGGCCGTCCTTTTCGTACACCGGCCAGGTCGACGCGCCGCCCGACTGGGCCTTGATGTCCGCGTGGCCGCGGGCGGTGTCGAGCGCGGCGGCGACTCGCTGGTTGACCGTGCGCGCCACCGCCGCGGCGCTGGCGTCGCTGTGTTCGGCATAGAGCACGGCGACGGCCAGGTCGTTCGCCGCCGGCAGGCTGCTCTCGCTCGACAGTTCGATGGTCTGCGCCTCCGGCGGTGCCGGCTCGGCGGCGGCATTGCCGGCGCCAAAGGCCAGGGCCAGGGCGAGGCAGGTTGCGGGCAGGCGAGGATGCGACAGGATCATGACGGTGCTCCGGTTGTCCGGTCCCTCGCGATGGGGCCGTGCAGCTTTGCCGGCAGGCGCGGGGGGCGGGGCTTGTTCGTGACGGATGTCATATATACCGCAACCGTCGGGGCGCGGGGCCGCGGCCGTGTAAGCGCGTGTTCGCGGCCCGGCGCGGATCCTTGACCCTGTGCGCGGGGCGCGGCAAGCTTGACGCTTTTTCCGGCGTGGACAAGATGAGCGAAAGGGTCGGTGGGGCAGTGTACGTGGCCGTGTCCGCAACCGCCTTCGGCGCCATGGCGATCTTTGCCCGCCATGCCTATGCAAGCGGTGCCGACGTGGTCGCGGTGCTGACGCTGCGCTTCGGCATCGCCGCGCTGCTGATGAGCGCGTTCATGCTGGCGACGCGGCGGCGCTGGCCGCGCGGGCGCAACCTGGCCGTGCTCGCGGCGATGGGCGGGCTGTGCTACGTGGGCCAGTCGCTGAGCTTCTTTTCTGCGCTCAACCACGCCTCCGCCGGACTGGTGGCCCTGCTGCTGTACCTGTACCCCTTCCTCGTCACCGTGCTCGGCGCCGCGATCCTGCGCCAACCGCTCGGCGGCGGGCGGCTGCTGGCGGTGCTCGCCGCGCTGCTCGGCACGGCGCTGACGCTCGGCGGCGGCCTGGCCGGCCAGCCGCTGGGTATCGTGCTGGGCATGGCGGCGGCGTTGATCTATTCGATCTACATTCTCGCCGGGGCGCGCGTGCTGGGCGCGGAAGACCCGCTGGCGGCGGCGACGGTGGTGATGGTGGCGGCCGCCACGGTGTTCGCCGGCCTGGCAATCGTGCGCCCGCCGGCCTTTCCCGCGACGCCGTCGGGCTGGGGCGCGGTGCTGGCAATCGCGGTGGTGTGCACCGTGGTGGCGATGCTGAGCTTCTTCGTCGGTATTCGCCGCCTCGGCGCCGCCGACGCGGCCACCCTGTCGACGCTGGAGCCGGTGGTGACGATCGTGCTCGCTGCCGTTTTCCTCGGCGAGCCGTTCCAGCCGCTGCAGGTGCTGGGTGGCGCGATCATCCTCGGCGCGGTGATCTGGCTCACGCGTGCTGGCATGACCCGGCCCGGCGCCGCGGCGGTGGAGCGGGCCTAGGTGCCCTGGCGCGCGTTCTCGCCCAGCACTGTCTTCGGGTCGATGGCGCGCAGTTCGGCCTCGTAGAGGCGCGCGTTGTCGACGTAGTGGGCGGCGTTCCACTTCAGGTGCTCGAGGTCGGCGTCCGACAGCTCGCGGATCACGCGCCCGGGCGAGCCGACCACGAGCGAGCGGTCGGGGATGACCTTGCCTTCGGGAATCAGCGCGTTGGCGCCGATGATGCAGTTCTTGCCGATGACCGCCTTGTTCAGCACCACGGCGTTGATGCCGATCAGGCTGCCGTCGCCGATGCTGCAGCCGTGCAGCATCGCCATGTGGCCGATGGTGACGTTGTCGCCGATCACGAGCGGCACGCCGTCGTCATTGTGCAGGATGGAGCCGTCCTGAATATTGGTGCCGTTGCCGATGGTGATCGGGTCGTTGTCGCCGCGGATCACCACGTTGTACCAGATGCTGACGTCGCGGCCGGCTTTCACCGCGCCGATCACCGTCGCATTGTGGGCGACCCAGCAGCCTTCGCCGAAGCGGGGCGTGCGCTCACCCAGGGCATAGATGCTCATGCTTGTTCTCGCTGTCACTGTCTCTGCCGGTCGTGGCCGGCCGTCGGGGGCCGCATCATAGCAAGCGGGCCGGACCGTGGAAACTGCGCCGCCGGCGGCGATGTGCCTGATCCGGCGGCGGATTTCACGCCGTCCGGGCAGGGTGCTACGATGCGGGCCGCAACCGGGATACCTTCATGCTCAGCTACCGCCACGCCTTTCACGCCGGCAATCACGCCGACGTCCTGAAACACGCCGTCCTCCTCGAGCTGCTCGCTTACTGCAATCGCAAGGACAAGCCCTGGTACTACGTGGACACCCACGCCGGCGGCGGGTGCTACGCGCTCGAGAGCGAGCAGGCGGCCAAGACCGCCGAGTTTGCCGACGGCATCGGGCGGCTGTGGGAGCGCGACGACCTGCCCGCCCCGCTGGCAGCCTATGTGGCCGCGGTGCGCCAGTTCAATCCGCACGGCCGGCTGCTGTTCTACCCCGGCTCGCCGGCGCTGGCGATGACAGTGGCGCGGCCGCAGGACCGTCTGCGGCTGTTCGAGCTGCACCCGGCGGATTTCGATTCCCTGCAGCGCACCTTCGCCAGCGAGCAGGAGCGGGTGCAGGTGCGCAAGGCCGACGGTTTCGGCGCGTTGAAGGCGCTGCTGCCGCCGCCATCGCGCCGCGCGGTGGTGCTGATCGACCCGCCCTACGAGGTCAAGGACGACTACCGGCGTGTCATCGACACCCTGAAGGATGCGATGCGGCGCTTTCCCACCGGCACCTATGCGGTGTGGTACCCGCTGCTGGCACGCCCCGAGGCGCGGGCGCTGCCGACGAAGCTGGCCGACCTGGGCGCGGAGAACTGGCTCGACGTGCGCCTGGCGGTGAAGCAGCCGCCGCGTGACGGGCTCGGCATGTTCGGCAGCGGCATGTTCATCATCAACCCGCCGTGGGTGCTGCCCGAGCGCCTCGAGGCCACGCTGCCCTGGCTGGTCGAGACGCTGGGGATCGACGACGGCGCCGGTTTCGACCTGGAGCACCACATCGAATGAACGAGGATAGCCTGGTCGCCCTGCGCGACGCGATGCGCGAATTTGCGCTCGAGCGCGAATGGACGCCATTCCACACGCCCAAGAACCTCGCCATGGCGCTCGCGGGCGAGGCGGGCGAGGTGATCGAGCATTTCCAGTGGCTGAACGCGGAGCAGTCGGCGAGCCTGCCCGCGGCGACGCGCGCAGAGGTCGGGTTGGAACTGGCCGATGTCCTGCTCTATCTGGTGCGGCTTGCCGACGTGCTCGAGGTCGACCTGGCCGCCGCGGCGCGGCACAAGCTGCAGATCAACGCCGAGCGTTATCCGGTGGAGCGCGCGAAGGGCCGAGCCGACAAGTACGATCGCCTCTGACGGCGCTGGAGGCGCGGCGCGATGTTGTAATGATGCACCGCCGCATCCAGGAAAACCGTGCCTGCCCCTCCGCCCCGATTGGGTTGGTGTAAATTTTCTGAAACAATACGGGCCTTTGGCCTATCGGAATCCCATTGTGGACCTGCAGCAAATCAGCGAAATCGAGCGTGCCACGAAGAGCGGACGGGGAGAACTCCTGCGTCTCGGCATGGGTGTCCTGTTCATCGTTGGCGTGATGTTCTATGCCGCCATGCGGGGCTCGGGCGAGGGGGGCATGGTGCTCGTCATGGCCGCGATGATCGGCGGCTACATGGCGATGAACATCGGCGCCAACGATGTCGCCAACAACGTCGGTCCGGCAGTCGGTTCGAAGGCGCTGACGCTTGCCGGGGCATTGGTGATCGCGGCGATCTTCGAGGCGGCGGGAGCGCTGATCGCCGGCGGCGAGGTGGTCGGCACCATCCGCAGCGGCATCATCGATCCCGATCTGATCCGGGACTCCGACACCTTCGTCTGGATCATGCTTGCCGCGCTGCTCGCCGGCGCCTTGTGGCTGAACCTGGCGACCGCCGTCGGTGCGCCGGTGTCGACCACGCACTCGATCGTCGGCGCCGTGCTCGGCGCCGGCATGGCGGCGGCCGGTCCGTCGATCGTCGATTGGTCGACGATGGGCGAGATCGTGGCCAGTTGGGTGGTTTCGCCGCTGCTTGGCGGCGTGTTCGCGGCCGCCTTCCTGTACCTGGTCAAGCGCAGCATCACCTACCAGGTGGACATGGCCGAGGCGGCG